>NZ_JAVIIV010000005.1:0-312102 GCF_033977215.1 Mesorhizobium humile
GACGCTGGCTTTCCCTGGAGCACCCCTCATCCGTCGCCTTCGGCGACACCTTCTCCCACAAGGGGAGAAGGGCAGGCCTGCTCAATGCCCCTCATACCCGATCAGCGTCCTCACCGGCACGTCGAGCGCTTCCAGCTTCTGGCGGCCGCCGAGGTCCGGCAGGTCGATGACGAAGCAGGCCGCGACGATGTCGGCGCCGATCTGCCTGAGCAGCTTCACCGCCGCTTCCGCCGTGCCGCCGGTGGCAATCAGGTCGTCGACGACGATCACCTTCTCGCCCGGCGAGACGCCGTCCTTGTGCATCTCCATCTCGTCCAGCCCGTATTCGAGGCTGTAGGCCACGCGCACCGTCTCATAAGGCAGCTTGCCCTTCTTGCGGATCGGCACGAAGCCCGCCGAAAGCTGGTGCGCCACGGCGCCGCCCAGGATGAAGCCGCGCGCCTCGATGCCGGCGATCTTGTCGATCTTCAGCCCGGCATAGGGATGCACCAGCTCGTCGATGGCGCGGCGAAAGGCGCGCGCATTGCCGAGCAGCGTGGTGATGTCGCGAAACAGGATGCCGGGCCTGGGGTAATCCGGAATGGTGCGGATGGCCGCAAGCAGCGTGTCTTCGAGGGAGGATTTCATCGAGGCTTTCCGCGTGTCCGGCTGTCGGATTTGACGGCGTCGGCCATTGCTGCCCGACGCGACCGACAAGGGCTACCGCGATGTTACGCCAGAGACAAGCACATCCGGCAAAGGATCAGCCCCTGAACGGCCTCGGCCATAATGAAAAGGGCGCCTGCGAAGGCGCCCTTCGAAAGGCAGACGAGATCGCCGCGACTACATGCCGAGATCCGAGCGCAACTCGGAGCGCGCCACTTCGTATTCGGCCTTGAAATCGGGGCGGTTGAGCAGGACCGCGGCGATGACGCTGCCGGAAATCTTTCCCATCTCGATGTCGGACGGATAGTGGATGCCGCCGACCACGCGGTTATGGGCGAATTCGGCCGCACGCGCCATGATCTCGGCGCGCTTTTCCGGAACCATATCGGCGAGGATGATGCCCATCATGGTGCCGACCGTCGCATGACCCGACGGCCAGGAACCGGAGTTCGACAGCTTCACGACCGGCTTGACCAGGTCGCTGAGCTGATGTGGGCGCGGACGCTTCCAGACATCCTTGGCCGGATCGACGACGGCGCCTTCGGTCGCCACGACGCGATCGAAGAAGGCGCTGAACTTCGGCAGCGTTTCCTTGTTGAACTTCGGCCCCATGACATCCGCGAAGCGCCAGACATTCTCTTCGGCATCGGCGATGGCGCGCTTTTCCATTTCCGGCGTGCGCGTCACCTGCAACGTCAGCACCTCGCCGAGCTCGGCTTTGGTTTCCGCCGAATCATTGGCTGGCGGCGGCGGCAGGATCATCGTCAGGTCGATGTCCTTGTTGGTGACGAAAGGCTGGGCTTCGTCAGCATGGGCGGCGTATCCAGTGACGAGCAGCAGGAAGCCGGCCGCGAGCGAGACGTATCTTCTCATGGGTGTGATCCTTTGATGAGGGCAAGGCAGGATCACCGCCCGCGATGACGGCCATGTGACATGGTCCGGTTTACGCATGCCGAAATGCAAGAAGGGCGCCTTGCGGCGCCCTTCTTGCATTGCGTGCGGTCGATAGCGCCTCAGTGCGCCACGTCGGCCCACACGCGGCGCTTGGTCATGTAGATCAATGCGCCGAACAGCAGCAGGAACGCCAGCACGCGGAAGCCGGTCTTCTTGCGGTCCTCCATATGCGGCTCTGCCGCCCATGCCAGGAAGCTCGCCACATCGCGAGAATACTGATCGACAGTCTGCGGCGCGCCGTCGTCATAAGTCACCTGACCGTCGGAGAGCGGCTTCGGCATCTTCAGCGATACGCCGGACATGAAATACGGATTGTAGTGCGTGCCTTCCGGGATGACCATGCCGGCGGGCGGCGTCTGATCGTAGCCGGTCAGCAGCGAGTGGATGTAGTCCGGGCCACCCGCATCATACTGAGTGAAGATGTCGAAGACGAACTGCGGAAAACCGCGCTCGACGCCGCGCGCCTTGGCGAGCAGCGACATGTCCGGCGGAGCGGCGCCGCCATTGGCGGAGGCCGCGGCCTCTACATTCGGGAACGGCGCCGGGAAATGGTCCGACGGCTTGCCGGGACGATCGAACATGTCGCCAGCATCGTTGGGGCCGTCATGGATCGTGTAGGTCGCGGCCAGCGACTTGATCTGCGCCTCGGAATAGCCGAGGTCCGACAGCGTGCGGAACGCCACCAGATTCATCGAATGACAGGCCGAGCAGACTTCCTTGTAGACCTTGAGGCCGCGCTGCAGCTGCGCCTTGTCATAAGTTCCGAACGGGCCGGTGAAGCTCCAGCTCATTTCCTTCGGCTCGTTGATCGGGAAATGCGTCGGCGCGGCCGCGTTGTGTTCCTCTTCAGCGGCTATTGCCGCGGTGCCGGCAGCCACAAGGCCGATCAGCGCCAGCGAGGTGAGAATCTTCTTCATGCCAAATCCCCTTAGATTCTCTACCGCTCAACCCTTGGTCTGTGGTGCGGCCGTAGCGCCCGCCGGATGCCCGCTGCCGCCTTTGTTCTTCTCCAGCACCGCCTCGGTGATCGAGTTCGGCAGCCTGCGTGGCGTCTCGATCAGGCCGAGCACCGGCATGATGATCAGGAAGAAGGCGAAGTAGAAGAGCGTGGCCATCTGCGCCATGAACACATAAGCGCCTTCCGCCGGCTGCGAGCCAAGCCAGCCAAGCAGGATGGCGTCGGCCACGAACAGCCAGAAGAACAGCTTATACCACGGGCGGTACACTGCCGAGCGCACCTTGGAGGTATCGAGCCACGGCACCAGGAACAGCATGGCGATGGCGCCGAACATGCACAGCACGCCGCCGAGTTTGGAGTTGATCGGCCCGACGTTGAAGGTGATGGCGCGCAGGATCGCGTAGAACGGCAGGAAGTACCATTCCGGAACGATGTGGGCCGGCGTCTTCAGCGGGTTGGCGACGATATAGTTGTCGGCATGGCCGAGATAATTCGGCAGGTAGAAGACGAAATAAGCAAAGACGAACAGGAACACGATCATGCCAAACGCGTCCTTGATGGTCGCATAGGGCGTGAACGCCACGGTGTCGGTCTTCGACTTGACCTCGATGCCGGTCGGATTCGACTGGCCCACGACATGCAGTGCCCAGACGTGCAACACCACCACGCCGGCGATCATGAACGGCAGCAGGTAGTGCAGCGCGAAGAAGCGGTTCAGCGTCGGATCGTCGACGGCGAAGCCGCCGAGCAGCAGCTGCTGGATCCAGTTGCCGACCAGCGGGATGGCGCTGAAGAAGCCGGTGATGACGGTGGCGCCCCAGAAGCTCATCTGGCCCCAGGGCAGCACATAGCCCATGAAGCCGGTCGCCATCATCAGGAGGTAGATGATGCAGCCGAGGATCCACAGGAGCTCGCGCGGCGCCTTGTAGGAGCCGTAGAAGAGGCCCCGGAAGATATGCAGGTAAACGGCGATGAAGAAGAACGAGGCGCCGTTGGCATGCAGGTAGCGCAGCAGCCAGCCCGAATTCACGTCGCGCATGATCTTCTCGACCGAATCGAAGGCGAGAGTGGTGTCGGACGTGTAGTGCATGGCCAGCACGATGCCGGTCAGGATCTGCGAGACCAGCATGATCGACAGGATGCCGCCGAACGTCCACATGTAGTTGAGGTTGCGCGGCACCGGATAGGCGACGAAGCTGTCATAGATCAGCCGCGGCAGCGGCATGCGGGCGTCGAACCAGCGCTCGATACCGGTCTTGGGCGTATAGGTCGAGTGTCCCTCGCTCATCGAAATATCCCCTGCCTCAACCGATAAGGATCTTGGTATCGGAAATGAACTTGAATACCGGGATCGCCATGTTCTCCGGCGCCGGGCCTTTGCGGATGCGGCCGGCGGTGTCGTATTGCGAACCGTGGCACGGGCAGAACCAGCCGCCGAAATCGCCTTCCTGGCCGAGCGGGATGCAGCCGAGATGGGTGCAGACCTGCACCATCACCATCCAGGCTTCCTTGCCGGGCGTGGTGCGGTTGGCATCGGTCGCCGGCGCGTCGGACGGCAGGTTGGCATTGCGCGCGATCGGATCCTTGAGATCGGCGAGATTGACGGCCTCGCCGTCTTTCATTTCCTTTTCGGTGCGGTTGCGCACCACCACCGGCTTGCCGCGCCACTTGACGATCAGCGAGCTGCCCGGCTGCAGCGAGGAGACATCGACCTCGACCGAGGCCAGCGCCAGCGTCGAGGCGTCGGGACGCATCTGGTCGATGAACGGCCACGCGACGGCTCCAGCGCCGACAACGGCGGCCATGCCGGTGGCTACATAGAGAAAATCGCGACGGTTGGGATCGTGGATGTCGGTTGCGCTCACGGGTGCCTGATCCTTTCGCCTCTTCCTAACCGGAGGCCGAGCCTTGTCCCCGCTCAATCGCACCTGCCCGACAGCGCATGGCGAACAGGCTAGCGAATTCCTCCGGCATTTGGATTTTCGGTTTATGCGTGCGGCCCGTTTTTGTCCAGTCGGGTGAAGGCACAAGGGCAGATTGTCGCGGGGATGCGCGGCGGCCGTGGCCGGCGCATCCCCGCCTGGCCGCCGGACAGGGTGAAACAGCGGGAAATCCCGGGTGAAATCGGGCCGGTGTTCGCCTCGACATCGGCTCCTGGCCCGGTCTATTGTCCGGCCATGGCGCATGTCATTGAACGCGACAGCTGGGCCGAGGTCTCCGACCGCTGGAAGGGCGAGCTGCAATGCGGCCAGTTCGGCGCCAATTCCTGCCTGATCTTCAACTATCAGCCGACGGTCGGCGGCGGTCCGCGACTGCACAAGCACCCCTATGCGGAAATCTTCGTCATCCGCGCCGGCACCGGCCTGTTCACGATCGGCGATCAGGAAATCAAGGCCACGGCCGGCCAGATCCTGATCGTGCCGCCCGACACGCCGCACAAATTCACCAATCTCGGCCCCGGCCCGCTCGAAAGCACCGACATCCACGAGAACGGCCACTTCATCACCGAGTGGCTGGAGTAGCTGGTTTAGCTGGCGCCCAGCCTGACCAGCACGGCCCTCGGGATATCGTATTCGCGGATCACGGCGTCATGCTTGCGCAGGCCGCAAAGCTCGCGCTGGATGAAGTAGGCGTGAACGGCCGCGGCCGCTTCCTTGAGCAGTCGGTTACGATGCTCGCCCTCGCCGCCCTCGCGCAACTTGGCAAGGGTTTCCTCCACGCGCTGGCCGGCGCGGCCGAGCGCGGCGGCTTTTTCGGCGAGGATTTCGTGGCCGAGCAGGTCGAGCGCGCTTTCCTGCGCGCCTGACCGTCCGAAATTCGTGGGCATGCGTACCGACATGGCGCCGTTCTACTCCGCCGGTCGCGTCTCTTCCAGCACGCTTTCCTCGTTGAAAAGGAAGCCGCCGGACTGTCGTTTCCAGAGCCGCGCATAGAGCCCGTCGAGCGCCACCAGCTCGTCATGCGTGCCCTGTTCGACGATGCGGCCGCCGTCGAGCACCACCAGCCGGTCGAGCGCCGCGATCGTCGACAGCCGGTGCGCGATCGCGATCACGGTCTTGCTTTCCATCAGACGCGTCAGATTTTCCTGGATCGCCGCCTCGATGTCCGAATCGAGCGCCGAGGTCGCCTCGTCGAGGATCAAGATCGGCGCATCCTTGAGAAAGACGCGCGCGATCGCGACGCGCTGCCGCTGGCCGCCCGAGAGCTTCACGCCGCGCTCGCCGACATAGGCCTCGTAGCCGGCGCGATCGCGATTGTCGCGCAGTCCCAGGATGAACTCATGCGCCTCGGCCTTCTTCGCCGCGGCGATCACTTGCGCGTCGGTGGCGTCCGGCATGCCAAGCTTGATGTTGTCGCGCAGCGAGCGGTGGAAAAGCGCGGTGTCCTGGCTGACCACGCCGATATTGCCGCGCAGCGAATTCTGCGTCACCTGCGCGATGTCCTGACCGTCGATCAGGATCTGGCCACCTTCCAGATCGTAGAGGCGCAGGATCAGATTGGCCAAAGTCGTCTTGCCCGCTCCGGACGGCCCGACCAGCCCGACCTTCTCGCCCGGACGCACGACGAGATCGATGCCGTCGAGCACACCTCGCCCCTTGCCGTAATGGAAGGTGACGTTGCTGACCTCGATGCGGCCGCCTGTGACAACCAGTTCCTTGGCATCCGGCGCGTCGGTCAGACCCAGAGGCTGCGAGATCAGCGCCTTGGAATTCTCCAGCACGCCGAGATTCCTCAAAATGCCATTGAGTTGCATCATCAACCGTCCCAGCAGCATGTTCAACCTGAGCACCAGCGACAGCGTGAAGGCGACGGCGCCGACGGTGATCGAACCTTCGACCCACAGATAGATGGCGAAGGCGGCGATCGAAGTGATCATGACGCCGGAGAGCATGGTCAGCGCCATGCGCACGCCGGTCAGCCGGCGCGTGAACGGCCGCAGCGCATCGAGATAGATGTCGAAGCCGTTGCGGATATAGCGGTCGTCGCCATCGGCCGAAAACAGCTTCAGCGTCTGGACGTTCGAATAGGAATCGACGATGCGGCCGGTGATCATCGAGCCCGCCTCGGCCGTCGCCTCGGCATGCTTGCGGATCGCCGGCAGATAGAGTTTGGCCAGCCAGCCGAACGCGGCGATCCACACCACGACCATCACTGCCAGCCGCAAATCCAGCCCCGCGACAAGCGCCAGCGTCGTCACCGTGTAGACGATCATGAACCAGACGACCTCGATGAAGCTCTCCATCAGGTCGCCCGTCGCCTGGCCGGCCTGCCAGACTTTTGTCGCGATGCGGCCGGCGAAATCGTTCTGGAAGAAGGCGTAGGACTGACGCGAGACATGCCGGTGCGCCTGCCAGCGCACCAGATTGTAGAATCCGGGCGTGATCGTCTGCTCGTCGACCAGCGCCGAAAGGCCGACGACGGCAGTGCGGATGACGAGCACCACCGCGCCCATGAACATGAGTTCTGGGCCGGCTGCGGCCCAAAGCGCGTGCCAGCTGCGTTCGCCGGGCAATTGATCGAGGATATCGACCAGCCTGCCGACGAAATAGAACAGGCCGGCCTCGACCAGCGGCGCGATGCCGCCGATGATCAGCATGGCGAAGAAGGCGAGCTTCGCCTGCCCGACATAATGCCACAGGAAGCCGCCGACGCTGGCGGGTGGTCGAAGATTCGCCGGCTCCCGGAACGGATAGACCCAGCGCTCGAACCAGCGATAGACGGCTTGCATCATTCGGCGGCTTCGCCTTTCGTCGCCAAACTGTCGGCCGCCTGCTTTTCCTCCAGCAGGAACCCGCCCGACTGGCGCCGCCAGAGCTGGGCGTAGAGCCCGCCTTTGGCGATCAAGGTCTCATGCGAGCCTTCCTCGACGATGCGGCCCTTGTCCATGACGACGAGCCGGTCCATCGCCGCAATGGTCGACAGCCGGTGGGCGATGGCGATGACGGTCTTGCCCTGCATGAGCTTGTAGAGGTTCTCCTGGATGGCGGCCTCCACCTCCGAATCGAGCGCGGACGTGGCCTCGTCGAGGATGAGGATCGGCGCGTCCTTCAGCATGACGCGGGCAATGGCGATGCGCTGCCGCTGGCCGCCGGAGAGCTTCACGCCGCGCTCGCCGACAAGCGCCTCATAGCCGCTCTGCCCATGCGGATCGGTCAGTGCCGCGATCACATCGTCGATCTGAGCGGCCTTGGCGGCGCTGAACATGGCCTCGTCGCTGGCGGACTGGCGCCCATATTTGAGGTTTTCGCGAACGGATCGATGCAACAGCGAGGTGTCCTGGTTGACGAAGCCGATCGCCGCGCGGACGCTTTCCTGCGAGACGTTGCGGATGTCCTGCCCGTCGATCAGCACCTTGCCGTCTTGCACGTCGAACAGCCGCAGCACGAGATTGACCAGCGTCGACTTGCCGGCTCCCGAACGGCCGATCAGGCCGACCCGCTCGCCCGGCGCGATCGTCAGCGACAAATTGTCGATGACGCCGCCTTTGCCGTCCTTGCGCCAATAGTTGAAGTTCACCCTGTCGAACTCGATGCCGCCGGCGCTGACGACAAGGGCTGGCGCGCCTGGATCGTCCTGCATGCTGATGGGACGTGCGATCGTCGTCATCGAATTGCTGGCGACGCCGATCTGTCGGAAGACGTTGGCGCCGACATCGAGGATCCTGCCGGAGATGTTGGCGATCTGCAGCGCGAACGGTATCGCCGTCGCCACGGCCGCGGTGGTCATGGCGCCGGCGTTCCAGCCGGCCAGCGCCAGCCAGCTTATGGCGATGAGCAGCGTCGCGTTGAGGACGAACAGGGCCGACCACATCAACGTGAAAACACGCATCAGCCGGTAGAACGTGTCGGCATGCTCGACCACCGCTTGCGAGACATATTTGTCCTCGTGCTCGCCGGTCGAAAATGTCTTGAGCGTCAGGATGTTGGTGTAGCTGTCGACCATGCGGCCGCTCACCTGCGACCACCGCTCCGACAGTTGGGACGAGCGTTGCGTGATCCTCGGCATCGCCAGGCAGAAGATCAGGCAATAGAACACCAGCCACACCGCCACCACCGCCAGGAGAAGTGGGTCGAGCCGCGCCAGCACAACGATGGCGACCGCAACGAAGACCAGCGCGTACCAGACGGCATCCACGGTGAGGTTGACGCTCATCTCCACCGAATCGCCGCTTTGCATGACCTTGGTTCCAATGCGGCCGGCAAAGTCGTTCTGGAAGAACGACCAGTCCTGGCGCACGACATGCCAATGGCTTTGCCAGCGGATGAGGTCGATGAGGTTCGGCGCGATGGCGTGGTTGCGGATGAGCCCGTCGACGACCATCGACAGCGGACGCAGCAGCACGACAATCGCCATCATGACGAGCAGCGGCCCATGCGCCGCGAAGAAATCGCCTGGCTTGGTGCTGGAGAGCAGGCCGACGATCAGGCCGACGAAAATCGGCAGCATCGCGTCTACTATCGCCGCGACGGCAACGATGCTCATGCGCAGCCAATAGGCGGCGCGAAACTGCCTTATGAAATACCAGTAGAACCGCCAAAGCCCCATTGGCGGCTGCCTGTCGTCGGCCAGCGCCACCGGCGAATAACGGCTTTCGAACCAGGTGAAGATGCGGTCGAGCATTTTTCTCTCATGGATGCCGAAAACCCGCCGGCACCCGATCGGGGTCGCCGGCAGGCCTCTGACCAGGTCGAGGCAAGCCCTCTGACCAGGTCGTGGTTACGCCCGGGATCGATTCCCGGCAATCGTCGCAACCTTGATGCAAATCGCGATCGCGTTACTCCGCTGCCATCTCCGATTCCGGCGCCTTGGCATCGACCTCGGCTGGCGCTTCATCGAGCAGGAAGCCGCCCGACTGACGCTGCCAGAGCTGGGCATAGAGGCCGCCCTTGGCGACGAGCTCCTCATGCGAGCCTTCCTCGATGATGCGGCCCTTGTCCATGACGACGAGCCGATCCATCGCCGCGATGGTCGACAGCCGATGGGCGATGGCAATGACGGTCTTGCCCTGCATGAGCCGGTAGAGGTTTTCCTGGATCGCCGCCTCGGCTTCCGAATCGAGCGCGGATGTCGCCTCGTCGAGGATGAGGATCGGCGCGTCCTTCAGCATCACACGCGCGATCGCGACGCGCTGCCGCTGACCACCGGACAGTTTGACGCCGCGGTCACCGACATGAGCATCGAATCCCGTGCGGCCGTTGGCATCGATGAGCCCGCCGATAAAGTCCAGCGCCTCGGCGCGCCCCGTCGCCTCGATGAGCATCTCATCTGTCGCATCCGGGCGGCCATAGAGGATGTTTTCGCGCACGGAGCGGTGCAGCAGCGAGGTGTCCTGCGTCACCATGCCGATCTGCGCGCGCAGCGAATCCTGCTTCACCGAAGCGATCTCCTGGCCGTCGACGAGGATCTTGCCGCTTTCCAGGTCGTAGAAGCGCAGCAACAAATTGACCAGCGTCGATTTGCCGGCGCCCGAGCGGCCGACAATGCCGACCTTCTCGCCGGGCTTCACGGTGAGCGACAGGTTCTCGATGACGCCCTTCTGCTTGCCATAGTGGAAGCGTATGTCCTCGAAGCGGATTTCACCCTGGCTGACGGCGATGTCCTTCGCACCCGGCCTATCCTCGACCAGGCGCGGCAGCGAAATCGACTGGATACCGTCCTGCACTGTGCCGATATTCTCGAACAGGCCCGACATCTCCCACATGATCCACTGCGACATGCCCCACATGCGCAACACCAGGCCGATGACCACGGCGACGGCGCCGATCGTGACAGCCTGGCCGAGCCACAGCCACAGCGACAGCGCGGTGACCGAGAACAGGAGCAGCGCGTTGAGGATGTAGAGCAGGCCGTAAAGCACCGTGACCAGCCGCATCGAGCGATAGACCGTCTCGAGGAAGCCGGCCATGCCTTCCCTGGCGAAAGTGGCTTCGCGGCGCGCATGGGAAAACAGCTTCACCGTCTGGATGTTGGTGTAACTGTCGACGACGCGGCCGGTCATGGTCGAGCGCGCATTGGCCTGCTCCTCGCCGACCTTGCCCAGCCGGGGAATGAAATAACGCAGCAGCCCGATATAGCCGACCAGCCAGACGGCAAGTGGCGCCGCCAGCCGCAAATCCGCCGAGCCGACGATGAACAGCATGCCGAGGAAATAGACGATGACGTAGTTGAGGACGTCGATCAGCTTGATGACGCATTCGCGCACGGCGAGTGCCGTCTGCATCAGCTTGGTGGCGATGCGGCCGGCGAACTCGTCCTGATAAAACGACATTGACTGCTTCAAGAGATAGCGATGCACCTGCCAGCGGATGCGCATGGGATAGTTGCCCATCAGCGTCTGCTGGTTGAGCAGCGAATGCAGCCATACCGTGCCCGGCAGCGCAAACAGCACGACGAAGGCCATGCCGGCGAGCTTCCAGCTCTCGGTCTGCAGGAAGGTTTCGCGGTTCTGCCCGGACAGCCAGTCGACGATACGGCCCATGAAGCCGAACATCCACACTTCGGCGACGGCGATCGCCGTCACCAGCGCTGCATCGATAAGGATATAAGGCCAGGCGCCACGCGTATAATGCACGCAGAAAGCGACCAGCGTCTTCGGCGGCTCGACCGGCTCCGCGGCGGGGAACGGATCGAGCCTGTTTTCAAACCAGCGGAACATTCCAGGCACTCGATTTATCTATGCGCTCACGCGGCGCGGGATTGATGGGCAAGGCTTTGCGGCCGCGCGGCACTGCTGCGGGCCGGCGATACGGAATCATCCGCGTCACCGGCCCTGCTTCGCGCAATATAGGGTTTCTCCGTCATTTCGCCGACAGGCTCGTTTGACGATCCTAACGGCCCCGAACTTCCGGACGAAAGGCCGGAACCTGCCCGGTTCCTGTCGCCTGGCCGGATCAAACGGATGATCCGGCGCACCAGCGTGGGCCGGCTGTGGTCGGGCACCGCGCGCGAGAAATCGACGTCCGGCAGCATGCCGCGATGCGGCCTGCGCCGTTCCTCGGCATGCACCGCCGACGAGTAGGTCTCGCCGATCAGCAGCGCCCAGGTGGCCACCTTGCGCTCGTGCAGGCTTCTTGACCCCGGTATCTTGTAGGGATCGAACATTGGTCCGTCCTCCATATGCAAATGCGTTAAAAAGGGTGATGCGGCCTCGACCACTGGCATTCGGCCGAAAGCGCGGGTCGAATCGGCCGGGACCAGACGACGAGCGTCGGCCCCGACACGACGGCAAGCATCGGTCTTGACACGTTCAGCGGGGGCGCGGCGCCCCTTTGGCAGTTTGAAAAACATCGCAAGATTCCTTCGAAGGCCGAAAACTGGGTTCGGCGGGAATCGGTGCGATGAGGACTTAAAGTGTCAGAAGAATCGTCGTACCGAAACCGCCGGTGGGCATACGTGAGCCCCGGATGGGAGCTGGATGTGCATGGTCATCATGTGTTCCCCTCCATTCGGTTCGGGTTGACGATGGTGGGCATATACTCGACTTCGCAGAAAATGGCCACCCGCCAGTCCAGAAATCGCCGAAGGCCGGAGGCGCCTGTGGCCGATCTGCCACTTATTAGCAGGATGCGGAAATGAACGATCGTCTCCGCATCGCGCTCTACCAGCCGGATATCGCCGGCAACACCGGGACAATCCTGCGCTTCGCCGCCTGCCTCGACATCGGTGTCGACATCATCGAGCCGGCCGGCTTCCCGCTCTCCGACCGGGCGCTGAAACGGGCCGGCATGGACTACCTCGAAATGGCGGCGCTTTCCCGCCATGCCGACTGGCACGCCTTCGAGGAATGGCGAAAGGCGCATGCGCGCCGCCTTGTGCTGCTCACCACCAAGACCACCAGCGCCTATACGGACTTCGCCTTTGCCGCCGGAGACATTCTCCTGTTCGGCCGCGAATCCGCCGGCGTGACGGAAGAAGTCCACCAGGCGGCCGACGCGCGACTGACCATCCCGATGCGGCCGGGAGCGCGCAGCATCAATGTCGCGCTGTCGGTCGCCATGGTCGCCGGCGAAGCGCTTCGCCAGCTCGGCTAGGATCTGCTGCGCTTCCTCGCTGTCTCGGACGGGCTTCCCGTCCGCAATCATTCTTGCCCAGGCGCACATCGCCTTCTCCTCAATTGCCCTATCGACATTTCTTGGCTACAAGCTCAACTTAACTTTAGGTCAAGCGAGAATTTGAGAATGGCTCCGGTAAGGGAATTGACGGTCGGCCAGGTGGCCGTGCGCAGCGGCGTGGCGGTATCGGCGCTGCATTTTTACGAGGCGCGCGGCCTGATCCGCAGCCATCGCACTTCGGGCAACCAGCGGCGCTACGGCCGGGACGTGCTGCGGCGCGTGGCGATCATCCGCGTCGCCCAGGAAGTCGGCATCTCGCTCGCCGACATCGCCGCTGCGTTCCAATCCCTGCCCGAGGGCCGCACCCCGACCCGCGAGGACTGGAACCTGCTTTCAACGGGTTGGCGCGACGGGCTCGATCATAAGATCAGCCAGCTCAAGAAATTGCGCGACGGCCTGACCGATTGCATCGGCTGCGGCTGCATGTCGATCGACAAGTGTCCGCTGAGGAATAAGGAAGACCGCTTGGCCCGGGAGGGTACAGGTGCGAGGCGGCTGGTGGTGAATTGATGCCTAGTCGGCCGCCGGCAGCCGCCGCATGGTGAACTCGATCACGTCGCCTGGACGTTCGAACCAGCTTTCGATCTCGGTCCAGTAGGCCTGCTTCGGAAAGCGCTCGAACCACTCCTTCGCCTTGAGGCGCGCATCCGGGCGCGGCAGCACGAAGGTCTCACGCAGGAATCCGTCTCGCGACTGGCCCGCGCGCTCCGCCCGCGAACGTTCCAGCCTCTTCTTCAAGCCATCCAGCGGCGGTCTTGCCGGGGTGCGCACGAAGGAACTCCTTTGCACCTGGATCAGACAGGACTTGACCCTTGCCCTCAAGAGATTAGGGATCGCGGGCGAAAAAAACGAGTCATTTGTCAGGCAATAAGCCTGTGACTGGAGACCGAATTGGAAAGACCTGACCTTCCGGTGGGCCTGCCGGCCGATATCGAGCAGAAGAAGATGAAGGCCCGCCTCTGGTTCGAGGCCTTGCGCGAGCGCATCTGCGCCACCTTCGAGCAGATCGAGCAGGAACTCACCGGTCCGCAAGCGTCATGGTCGCCCGGCCGTTTCGAGAAGACCCCCTGGGAGCGCGACGAAGGCCGCGGCGGCGGCGGCACGATGTCGATGATGCGCGGGCGCGTCTTCGAGAAGGTCGGCGTGCACACCTCGACCGTCTATGGCGAATTCTCGCCCGAGTTCAGGAGGCAGATTCCCGGGGCCGAGGAAGACCCGCGCTTCTGGGCGAGCGGCATTTCATTGATCGCCCACCCCTGGAACCCCAACGTGCCGGCCGTGCACATGAACACGCGCATGGTCGTCACCACGCGCCAGTGGTTCGGTGGCGGCGCCGATCTGACGCCGGTGCTCGACCGCCGCCGCACCCAGGACGATCCCGACACGATTGCCTTCCACCGCGCCATGCAGTTCGCCTGCGAGAAGAACGGCGCCGTCGCCGACTATCCCAAATTCAAGGCCTGGTGCGACGAGTATTTTTTCCTGCCGCACCGCAACGAGCCGCGCGGCATCGGCGGCATCTTCTTCGACTGGCTGCATTCGGACGAGGACAAGGGCGGCTGGAACGCCGATCTCAATTTCGTCCAGGATGTCGGACGCTCCTTCCTCGTCGTCTATGCCCATCTGGTGCGGGGCAACTTCGACAGGGACTGGACCGATGGCGAGCGCGACGAACAGCTGATCCGGCGCGGCCGCTACGTCGAATTCAACTTGCTTCACGATCGCGGCACCATCTTCGGCCTGAAGACCGGCGGCAATGTCGCCTCGATCCTGTCCAGCCTGCCGCCCGAGGTAAAATGGCCGTAACGATGCGGTGAACTCGGCCATGGCCGCATTGCTGTCCCATTCGCCGAATCTTGGCGGGCAATGTGGCAGGGACGATATCTTTTTCGTCTAATATCCATTTGAAAAAATTGAGCTATTTAAGATCGTCGGGTCGGGAAGCGCCGGCGGTCGAAGCGGAGATCACCTGTCTCCGCTGGCCGTGACCCGACGCGACTTGACGACCCTGACCAGAAGGGGGCCTCCCCAAACGGGCGCCCCTATTTCCAGGAGAGCATGCCATGCGCAAGCTTATCGTGACGGCGGCAGCCGCCGCCCTTCTCGCCTCCGGCGGCGCCGCGTTCGCGGCGGTCAAGCACACCACCGGCACCGTCAAGAGCTTTGACGGAACGGCCATGAGCCTTGTTCTGGACGATGGGTCGACATTCACCCTGTCCAAGGCCTTCAAGGATCCAGGCGTTCAGGTCGGCGAGAAGGTCCGCGTATCCTGGGACACGAGCGGCAAGAACAAGATCGCCGAGGCCGTCAAGATCATGAAGTAAGACCTTGCTCTGAAGGTCCAGTTCTCAGGCAGCAGGAAAAGGCGGGGCATAGCGCTCCGCCTTTCCTTTCCATTCCGGGACTGGGGACTTTCGATGCAACCGAACCGTCCGACGCGTGTTATGGTAGTCCGGCAGAGCAACCGGAAGAGGCGCGCCGCCGTCTCCCTCCCGGACTGCCAAGACAAAAAATCAGGGGCGGCCGGCCAAGGTCGAACCACCTCGCGCTAGGAAAGGAAGAGTCATGAAGGAATTCCAATGCGGATCGCTGGTTCCCGGCTGTGACTGGCACACGCGCGCCGACGAGGAAGCCGAAGTCATGCGCCGCGCCGTCGAGCATATGCGCGAGACGCATGGCGAGACCGTCATTCGCGAGACCATGATCGAGGCGATCCGCTCGCGCATCCAGAAGGTTCGCGACGCCGCCTGACCGGGCCAGATCGCAGACTTCCAGACGTCACCGGCCGGCAAGGCCGGCGGCGCATCCCGCCTTCTTCGTCGGCGATCCTCCGATCGCTGGCCAAGGCACTGTTTATGCACAATTCCAGCGAATTCTTATATTCGTAACAGCTTAGATAACTTGGCGGTAACGGTCTGCGTGCGATTCTCCCGCGCATGATCCGGCCAGAGGCGGCTGCCCGAGGAGCCCTTCGCCATCAAGGCGCTGTCCGGAATGGTGGGGCGAGGTGCTTCGCGCATGCGCGAGCGGTCCAACATCCGAGGCGGTCTCTGCACGGCGGTGCTCCTGGCGTGCGTGTCCCTCTTTGCGTCCGCTGCAACCGCGCAGGAATGGACCACCTCGCTCGTCGATGTCCATCAGGGTTCTTCGCTCAGCGACAAGGCCAGGGGTCTCGGCAACGGCGGCTATGAGCTGCAGAGCGGAAGCTGGGTCTCCTTCAGCCGTTGGTATCACGCGAGCTGGGTCGACATGCATGTCGACTTCCTCACTCAGATCACGCCCGACACCGGCTTTCTCTGGGGGTTCGGCACCGGAGAGCAAGCCGAGAAATATCGTATCGAGCCGAGCCTCAAGCTCGGATTTCTCACCCAGACCCATCCGAATCCCAACAGCACCCTGTCCCTGTCGGTCACCACCACCATCGGCGGCAACCTGACTGAAAAGCCTTGCGAGGCCGACTACGGCGCGTTCGGAACCTACAGCGTCAACTGCCGGCTGGCGGCGGGCGAGACCGCGCCTGAGGAAACGCTGAAGTACCTGGTCAGCGCCAGGCCCGAGACCATGCGTCTCTGGCTGAACTACCGTCTCACTTTCTGATCGGAGGGGCTGCCAAATGAAATCATCTTGTCCCGAAACCCACGATCGCCCGTCCTGCTTCTGTCTGACTGGAGAATGAACATGTCGGTTAAGTCCTTGAAGTTCGGCCTCGCCGCTGCCTTGGCCATCCTTTCGGCGCCGATGGCATTGGCGCAGGAAGCTCTCAGCCCGGACGAAATGGCTGCGCTCTGCCATGGCGGCGGGTCGATCTGCGTAAGCGCAACGATCCCGGTCGCGCGCACGACGCAAGCCGTACAGAGCTGGATGAGCCCCGATGTCGGCGCCGCGTGGGCAGCCGGCTACAAGGGCAAGGGCGTCACCATCACCATGGTCGACGACTTCAGCAGCTCGTCGCGCTTTTCCGGCAATTTCGGCCTCGGCGTGCAGACCCAGCGGCACGGTGAATGGACGCGCGAGGAGGCAAGCATGATCGCTCCCGCGGCGACCATCCGCTCCAAGGATTTCTCGACGGGCACGGCCGTCCCGCTGGCCGCCGGCCGCAACGTTCTCAACCTCAGCTACGGCATGTACGCCACCGCGGGCTACGGCGTGAACCAGATCGGCTGGGCTCCGGAAGAGGCGTCGATCATCTATTATGCAACCAAAGGCTCAGCCATCGTCTCGAAGGCCGCCGGCAACGACGCGGTCGCCGTCGGTGGCGTCACGGGCGGGCAGCAGGACTACCTCGACCTCGCCTTGATCGGCAAATCGACGGCGATCTTCGTCGGCGCGCTGTCGACGAACGGCACGACGGCCAACAAGGCTCAGCTCGCCTGGTACTCCGACTATGCCGGTTCCAACCCGCTCGTGCAGAGCCACTTCCTGGTGGTCGGCGTCGAGGGCGACAAGACCGGTCTTTATGGAACGTCCTTCGCCGCGCCGATCATCTCAGGCTATGCCGCGATCATCGGCAGCAAGTTCACCAACGCAACGCCGGTCCAGATCACCAACGACCTGCTCAACACGGCCCGCACCGACACGCTGGTCAATTACAACCCGTCCGTCTACGGCAAGGGCGAGGCAAGTCTGTCGCGCGCCCTGGCTCCCGTCGCGATACGTTGACCGGCACCGGAGCTCTGGCCGTCTAAGCCTCCAGGGCTTGCGCGGCGCGTTCCAGCAACGCGCCGCGTTCCAGGGTGAAGCCTGACCCCACCCATTCCTTCTCGAGGTTCTTCAGCGTGGCGCCGAGTTTCGGCCCCGGCGACGCGCCAAGCTCGGTCAGGTCGGCGCCTTTGATCGGGAACACCGGCTTTTCCCATTTCAGCGTGAAATTGAGCAGGCGTGAAAAGCCGCCGGCTTCCATCATCGCCTGATTGTCCTCGACGGCGCGCGTCCGCGCGGCGGCAAGCGCCAGCCGAATGCGGTCGAGATAGCCATCGCGATCGCCGTAATAGAGTTTCTTGGCGAGTTCCGTCTCGGTCGCCTTGGCATCCGGTACGGTGGTCAGCGCCCAATGCCGCAGGCGATCGGCTTCGTCGTTCGAAAGTCGCAGCCGCTCGCCAAGCGCCTTCATGCGCACGGCATCGGGCGGGACGATCGCCTCCAGCCTCAGCATCGGATCAGTGGTCCAGCCGAGATCCTTTCCGGCTTTGACCAGGCCATGGATGGCGTCGATGCCCCATTTTTCGCTTTCCGGCAGCACGGCGGTGAGCACGCCGGCCTGGCGCATCCACAACAGCGCGCGCGAGGGATCGGCAGCCGACAAGAGCTTCTTCAGTTCGGACCAGACGCGTTCGGCCGAAAGCCGCGCAAGCCCATCCTTCAGCCTGGCGCAGGCCTTCAGCCCTTCCGCGTCCGGCCGTCCGTCGCCATACCAGGCAAAGAAGCGGAAAAAGCGCAGGATGCGCAGATAGTCCTCGCGGATACGCGCCTCCGCGTCGCCGATGAAACGCAGCCGGCGCGCCTCGATGTCGGCGATGCCGCCGACGAGGTCGACGACCGTGCCGTCCGCTTCGGCATAGAGCGCGTTGATGGTGAAGTCGCGCCGCTCGGCGTCGGCTTTCCAGTCGCGGCCAAAAATCACTTTCGCGCGCCGGCCGTCGGTTTCGATATCGGCTCGCAGCGTCGTCACCTCATAGGGCTTGCCGCCCGCGACCACGGTGACCGTGCCATGCTCGATACCTGTCGGCACCGTCTTGAAGCCAACCGCCTCGGCGCGCCGGATCGTTTCCTCCGGCACGGTGGTAGTGGCGATATCGATGTCGGCGACTGGCTGGCCGATCAGCGCGTTGCGCACCGCGCCGCCAGCGACACGCGCTTCCTCGCCGCCCTCCTTCAGCGCGGCAAGCAGCTTCTGCAGATGCTTTTCGGCCAGCCAATCGGCCCTGCCCGATAGGGACACCTCAGCGCTCACGCATAGAGCCTTTCATAGAGCGTGCGGACGATGCCGGCGGTGACGCCCCAGATGCGCTGGCCGCCATAGGGCATATCGTAGAAGAACCATTCGAGGTCGTTCCAGAAACGGCTGTCGCGCGCGTGGTTGGCCGGGTCCATCAGGAAACTCAGGGGCACCTCGAAAGCCGCGTCGACCTCATCGGCATTGATCGCCAGCGAAAAACCCGGCCGCACGATGGCAAGCACCGGCACGATCCGGTAGCCGCTGCCGGAGACGTAGTCGGGCATGCGGCCGATGATCTCGATGAAATCCCGCTCCAGGCCGATCTCCTCGTAGGTCTCGCGCAACGCCGCGGCCTCGGGGTCAGGATCGGTCGGATCGATCGTGCCGCCTGGAAAGGCCACCTGGCCGGAATGGCTGCGCAGCTTCTCGGCGCGCTTGGTGAAGAGCACCATGGCGCCCTCGGCACGGGCGATCACCGGGATCAGCACCGCCGCGTCGCGCAGCGGCTTGACGTGGTTGAGCCTGGGATGGCCGGGATTGAAGCGATGGTCGCCGAAATCGTCGCCGGGGATGATCGCCGCTTGCGCCGCGACGCGGTCACGAAAGTCAGCGATTGAAAACGGCGCCGGCGTCACCTGATCCATCACGCGCTCAGACGCCGCAGTTTCTCGGCCGGCATGATCGGATAGACCTCGCCGCCCGAGCGTACGGCGAACATCGTCTTGCCGTCGATGTCGATCTCTTCGGCATGCTCGACCAGTTCATACATCACCGGTCGCGCCACCAGCGCCTCCAGCCGTCCGCGCACCAGCACATAAGGTTTCAGTCCGCCGGTTTCGTCCTCGTCGACGAAGCGCAGCGGACGGCCGGGGCCGGCGGCGACGACGTCGCCGACATTGGTGCGGAAGGTGATGACCTGGTCATCGCCCGTCCCCGACACGTTCATTTCGACGGCGATAAAGGGCGCGTCGGCGACACGGATGCCGACCCGCTCGACCGGCGTCACCAGATAGGTCTTTCCGTCCGCATCCTTGCGCAGCACGCTGGAAAAGAGCTGCACCAGCGGCATGCGGCCGATCGGCGTGCCGAGGTAGAACCAGGTCCCGTCGGCCTTGATCTCCATGTCGAGGTCGCCGCAGAAATCCGGATTCCAGCGCTCGACCGGCGCCGGCCCCTTGCCGGCCCGGGCCGCGCGCGAGATCAACGCCTCCAGCCCGCGAGCCTCGGTGGCGCCGGTCAGGCTCTGCTTGCCAGGGCTCTGTTCGCCCAGGCTTTGTTCACGATGCTCGCTGCGTTCGGCCATGGTCACGAAATAGTCACTGTTGTCCCGATTGTCAGCCTTGTCCGTCCAAGTCTGTGATTTAAGTTCGAATACAGGCGCCAGGCGAGGCCGAATCGCGGCATTCTACGCCGTTGAGAATGCAGGCCGGCATTTCCAACCACAAGGATCGAAACGGCATGAGCGTGATGATCAAGGAAAGCCCGATCAGCGAAAAAGCGATGATCGAGGAGGCCGAAAAGGCGCTGGCCGACATCTCCAGGGTTCGCGACGCGGTCGGCCGGGTGATCTTCGGCCAGGAAGCGGTCGTCGAGCGGACGCTGGTGGCGCTGCTGGCCGGCGGCCATGCGCTGCTGGTCGGCGTGCCGGGCCTCGCCAAGACCAAGCTGGTCGAGACGCTGGGCATTGTGCTCGGCCTCGATTCACGCCGCGTCCAGTTCACGCCGGACCTGATGCCGTCGGACATCCTCGGCTCCGAGGTGATGGAGCAGGACGAGTTCGGCAAGCGCTCCTTCCGCTTCATTTCCGGGCCGATCTTCACGCAATTGCTGATGGCGGACGAGATCAACCGCGCCTCGCCGCGCACCCAATCGGCGCTGCTGCAGGCGATGCAGGAATATCACGTCACCATCGCCGGCGCCCGCCACGACCTGCCCGCGCCCTTCCACGTGCTGGCGACGCAGAACCCGCTGGAACAGGAAGGCACCTACCCGCTCCCCGAGGCCCAGCTCGACCGCTTCCTGATGCAGGTCGACATCCTCTATCCGGAGATCGAGGCGGAGCGCCGCATCCTGCTCGAAACCACCGGCGTCGACGAAGCCAAGGCCGACAATGTGCTGCAGCCGGCCAGATTGAGGGAAATCCAGACGCTGATCCGCCGCATGCCGGTGCCGGAAAGCGTCGTCGAGGCGATCCTCAAGCTGGTGCGATCGGCCCGGCCAGGCCAGGGCAATGCCGAGACCGATAAGCATGTCGCCTGGGGGCCGGGCCCTCGTGCCAGCCAGGCGCTGACCCTGTGCGCCCGGGCGCGCGCCCTATATGATGGCAGGTTGGCACCTTCGGTCGACGACGTCCGCGCCTTGGCCGAGCCGGTGCTGCAGCATCGCATGGCGCTGACTTTCGCCGCCCGCGCCGAAGGCACTTCCGTGCGCGACGTGGTGGCGAAGCTGGCAAAAGGCATCTGATGGGTCGAATAGGCGAGGTCCAGGCACCGGTTGCGACGCGCGATGCGCTCGCCCGTGGCCGGTTGCGGGCTTCATTGGTGCCGGACCTGCTGGTCGAGGCGCGCCGGATCGTCAACACGGTGATCGCCGGCTGGCACGGCCGCCGCAAGCGCGGCATTGGCGAGAATTTCTGGCAGTTCCGACCCTATGTCGAAGGCGATTCCTCGCGCATCGACTGGCGCCGCTCCGCCCGCGACGACCATACCTATGTGCGCGACCGCGAATGGGAAGCCGCGCACACCGTCTGGCTCTGGGCCGACCCCTCGCCTTCGATGCTCTATAAATCGGCCGGAGCCGGCGTTTCCAAGGAATCGCGCGCGCTGGTGCTGGCGCTCGCCTTGGCCGAACTCTTGTCGCGCAGCGGCGAGCGCATTGCCTGGCCGGGCCTGACCGACCCGTTCACCGCCCGCAACGGCGCCGAACGCATCGCCGCCCAGTTGAGCCACGCCGCCGCGCTTCCCGCCAAGCCCGATCTGTCGGCCATCCGCCGTTTCTGCGACATCGTGCTGGTCAGCGATTTCCTCGATCCGGTCGAGGAAACCATGGCATGGCTCGACGTGCTCGCTCGCCACGGCGTGCGCGCGCATCTGATCGAGGTCGCCGACCCGGCCGAGGAAACCTTCCCCTATGCCGGCCGCACCGAGTTCACTGATCCCGAGACCGGCGACAAGCTGACCGCCGGCCGCGCCGAGATGCTGGCCGAGGAATACCGCCTGCTTTACCGGGCCCGCCGCGAGGAACTGGCCGCCTGGTGCAAGCGTCTCGGCTGGAGCTACACCGTCAACCACACCGACCGCCTCGCCTCCGAGGCGCTGGTGCGCATCCACATGGCGCTGACCGTGGAAGGCGGTCATGCAGCGTCAATTGCCAATCGAGCCGGAAAGGCGGTCGCATGAGTTGGCTGCCGCTTTCCTTCGGGGCGCCCTTGGTGCTGTGGGGCCTATTGGCGCTGCCGGTGATCTGGTGGCTGCTGCGGCTCACCCCACCCAAGCCGCAAACGGAAGTTTTCCCGCCGTTGAAGATCCTCGCCAGGGTGCTGAGGCGAGAAGAAACCCCGCAGCAAAGCCCGTGGTGGTTGACGCTGCTTCGGCTGCTGATGGCGGCGCTCGTCGTGATGGCGCTGGCCGAGCCGGTCTTCAATCCGCGTGAGAAACTGCCGGCAGAAGGCTCGGCTCTCGCGCTTGTCGTCGACAATGGCTGGGCGAGCGCCGCCGACTGGAGCAAGCGCGTGGCCACCGCCGAACGGCTGATCGCCGATGCCGACTCGAACGGCGTGCCGGTCGTCATCGCCTTCACCGCCGAGAAGCCCAATGCCGAGATCGGCCCCTTCGACGCCTCGGCGGCGCTCGATCACCTGCGCGCCGCCAAGCCGCGGCCGGTCCCCACCGACAGGCCCGCTGTCTACGCCCGCGTCGCCGCCGCGTTGGAGCGCCTGCCCGGCGCCAGCGTTGCCGTGCTCGCCGATGGACTTGCCGCCAAGGGCGACGAGGCCGCGTTCAAGACGCTGCTCGAAAAGAACGCGACACGGCTGGTCTGGGCCGCGTCCGACCGGTCTTCCCTGACCGGCCTGATTGGCGCCGACAACCAGGTCGACGGCTTCGCGCTGACCGCCATCCGCGCGCCGGGCGATCCGGCGCCGGCGCAGGTCACCGCTGGCGCCTTCGACGACAAGGGTCGCCGCATCGCCGATGCGACGCTGACCTTCGCGCCGGGCGAAGCCGCCGCCACGGCGACGATGACGGTCCCGTTCGAGCTGCGCAACGATTTCGCTTCGATCGCGCTCGACGGCGAGCACCAGGCCGGCGCCGTGCGCGTGCTCGACGAGAATTCCAAGCGCCGCCGCGTCGGCCTTCTGTCGCAGGCCGAGGCCGACCAGGCGCAGCCGCTTCTGTCGCCGCTCTACTATATCCGCCGCGCCTTGCAGCCCTTTGCCGATCTGGTCGAGCCGTCGAGCGCCGACCTTGCCGACGCCATTCCGCAGCTTCTCGACCAGAAGCCGGCGATGATCATCATGGCCGATGTCGGCACCATCCCGGAGCAGGTCAAGCAGCGGCTGGTCGACTGGGTCGACAAGGGCGGCACGCTGGTGCGCTTCGCCGGCCCACGCCTTGCCGCGGCCGGCAACGACGACGACCTTTTGCCGGTCAGGCTGCGCAGCGGCGAGCGCGCTCTGGGCGGCGCGCTGTCGTGGACGACGCCGCAGGCCGTCACCGAATTCCCGAAGAACGGCCCCTTTGCCGATCTTTCCCCGCCCTCCGAGGTGACGGTTAGCCGGCAGGTTCTGGCCGAGCCCACGCCCGACATCGTCGAGCGCACCTGGGCCACGCTTGCCGACGGCACGCCGCTGGTGACTGGCATGAAGAAGGACAAGGGCACGCTGGTGCTCTTCCATGTCACGCCCGAGGCGACCTGGTCGAACCTGCCGATCTCCGGCAGCTTCGTCGAAATGCTGCGGCGCGTCGTGCAATTGTCTCGCAACCAGGGCGCCGCGATCGCCAATGCCGAAGCCACCGCCGCGTCGCTCGCGCCCTACCGCATGATCGGCGCCGACGGCATGCTGACGCCACCCTCGCCCGATGCGCGGCCGCTGGTGCCCGGCGCCGGTCCGCTGCCGGTGACGCTGGAAAACCCGCCTGGCCTTTACGGCTCGGAGACGGGTGTGTTCGCGCATAATCTTCTCAACGCTTCGAGCACCTTCGCGCCGCTGGCCCGCCCGCAGGTGTCGCTGCCGGTGACAACCGTCCCCTATGCCTTCGACGAATCGGAGAACCTCAAAGGGCCGCTCGTCGCCATCGCCCTTCTGTTGATGGTGCTCGACACCTTGGCCGTATTCTGGATGGGCGGCCTGCTGGCGCGCCGGCCGCGCCGCGCAGGAGCGGTGGCAACCACCGCGGCCGTTCTCATCGTGCTGGGCGGCCTCTTCGGTCACGCCGACCTTGCCCGCGCCGACGATTCGAAGCCTGGCGACGCTCAGGCGATCGACGACATTTCGAAAACGCGCATCGCCTATGTGATCACCGGCGAGCCTGGCGTCGATGCGATCAGCCGCGCCGGCCTTGAAGGCCTCACCCGGTTCCTGATCGAGAAGACCGCGCTCGAGCCCGGCCCTCCGGCCGGCGTCGACATCGCCAAGGACGAGCTGTCCTTCTTCCCGCTGATCTATTGGCCGATCGACGCATCGGCGCCCATGCCCAGCCAAGCGGCGATCGCCCGCATCGACGCCTATATGCAACAGGGCGGCACGGTTCTGTTCGACACGCGCGACCAGTTCTCGAACGGCATCGGCGCCGGCTCGGCAAGTCCGGCGACCGAACGGCTGCGCGACATCCTCGGCAATCTCAACGTGCCGCCGCTGGAGCCAGTGCCGTCGGATCACGTGCTGACCAAATCCTTCTTCATCCTTCCGGAGTTCCCCGGCCGCTTCAACGGCAGCCCGCTCTGGGTCGAGGCCTCGCTGGAGGCCAGCAACACCGAAAACCGCCCGGTGCGCACCGGCGACGGCGTCTCGCCGATCATGATCACCGCCAATGATTTCGCCGGCGCCTGGGCCGTCGACGAGAACGGCGACCCGATGCTGCCGACCGTGCCGCCGGATCCGATGCAGCGCGTCTACGCGCTGCGCGCCGGCGTCAACATCATGATGTACATGCTGACCGGCAACTACAAATCCGATCAGGTGCATGTGCCCGTGCTGCTCGAACGGCTGGGGCAATAGGTCATGAACTGGTCGATCTCTTTCGAACCGCTCGTCTCCTGGCCGCTTTTCGGCCTGCTCTTCGTGCCGTTGCTGCTGCTGGCGCTGGTCGGCCTGTGGTTCCGCCAACGCGGCTCGGCATTGCGCTTCGTCGCGCTGCTCGCGCTTGCCGCGGCATTGCTCAATCCCGTGTTCCTCGCCGAGGAGCGCGAGGCGCTGAAGAGCGTCGTCGCCCTCATCGTCGATCGCAGCCAGAGCCAGGACATCGGCGACCGCGCCAAGCAGACCGACGAGGCGCTGGCCGGAATGCAAGAGCGCCTTGCCCGCTTCAAGCAATTCGATGTCCGTGTCGTCGAGGCCGGCAAGTCCGAAGCCGCCGACGACCGTACCGAAACCAGGCTTTTCAGCGCGCTGGAGGGCGCCTTCCGCGACGTGCCGCCGTCGCGCATCGGCGGCGCGGTCATGATCACCGACGGCGAGGTGCATGATGCGCCCGCCGGCGCGCCGGAGTTCAGCGCGCCGCTGCACGCGCTGATCACCGGCAACGAACACGAGAAGGACCGCCGTATCCGCTTCGAGAACGCGCCGCGCTTCGGCCTCGTCGGCAAACCGCTCGACATGACCTATCGCGTCATTTCGACGGAAGGCGACGGCGCTCCGGTGGACGTGCGCGTCTCGGTCAATGGCGAGCAGGTCTCGGTCGAGCACGCGACCGTCGGCCAGCCGATGAAGCTCTCTGTCACCATACCCAATGCCGGCCGCAACATCGTCCAGCTCGGCATCGACCGCGAGCCCGGCGAACTGACCGATGCCAACAACCGGGCGATTGCCCTGGTCGACGGCATCCGCGAGAATCTGCGCGTGCTGCTGGTCTCCGGCGAGCCGCATGCCGGTGAGCGCACCTGGCGCAACCTTTTGAAGTCGGACGCATCGGTCGATCTCGTCCACTTCACCATCCTGCGCCCGCCGGAAAAGCAGGACGGCACGCCGATCAACGAATTGTCGCTGATCGCTTTCCCGACGCGCGAGCTGTTCGTCGAGAAGATCAAGGATTTCGACCTGATCATCTTCGACCGCTACCAGCACCGCGACGTGCTGCCGATCCTCTATTACGATTACATCTCCGAATATGTCGAAAAGGGCGGGGCGCTGCTGATTGCCGCCGGTCCCGAATATGCCGGCGAAAACTCCATTGCCCGCACGCCGCTGAACGCCGCGTTGCCGGCCATGCCGACCGGCGAAGTGGTGGACAAGGCCTTCTATCCGCGCCTGACCGATCTCGGCCAGCGCCATCCGGTGACGCGCGGGCTCGACGGTTCGGCGAGCGAGCCGCCGCATTGGAGCCGCTGGTTCCGCACCATCGGCGTCAAGAATCCGGAAGGCGAGGTGGTGATGAAGGGCGCCGACGACCGGCCGCTGCTCCTGCTCGACCGCAAGGGCGAAGGTCGTGTCGGCATGCTGCTCTCCGACCAGGGCTGGCTGTGGGCGCGCGGCTTCGAGGGCGGCGGTCCGCATGTCCAGCTTTATCGCCGCATCGCCCATTGGCTGATGAAGGAGCCGGAACTGGAGGAGGAACGGCTGACCGCCGACGGCCGCGGCATGATGCTCGAGATCCGCCGCCAGACGATGAGCGACGATCCGGGTCCGGCCCAGGTCATCACGCCGTCCGGCAAGGCGGTCACGGTGAAGCTCGAGAAAGCCGAGCCCGGCATCTTCACCGGCAGCCTGCAGACCGGCGAGATCGGCCTCTACCAGATCGGCAATGGCGACTTGACCGCGCTCGCCCATGTCGGCCCGATCAACGCGCCGGAATTCTCGGACGTAATCTCGACCGAGGATCGGCTGAAAGCACCTGCCGAAGCGACCGGCGGCAGCGTGCGACGACTGGCCCCGTCGTCGGCGCTCGGCAATCTAGCCGGCGGCGTGACCTTGCCGTCGATCGTCCCGGTCCGCTCTTCGGCGGCCGCGTCGGGCGACGACTGGATAGGCCTGCGCACCACCGACGACAGCACGCTCAAGGCCGTATCGCGCGTGCCTCTGTTCGGCGGCTTCCTCGGCCTCGGCCTGCTGCTGCTCGCCATCGGCTCGATGTGGTATCGCGAAGGGCGGTGAGCCTTCCCCTTCTCCCCTTGCGGGAGAAGGAAAAGCGCTCCGCCCTACTCTTCCGGCTCGACGGTGAACAGCAGCGGATAGCCCTTGGCCTTGCCGGCATCGGTCGCTCGCGTCGCCTTGGTCTCGGCGACATCCTTGGCGAACACCGCGACGACGCACACGCCGCGCGTATGCGCGGTGATCATGACGCGGTGCGCCTGGTCTTCGCTCAGCTTGAATTCGCCCTTGAGCACCGTCACGACGAATTCGCGCGGCGTGAAATCGTCGTTGACGAGAATGACCTTGTAGAGCTTCGGCCGCTCGGTCTTCGGCTGCGTCTTGGTGCGGGGTTTGATGACGGTTTCGGGCATCGGATCCGGCAGCGAGAACTGGGCTCTCGCTCTCACTTTGTCACGCGGGAAAGCATACGTCCAATTGCGCGCGGATAACCACGGCCCCTGGAAGATCAACCCTATGTGGGGAAGCGCTAGCGGTGGGTCAACGGCCCTGGCGCCCGACCGGGCGGCGCATCGCGGCGCCGGACCTGCCGGAACCGGCGTCGCCATTCATGCCGGAGCCGCGTTCCTTGAAGGCAAAGAACATCCAGCCGACAAAGCCGATCATGGTCGCGCCGGTCAGCAGGAGCAGAATCCAGGACTGCGCCGGCGTGATGTAGTCGAAGCTTGAAGAGATCAGTGGAGCGAAGAGCTCGGGCTCGGTCCTGCCGCTGGCGGGATCCGGCACGGGGCTTGCGGTAAAGATGATCAACGATCGTGCCGCCGCGGTGGCGATCAGGCCACCGAGGGTCAGCAAACGCATCAGGGACGAGAACCGCTTCTTCATGCGGATTGTCCTACAGCACCGGCATTGCAATCGGGTTAAGGATCGACCGCATAAGGCGAGAACCTGCCGGTTTCGGGCTAGTGCCGCCAGAAGGCCGCTCCCGCCGAAATCGGCTGGAGCGGCTTTCGTCTAGCGTGACGCCGGGCCCTGGATCAGGGCTTCTTCTTGGCAGCCGGCTTCGCATCGGCCGGCTTCGCGGCCGGCGCCTTCTTCGGGGCCGGGCACTTGTGCTTCTTGGTCGGCTTGCAGACCTTCTTGGTCGCTACCTTCTTCGGAGCAGGCTTGGCGGTCGCGTCGGTCGCCGGAGCAGTCGTCGTGGTGGTGGTGGTGGTGGCGGCGGCCGGAGCGGCGGTCGTGGTGGCGGCGGCGTTGCCGAGAGCCGGCATCGAGAAGGCCAGGGCGACGCCGAGGCCGAGAGCGGAGAGAAGGGTCTTTTTCATGGCTTAGCTTCCTTTTTGTGCGGGTCGGAGAGTCGAGCGTCACTGATCTGGGTCGACCGGTGTCACTCCAAGCAGCTTCAAAGCGTTTGCGAGCATCCGGATACCCTGCGCCTGCTTCTTGTTGGCGCAGAACCGGTTTCCCTTTCTTTGCAGTGCTTTCGCCGCGGTGACCTGCGTTGCCGCGGCATGGGTTTCGAGGGCTTCGTCAACTTGACGGCTGAGATCGGTGCAACGCTCGGTCCGGGTGAGTGGGGCAACCTTTGCGGTGGCCGCGACCTTCGCGGGAGTCGCGACCTTCGCGGGGGTCGAGGTGCCGGCTGCTGCTGTGATGAGCGACATGCTGAGCAAAGCACCCGTCACGCTGATCCAGAACCTCTGCATTGGTCTTGCCCGTTACTCCGGAAACTTGCGTCGCAGCCATCGCTGACCGCCACGGCACCGGTTATGGCCTTTAAATCTTTCACCAGTTTTTCCCGATTGTAGAATTTTGTTTCTGGATTGTTTCTGGGGAAGCCGGCCGCTGCGCCGATCGCGGCCACTGGCCAAGATGTGGCCCGAATTCTATCGTGTGGGTGGTCGGCGAAGGGATTGCTTGGCCAACAAATGACAGGGCACCAGTGAAATCCGACGCACACATACTGATCGTCGACGACGACAAGGGCATACGCGACCTGCTGCAGGAGTTCTTCCAGAAGCGCGGGCTGCACACGACGGTGGCCGGCGACGGCACGGAAATGGAAGCGGTCCTGCGCCGAACGCCGGTGGACCTGATCGTCCTCGACGTGATGCTGCCCGGCAAAAGCGGACTTGAGCTTTGCCGCGAGATCCGCGCCAATTACACCACGCCGATCATTATGCTGACCGCGGTCACCGAAACGACCGACCGTGTGGTCGGCCTCGAAATGGGCGCCGATGACTACGTGCCCAAGCCCTTCGACCCGCGCGAGCTTCTGGCGCGCATCCGCGCCGTGCTGCGCCGCAACGGCAGCGCCGAGCCGCGTCGCTCGACCGCCAAGCAGGTCTACCGCTTTGCCGGCTGGACCATGGATTGCGCGCGACGCCGCCTGACGGCGCCCGACGACGTGCGGGTGGAGCTGACGATGGCGGAGTTCAACCTGCTGCAGACCTTCGTCAAGAGCGCGCAGCGCGTGCTGACCCGCGAGCAGTTGATCGAGCTGTCCGGCGGCGACACCGGCTATAGTTTCGACCGCAGCGTCGACATCCTGGTGAGCCGGCTCCGCCGCAAGATGGAAGACGATCCGAAGACGCCGAAACTGATCCTGACCGTGCGCAGCGGCGGCTACCAGTTCCTGCCCGAAACGACGTCGGAATGAAACGCTTCCTGCCGCAGACCCTGCCTGCCTGGGTGCTGCTCATCGTCATAGCCGGCCTGATGATCAGCCAGGTGGCGACGCTTTACATCGTCGCCCGCGACCGCGCCGCCTCAAACGGTGTCGTCGATCTCTACCGGCTGAACGACCGCGCCTATTCGCTGGTTCAGCTGATGCATGACGCCACGCCCGAAGAGCGCAAGGCGACCGCGTCCGGCCTGTTCAACTCGACCTACGCGCTGACGGTTTCGGACACGCCCGCCGTCACCTCTTCGATCGCCGGCGACGACCAGCTTGCCGAGTTGGAGGACATCCTGGTCGGCCGCCTGTCGAAATTCGGCATCACCGATGCGCGTGTGCGACGCGATCCGGCCACCCAGGAGTCCGACGTCCCGGACGGTGAAGCGGTAAACAAGGATGTCGGCCAGGTCGAGCGCGACCTGCTGGTGCTGGGCGCGGATTTCGCGCAGAGCGACAAGCTGACCGCTTCGTTGCGCTTTTCCGACGGACAGTGGTTGAATTTCACCGAACCGATCACACCGCCGGGGCCGATCCTCAGCCTCGACAGCCTGCCGCTCTACTCGCTGATCGCCGGCTTGATCGTGATCATGTCGATCTGGTCGCTGCGCCGCCTGACGGCGCCTTACCGGATGATGGAGACGGCGGTGACGCGCATCGGCAACGACCTGAAAAGTCCGCCGATCGCCGAAAGCGGCAGCCGCGAGATTCGTGCGGCCGCGAAGGCGATCAACGCCATGCAGATGCGGTTGCGCGATTATGTCGAGGACCGCGAGCACCTCGCGGCGGCGCTGGCGCATGATCTGCGCACGCCGCTGACCCGAATGCGCCTGCGCCTGGAACTGTTGCGCAGGTCGCCGGCGCGCGAGGCGCTGGCGCATGATCTCGCCGACATCGAAGGCATCGCCAGCTCGGTCATCGACTTCGCCAAATTCGAGGTGACCGAGGAAAAGGCCGAGCGGATCGATTTCTGGTCGCTGGTGGAATCGGTCGCGGACTCCTTCGACGGCGCATCCTTCGACGAAGACGTGGTCCCGTCGCGCGGCCTGATTTGCGTCGCACGGCCGGTGGCGCTGCGGCGCTGCGTCACCAATCTCATCCAGAACGCGGTGACCTACGGCAAGAAGGCGCATCTCGGCGTGCGACGATCGGGCGACACGATCACGCTTTCGATCCGCGACGAAGGCCCCGGCATCCCGCAGACGAAACTGGACGCGGTGTTCGGCTCCTTCGTGCGGCTGGAGGAATCGCGCAACCGCACCACCGGCGGGCTGGGGCTCGGCCTGACCATCGCCCGCAACATAGCGCGCGGCGCCGGCGGCGAGGTCAATCTTTCCAACTACCCCGGAGGCGGGCTGCTGACGGAGCTGCGGCTGCCGGTGGCAGCTTGAGTCAGGAGCGGGCTCTGTCCGCCGTCGGCCCTACTGGATCAGTCGAACCATCCTTGTGATAGTGCGGCCTGCCTGGTTACGAGGGAAATCCACCCATGTTCTACGCCGTCCTTGCCTATCACGTCGAAGACACCGTCCAGTCCTGGACGCCAGATGAGGACGCGGCGCTGATGAAGGACCTGCTCGAGGTCAACACCAGGCTGACACGGGAGGGCAAGCTCGGGCCGGCGGCGAGGCTGGGCGCGACGGCCGATGCCGTGACGCTGCGCGGTCCGGGCGACGGCATGGTGATCGACGGTCCCTTCGCCGAGACCAAGGAACAGTTGCTCGGCCTCTATGTCCTCGACTGCGCGAACCAGGACGAGGCGATTGCCGCCGCGCGCGATCTCAAGCGCGTCAATCCCACCGCCGTCTACGAGATCCGGCCGATCATGCTCTATTTGCCCGGCGCCGCGCTGGCAGCCGGTTGAAATACGCCTCGGCCGCGTGGCTCACGTTGGTGTCGCGGCAGCCCCGATTTCCCTTCCAAGCCGGAGCATCTCTGCGACCAGCAGGTCGAGGTCGTCGCGGCGCGTGCGGTGGTTGGTGATTGCCACCCTCAGGCAGTGCCGGCCGCGCACGGTGGTATCGGACAGGACGGCGATGCCCTCTTCCTGAAGTCTCAGCATGATCTCGGTGTTGAAAGCCTTGAGGCGCTCTTCGGACGCGCCGGCCAGCCGGTGGCGGAAGCTGGCGATGTTGATGGTGGTCGGCGCCATCAGTTCGAGCGCCGGCTCCGCTTCGACCAGCCGCGTGAGGTAGCGGGCCTGGGCGATGTTCTGGTCGATCAGTCGGCCGAATTTTTCGACACCGTGCTCCTTCAGCGCCATCCAGATCTTCAACGCGCGGAAACCCCGCGATGTCTGCAATCCGTAATCGAACAGCCATTCTCCGGAGGCGAGGCCGCGCGGCGCCGATTCCAGATATTCGGGCGTGACGGCGAAGGTGTTGCGGTGGGCGGACGCGTCCCGCACCAGCGCGCAGCCTGCCTCGAACGGCGCGTGCAGCCATTTGTGCGGATCGAGCGCGATCGAATCCGCCTGCTCTATGCCGGCGACGAGCGATCGGCTCTCGGGCGCGATCGCGATCAGCGCGCCGATGCAGCCGTCGACATGAAACCAGAGGTCCTCTTCGGCAGCCGCCCTCGCCAGCGCCTGAAGATCGTCGACGGCCCCGGTGTTGACGGTACCGGCGGTGCCGATCACGCAGGCCGGCTTGAAGCCCGCCTCGCGATCCTCCGCAATGGCCGTCTTCAACGCATCGATATCGATGCGCAAACCGGCATCGGTTGGGATCCGCCGTAGCGCCCGGTTGCCGAGGCCAAGCGCTTCCATCGCCTTGCGGTGGCAGGAATGGACCTGGTCCGAGGCGTAGAAACGCAGCGGCCTGGGGATGGCGCCGACGCCACGTTCGCGCACGTCGACGCCCGCCTTGACGTTGCGCGCCACGGTGAGGCCGATGATGTTGGCCATCGAACCGCCGCTGACCAGCGTGCCGCTGGCCGAGGCAGGAAAGCCGACCATCTCCTTGCACCAGTCGACCACCTGGCTGTCCATCAGCCCGGCGGCGTGGTTGCCGCCGCCGAGGTTCGAACCCTGGATCGCCGCCAGAAAATCACCGAGCGCGCCGGTGAAATTGCTTGAGCCCATATACCAGGACCAGAAACGCGGATGGATGTTGCCCATCGGATAGGCCATCACGTTGCGGGCGACGTCGCCGTACACATCGGCGAGCGGTGCCGGCCCGCGCGGCAACGGCGCCGAAAAGAAAGCCCGCACCTCGGCTGGCATCTCGCGCCAGGGCGGACGATCCCGAACGTCCTTGAGATAGCCGATGGCGTCATCAACGATCCGGCGCGACAGAGCCTGCATATCGGCCCAGTCCCTCGGATCCAGTGTTTCCTCAGTCGCTATGGTTTCCGGCAAGCCGTCCATCGATCTCTCCCGCACAACAAACGTGACCCTGAACAGGGTCACGTTGCGCCAATCAATCTGGCGTCCCCACCCGAAAACCCACGCTACGGAGCGCGCTTACGCGTCGAACCGACCGCTTGGCGTCGAGCGCGACAGCGCCGTTTCCTCCGCGTCCATCTCGGCCTCGATGCCGTCGAAGAGCGGCGTCGACATGTAACGCTCGCCGGTGTCGGGCAGCATGCACAGGATGACCGAGCCGGCCGGCGCCGTACCCGCGATCTGCCGCGCCACGGCGAAGGTGGCGCCGCCGGAGATACCGGTGAAGATGCCTTCCTGCTGCGCCAGCGCCTTCGCCCATTTGATGCCTTCGGGACCGGGGATCGGCACCACCTCGTCATAGTAGCGCTGGTCGATCGCCTCCTGCAGGACATGGGGGATGAAGTCCGGCGTCCAGCCCTGGATCGGATGCGGCTCGAAAGCCGGATGGCTGGCGGCCGGCGCCCCGCCGGCGCCGCGCTCCTGCTGCTTGCCGCTGCCGACCAACTGGGCATTCGCCGGCTCGGCGAGCACGATCTTCACCTCCGGGCGCTCGCGGCGCAGCACACGGCCGACGCCGGCAACCGTGCCACCGGTACCGTAGCCGGTGACGAGATAGTCAAGCCGCGACCCGGCGAAATCATTGACGATCTCGCGCGCCGTCGTCGCTTCGTGGATGGCGGCATTGGCTTCCGTCTCGAACTGGCGCGCCAGGAACCAGCCATTGGCTTCGGCGAGCTCGACCGCCTTCTTGTACATGCCGAAACCTTTCTGGGCGCGCGGCGTCAGCACCACCTTGGCGCCAAGCATGCGCATCAGCTTGCGGCGCTCGATGGAGAAGCTGTCGGCCATAGTCACCACCAGCGGATAGCCTTTCTGCGCGCAGACCATGGCAAGGCCGATGCCGGTGTTGCCGCTCGTCGCCTCGACCACCGTCTGGCCGGGCTTCAACTTGCCGCTGCGCTCGCCTTCCTCGATGATGTTGAGCGCCAGCCGGTCCTTGACCGAAGCCGCCGGGTTGAAGAACTCGGCCTTCACATAGATGGTCGCGTGGCCCGGCCCGAGATTGTTGATGCGGATGACCGGCGTGTCGCCGACCGTATCGAGAATGCTGTCGAACAGACGGCCGCGCCCGGACGTGGTTCTGATTTTCAGTTGATGCAACATGGCTTTCTCCTCGATGTCCTCACGTGCCGGTTACAGACCGGCAGCTTTGGCGGCGCGGTTTCGACACCTGGCCGCGATAGGTTGCTTGATCTGCCGCAAAAGCGGCAACGGCGGCGTTCCGGTACGGAATGGGGCTGCCGGCTGCCTCCTGCCATCTTTGGTGATAGAATATGGACCAACTGGCCAGCGTTGGAGAAAGCGTGGAAACATACGTGGAATCCACCCGATCGAGCCTGAACGGCACCGTTGGCCTGTCCGTAAGGCTGCTCGGGCAACTGGCGATTGCCCGCGACGGGGTGCCTGTTACCTTGCCGTCGTCGCGCAAGCTGCGCGCGCTGCTTGCCTATCTGGCGCTGGCGCCCCACCCTGTCAGCCGCGGCCGCCTTTGCGAACTTCTCTGGGACGTGCCCAACGATCCGCGCGGCGAACTGCGCTGGTGCCTGAGCAAGTTGCGCGCCGCGCTTGACGACCCGGATCGACGCCGGGTCGAAACCCATGGCGATACGGTGTCGCTTCGCCTCGATGATGTCCATGTGGACGCGCTGGATGCCGCCTCGGCGGTGGCCGAAGGTGTCGAGACGCTCGATCTCATGCGGTTGGAGGCGCTTTCGCAGCATTTCGCCGGCGACTTTCTCGACGGTCTCGAGCTCGATCGCAGCCCGCATTTTGGCAGTTGGCTGACGGCGCAGCGCCGCCGTTTCAGCGCATGCCATGTCGCCGTCCTGGAGCACATCATCGGTCTTGTCCCGCAGGGGGCCGAGGAGGCCGGCGCCTATATCGACAGATGGCTGGAGCTCGCGCCCTTCGACCGCCGCGCGCATGTGGCGCTGCTGGAAAATCTGGCCCGGCGCGGACAGATCGGCGCCGGCGAAGAGCATCTCGCCACGGCGGCGGAGCTGTTCCACTCCGAAGAGCTGGACTTCACCCCGCTGCGCGAGGCGTGGCAGGAGATAAGAGCCCGGAACGCCGGCGCAACGCCATGCGCCCGATCCGGGCCGGCTTTCCCGGCCTCGGAGCCGCCCGCCGCCGCGATCGAATCCGAGCCCGCGGCGACGCGCCGGGCGTCCCTCGCGGTGATGCCGTTTGCGGAGAGCGCCGGCGCTGGCGGCTTCCGCGGCGGGCTGGCCGACGGTCTCACGCATGACATCATCACGCGGCTTGCCAAGCTGCGCGATTTCTTCGTCATCGCCCGCGGCTCGGTCTTCGCGCTCGCCGAGAAGAACATTGCACCGGACGACGCCGGGCGCAGGTTGAATGTCGACTATGTCGCGGCGGGCTCGGTGCGCAGCCTGCCGGGCCGGTTCATCGTGTCGGTCGAACTCGTCGAGGTCCGCACGGCGCGGATCGTCTGGGCCGAGACCTTCGAGCACAAGCCCGACGACATCTTCATCGTCATCGAAGATATCGGCAACAGCATCGTCTCTTCCATCGCCGCCGAGATCGCGACGGTGGAGCGCAACCGCGCATTGCTGAAAGCGCCAAACTCACTCAATGCCTGGGAGGCCTATCATCGCGGCCTCTGGCACATGTACCGCTTCACCCGCCAGGAAAACGAGCTGGCGCAGCACTTCTTCAGCGAAGCGCTGAAGCTCGACCCCACTTTCGCGCGCGCTTATGCCGGCATGTCCTTCACCCACTGGCAGAATGCTTTCCAGCGCTGGGGCGACCGCGACCGCGAGACCACGCTTGCCTTCGAAAGCGCCGGGCATAGCCTGCTCGTCGATGACCGCAACCCCGCCGCCCACTGGGCGATGGGCCGCGCGCTATGGCTGCGTGGCGAGCAGGACGGCGCGCTGCTGGAGCTGGCGAGCGCCGTCGACCTCAGCCCCAATTTCGCGCTCGGCCACTACGCGCTGTCCTTCGTCCATTCGCAGTCGGGCGACCCGCAATCGGCGATCGGTTCGTCCGACCATTCGCGCCATCTGAGCCCCTTCGATCCATTGCTGTTCGGCATGATGGGCGCGCGCGCCATGGCGCATGCCCGTCTCGGCGAATACAACGAAGCCGCGGAATGGGCGCTGAAGGCGGCCGCGAGGCCAAACGCCCATATCATCATCCTGGCGATTGCCGCCCACTGCCTGGCGCTGGCAGGCCGGCAGGGCGAGGCGCGGAATTACGCCGCCATGATCCGCAACACTTTTCCGAACTATCGCGCCGACGATTTCATCGCCACCTTCCGTTTCGACCGGGATGGTGAGGCTCTCTTCCGGAACGGCGCGAAGCTGATCGGGCTGAACTGAATCCAGCCATCCGCTAATGCATGAGCGGCCCGCTGGCCTTCCGCCAGGCGTCGATGCCGCCTTGGATGTGGCGGGCGCTGGCAATACCGACATCCTGCGCCGCTTGCACCGCCATCGCCGAGCGCTCGCCGAAAGCGCAGTAGAACAGGAGCTGCTTGCTCGTCGATTTCGCCAGCTCGTGCAGCATGCCGCCGGCGGCGATGTTTTCCTGCAGCCGCGCATAGGGCAGATGGATCGCGCCGGGAATGACGCCGTGCCGCTCGCGTTCGGTCTGCTCGCGCAGGTCGATCAGCGCCACGTCGGGCCGCCCGACCAGCGCCAGCGCCTGCTCGGCGCTCACCGCCCAGCCGCGGCTGGCGATATCGTCCTGATGCAGCCCGACCCGCATGTTGGCGGGCACGGCCACATCCATCATCTTCGGGTTGGACAGATTGAGATTGTTCATGATGTTCACATACTCGTCGACCGACTTCACCTGCAGGCGCGGGTTGAAGGCCTTTTCCTCGCCGATCGTCGACACGGTCTCGCCCTTGTAGTCGTGGGCCGGAAAAATCATCGTCTCGTCGGGCAATTTGAGGAGGCGGCCGAAGATCGATTCATATTGCTGGCGCGGATCGCCGTTCTGGAAGTCGGTGCGGCCGGTACCGCGGATGAGCAGCGTGTCGCCGGTGAAGACCCGGTCCGGCAGGATGAAGCTGTAGGAATCGTCGGTGTGGCCGGGCGTGTAGATGACGTCGAGCGCCAACCCCTCGATGCCGAGCTTGTCGCCGTCGGCAAGCCGCATCGAAACCACGTCGGCCTTGGTCTGCTCACCCATCACGGTCACGCAATGCGTCTTGTCGCGCAACGCGCCGAGGCCGGTGATGTGGTCGGCATGAAGATGCGTGTCGACGGCCTTCACCAGCCTCAGATCCAGCTCGTTGACCAGTTGCAGGTAGCGCTCGACCTTCTCCAGCACCGGATCGATGATCAGCGCCTCGCCGCCGCGCCGGCTGGCCAGCAGATAGGAGTAAGTGCCCGAGACGGAATCGAAGAGTTGACGGAAGATCATCGTCGCATACCCCGCTGCATTTTCACTGCCGGACGTCGTCCGTACGGCCGCAGCAACATTCTACTGCATAGGCTTCCGGAATCGGAATGGATTTCGAAAAATATATAGGTGGTAGACGGCCTTCCCCATAGCGACGGAATGCCACCTTTAAATGTGGCGCCGGCCGGTCGAGCAGCTTCCTCAAAAAGCCTTGCTGAGACGAGCTACGCCCCGGACGGTGAAGGCATTGTCGCTGCCGTAGCCCGCCTCGAAGCCGGCATTCAGCATCATGCCGGCGCCCACCTCCGCGGCGACGTCCGCGCCGGCAAAGCCGCGCATCACAAATTTCTTGCCGCCGGCGGGAAACGAGATGTCCTGGCCGAGCAATGTCGCCGAAACGTCGTCGCTGCTTTGCGCGATCGCGTCGATCCCCGCTCGAAGCGTGGTTTGCCAGGCTTGGCTCGGCGTGCTGACGGGCTCCAAAGCCAGCGCGAGCTGGCCACGCGCCTCGAAGACGTTGACGTTGCGCCGCGCGACCGCGAGATCGCCGTCCGAGCCGGTCTCCGCGTAGTCGTCGATGAACAGCCCGGCGTAACGCAGCCGCACGCTGGGTATCAGCGTACCGGCCTTGACTGGGAGCCGCATGCCGAACGCGACCGATGGGCTGAGGAAAACGCCGTTGAAATCCGCCCGCGCCGTCTCGACGCCGTCGAGCACCAGATTGTTCGCGACACGGCGGCGGCTGCGTTCCTGGAGCAGGCCGGCGACGAATGCCGCCTCGGCAAAATGCGCGCCTCCGTCATAGCCGAGGTAGCCGCCTGCAAACACACCACGGTGGACGATCTCCTGCGCGGCGCCGTCGACCTCGGTCGATCCGGCGGCGCCTCCGAGGAACAAGCCGCCGAGGAAGCCGTCGCCCGAGCGCCTTTCGGCGCCGGCGACCACGCCGCCTAGCGCCTCGCTGAACCCGGCCGATGCGCCGGAACCGTCCTGGGAGCGTAGCCCGCCGAATGTCGAGATCCAGGCGTCTGGACCTCTATGCGTCGCGGGCAAATCGTCGCCTGGGGCGGACATGCGCGCCTCGGCGACACCTTCTATGCCGTCGACGAGGTCCTCGACCAGCGGCCCGCTGCTGGCAATCCCGGTGATGTCCACCACCGCCACGCTGTCGCCGCTCGTCACGAACGGCCTGCCGCCGGTCACGATGGTTTGTGGCAGGCCGCTTCCTGAAAAGCTCAGGACGGCGTTCAGTCCGGGGCCGAAGGTGACGGTGTTGCCGCCGCCGGAAAAGACGATCGGCCCCTGGATGGCCGTCCCGCCCAAGAGATTCAGCACCGCGTCGGGCGCGCCGAAATAGATCGCCACGCTCTGGTCGCTGAAGACGCGGCCGGAATTGGTAATGACGGAGTTGCCGCCCTGGGCGGCGATTGCCACACCGCCCACGCCCCCCACGATGACCGAACCCGAATTGCTGATCGTGGCGTTGCCGAACAGGGTGCCGATGCCCGTCGAGGCTGTCCCGAAGACATTGACCGTGCCGCTGTTGGCGATTGCGATATCATTGCCGCCAGCACCAATGCCGACGGAAGCCAGCCCCGACACCGTGATCGACCCGGAATTGTCGAGCCGAAGATCGTTGCTCTGCCAGATGATTCCTCCGAGTGCCTCGTAGGCCTCGATCGAGCCGCTGTTGTTTATCTCCAGGTCCGGTCCATCGCCGATGATGGCGGCGGCGGCCGTGCCCGAGACGCCGATAAAGCCACTATTGTCGACGCGCCCGCCGGCGGCATCGCTGATGATGCCGTATGTGGCGACGCCAAGCGCTTCGATCGCGCCGTCGTTCACGATGCGCGCATTGCCGCCCTCCGACAAGATGCCGATCGAGGCATCGCCTATCGCCAGGATGCCTCCGTTGTTGAGGATGGTTGCGCCGCTGCCTTGCGAATGCACATTGGCAGCGCCGCCGCCCAATGTTGCAATCAACCCGTCATTGGTCAGCCGCTGGCCCGAATTGAGCATCCGCACCGCATCGATGCCGGCGCCGAATGTCTCGATCACCCCGTTTGCAGCCACGATGCCAGTGTCGCTGGCGCCCGTCATCGTCTGCTGGCCGGCAGTGGCGCCATTGCCGATGACAAAGCTCTGGCAAAGCGCCGCGCCGCTTGCAAGCGAGACCCCGGCGAAAATCGACAGCGCAACCGCGCCTGACCCCCCTGTGCGCGACGTCGGCATCACCCCCTCGGCGCATGGGCACGCAACAGACGGATTCTGCACTCGAAGGAGACGAAACACAAGCCGCGGGCAAAACGCCTGGACGGGGCTGAACGACCCGCGAAGAAGCCTACCGCCGCAGCACCGCGCTCAGCACGTCGCGGATGCCGATCGAGCCGACGAAACGCGAGCCTTCGTCGAACAGCGCCACCGGCGCCGTCTGCGAGCGATGCATGGCGAGCATCACCGTCTTCAGCGGCGTGCCGGGGTTGGCCCAGAACACCTGGGCCCCCTCCTCCGGCTGGCGCTCGACATCAGCGCAGGAGACCCACACCGCCGGCTTGCCGTCGCGCTCGGCCGCGGCCACCAGGCCATGCTCGTCGATCTTGAAGCGCGTCGTCTTGCGCCGGTCAAGCCACACCCAGCCGTCCTCGCCGTGCTCAAGATCGCGCCGGTCGCGCATCACGTTCCACGCCGTCAGCACCGACAGCGGGTTAACGTTGGCGATGAAGTCGCGGACATAGTCGTTGGCGGGGCGCAGCACGATGTCTTCCGGCGCGCCGGTCTGGACGATGCGGCCGCCCTCCATGATCGTGATGTGGCTGCCGATCTTCAGCGCCTCCTCGAGGTCGTGGCTGACGAAGATGATGGTCTTCTTCAGTTCGGCCTGGAGCTGCAGCAATTCATCCTGCAGCTTGGTGCGGATCAGCGGGTCGAGGGCAGAGAACGGCTCGTCCATCAACAGGATCGGCGCCTCGGTGGCGAAGGCCCGGGCGAGACCGACGCGCTGCTGCATGCCGCCCGAAAGCTCATGGGCGTATTTTTTCGACCACTGGTCAAGATGGACCAACTGCAGCTGCTTCTGCACCCGCGCCTTGCGTTCGGCCTCCGGCACGCCTGCAAGCTCGAGCCCGAAGCCGACATTTTCCTCGACCGTGCGCCACGGCAGCAGGCCGAACTGCTGGAACACCATGGCCACCTGCTTCTGCCGCAGCCGCCGCAAGGTCGCCTCGTCGCAGGTGACGACATCGACGGTGCGGTCGCCGTCCTTGACCAGCACCTGGCCGCGCGACACGACGTTCAGCCGGTTGACGGCCCGAAGCAGAGTCGACTTGCCGGAGCCGGAGAGGCCCATCAGCACCGAGATCTCGCCCTCATGCACGGTGAGACTGGCGCCGGCGCAACCCAGCACGTTGCCGGTCTTTTCGAGTATCTCGGCACGCGTAGCGCCTTTGTCGATCATCGCCAGCGAACCGGCCTGATCGGCCCCGAAGACGATATCGACGTTCTTGAAGTCAACCGCGACGGTCATTTCTTGCCTCCAACGCCGATGCGGGTCATGCGGTCGAGCACGATAGCGAGCACGACAATCGCGAGGCCGGCCTCAAGCCCGAGATCGATGCGGCGCGAGCCGAGCGCGCGGTTGATTTCGGTGCCGAGGCCGCCGGCGCCGATCAGGGCGGCGAACACCACCATCGACAGCGACAGCATGATCGATTGCGTCAGGCCCGCCATGATGGTCGGCAGCGCCGACGGCAGCTCCACCTTCCACAGAAGCTGGCGCTTGGTGGCGCCGAAGGCTTCACCGGCTTCGACGATCGCCTTGGGCACCGAAACCACGCCGAGATGCGTGAGGCGCACGGCTGTCGGGATGACGAAGATGATGGTGACGATGAGGCCGGGCGCGTTGCCGAGGCCAAACAGCGTCAGCACCGGGATCAGGTAGACGAAGGTCGGCAGCGTCTGCATCAGGTCGAGCACCGGCAGCATGACCCGGTAGACCTTCGGCTTGTGCGCGGCCCAGATGCCAAGCGGCACGCCGATGGCCATGGCCATGGCGGCGGCGGCAACCACCAGCACCAGTGTCTGCACCGTCTGCTTCCACAGGTTCTGGTTGATGATGAAGATCAGGCCGAGGAAGACGCCGATGGCGAGCGGCCGCGAACGCTGCAGCAGCCAGGCGATGATCGCGATGACCAGCGCCAGAAGCACTGGCGGCACCATCAGCAGAAGGTCCACCGCCCCGTCGAGGATAAAATTCAGCCCGTTTGAAAACGCCCGGAAGATGGTGTCGAAATTGTCGGTCAGGAAGCCGAAGAAGGCCTTGCCCCACGGCCCGATGGGGATCTTGTAGTCGGTCAGGAGTTTCGAAATCGGATCCATCTTTCCCCTCTCGGCTTCGCCGCGCTTTCCGTACGGTCATCTTCTCACAGGATAAGAAAAAGGGCAGCCTTTTCTATCTGGCTGCCCTCTTCCGGATGATCATTCCGGACTCAAAGCCGGCTCAGCTCCCGAGCGCGGTCTTGACGGCTGCCGCCGCGTCGCCGCCATCGAAGGTGGTGACGCCGGCAATCCAGGGCGCGACCGCGTCGGGATGCTTCTTCAGCCAGTCTTTCGCCACCGTCTGGGCGTCGCCGCCCTTCAGGATCGCGTCCATCATCTCGCCTTCCATGTCGAGATTGAACTTCAGGTTGGCGATGAACTTGCCGGCGTTCGGGCATTCGGTGGTGTAGCCCTTGCGCACATTGGTGTAGACGGTGGCGGCGCCGAAGCCGCTGTCGCCCATGCCGTCGAGATAGGTGATCTTCATGGCGCCCATCACCGGATGCGGCGTCCAGCCGAGGAAGGCGATCCACTCATTGTTCTTCATCGACTGCTCGGCCTGCGTCAGCATGCCGGCTTCCGACGACTCGACCAGTTCGAAGCCTTCGAGATTGTCCTTCGGGTTCTTGATCATGTCGAGGATGATGCGGTTGCCGTCATTGCCGGCCTCGATGCCGTAGATCTTGCCGTTGAACTTATCCTTGAACTTGCCGAGATCGGTCAGCGACTTGACGCCGGCATCCGCGACATAGGTCGGCACGACGATGCCGTAGCCGGCGCCGGTCAGGTTGGTGCTGATCGTCTCGACCGAGCCGTCTGCGGTGTAGTCCTTGATGTCGTTGGTCATCGACGGCATCCAGTTGCCGAGGAAGACGTCGAGGTCCTTGTTCTTTAGCGAAGCCATGGTCACCGGCACCGAGAGCTGGATCGTCTGCGGCTCATAGCCGAGCGCGGTGAGCAGCACCGAGGCCAGCCCCGTGGTGGCCTGGATGTCGGTCCAGCCGACATCGGAGAGCCGAACCGCCTTACAGCTCGCCGGGTCGCCGGCATAAGCAGCGGTCGTGGACAGAAGCGCCGCGAGGCCGAGGCCTGCGACGAAAGATTTCATACGCGACATGAACTTTCTCCCATTAAGATTCCGAGGCGATGCGAAGTTACGGTTCTTGCGCCCGCCTTGTTTCGTCAGCCAAACACCATTTTGATGTTGTTTCAAGCGGTTCGACATCGCGATGAACGGCGCGCGCTGGTCATTAAGCGACATGACGGGGTTTTGAACGACATCCAGTTTTTGGTGGACGGAGCCGGGGGCCCCCTCCCCGTGCGCCGACATGTGGGCTTAGAAGGGCGACATGGCCAAGCTCTACTTTCACTACGCGACGATGAACGCCGGCAAGACGACGATGCTCCTGCAAGCGTCCTACAACTATCGCGAACGCGGCATGTCGACGATGCTGTTCGTCGCCGGCCACTACCGCAAGGGCGACAACGGGCTGATCTCGTCGCGCATCGGTCTCGAATCCGAGGCCGAGATGTTCAGAGACGGCGACGACCTCTACGCCAGGGTCACCGAGCATCACCAACACGCTCCGGTGCATTGCATCTTTGTCGACGAGGCGCAGTTCCTCGAGGAAGAGCAGGTCTGGCAGCTCGCCCGCATCGCCGACCGTCTGGGCATTCCGGTCATGTGCTACGGCCTGCGCACCGATTTCCAGGGCAATCTGTTCTCCGGCTCGCGGGCGCTGCTCGCCATCGCCGACGACCTGCGCGAGGTGCGCACCATCTGCCGCTGCGGCCGCAAGGCGACGATGGTGGTGCGCCTGGGGCCCGACGGCAAGGTAGCGAAACAGGGCGACCAGGTTGCGATCGGCAAGGATGTCTATGTCTCGCTCTGCCGCAGGCATTGGGAAGAAGAGATGGGTCGGGCCGCGCCAGACGACTTCATCGGCTTTGTCCGGGCCTGACGGTTTCAGGCAGCCGAGACGCGCCGTGTCGGAAACCGCCAGCCAAGCCGAACGCCGAGTGTCGCCAGCGCGATCAGCGCCATGCCGGCGGCCTGCGCAGGCCGGAGCGGGTGCGCATACAAAGCCCAGTCGATGATGATGGCAACGACCGGATAGATGAAGGTGAGGATGCCGATCACCGGCGTCGTCAGGCGCGGGAAGGCCGAATTCATCAGCACATAGGCGATGCCCGTATGCAGGATGCCGATCCCGGCCAGCCAGCCCCACGATGCCGGCGGCATGGGATGACCGATATCGGCGAACGGGGCGAGCATCACGACCCCGACCAGCGTCTGGCAAAGCACCGTGACCTCGGCGCGCTGCCGTCCGAGACCCTTGGCGAGAATCGTCGCCACCGCGTAAAGCAGGGCGGCGCCGAGCGTGAGCGCGATGCCAAGCGCCCATTTCGGGTCGGCATGGTCCCGCGTGACGACCAGGCCGCTGGCCAGCACGACGCCAAGGAACGCGCCGAGCATCCACAGAACCTGGTCGAGCGAGATGCGTTCCTTGAGGAAGGCAACGCCAAGCAGCACCACGAAGAACGGCTGCACATGGTAGACGATCGTCGTGGTTGCGATCGATGTCATGGCGAAGCCGGCGAAGAAGGCCGTCCAGCTCAGCACCATGCAAGCGCCGGCGAGTGCCGCCAGGGCAAGCCGCGATAAGGCCAGCGTCCGATCCGGCAGGTAACCGCGCAGCAGGCACCATGCGGCCAGGAATATGGCGCCGAACACGCATCGCCAGAAGACGACGGTGACCGGATGCTGTCCCGATTCCGTCACGAAGGCGCCGACCGTGCCGGCGATCACCATTGCCAGCGCAAGCGTCGCGGCGGGGAAACGGTCGATCGATATGCCTCTCATCGCAAGGCTCTCCGGCGGGTCGAAATCCATCTGGCCACTTGCAGCGATCTCAAGCAAGCGAATAGATTTGTGATGATCTATTCGATATGCTGATAGCACCATGGCCGCTCCCCTCGACCTCAACCTGCTGAAGACCTTCGTCGCCGTCGTCGAAAGCGGCAGTCTGTCCAACGCAGCACCTCGCGTCGGCCGCAGCCAATCGGCGGTCAGCATGCAGATGCAAAGGCTGGAAGAGACGGTGGGCAACCAGCTTCTGGTGCGTGGGCCGAGAACGGTCACGCCCAACGCGGCCGGAGAGGATTTCCTCATCTATGCGCGCCGGCTGCTGAAACTCTCCGACGAGGCCTGGGCGAGCGTCACCCGGCCGAAGGAAACCGGCAGCGTTCGCCTCGGCGTGCCGGACGACTACGCCGCCTTTCTGCTGCCGCCGGTGCTGTCGCGTTTTGCCGAGGAACACCCGCTGGTGACTGTCGAGCTCGTCTGCGAGCAATCGACCGCCCTGGTGAAAACCCTGGCCGAAGGGCGGCTCGACCTGGCGATCGTCACCCGTCTGCCGGACCAGCCGCTCGACGTGATCCGGCTGGAGCGCTTCGTCTGGGTCGCCTCGCCGAACCACGTCGCCTGGCAGGCCGATCCCTTGCCCGTCGCCCTGTTCGAACCGGGCTGTGCGGCGCGGATGAACGTCCTGCAGGCGCTTGGCGATGCCGACAGGTCCTATCGCTGCACCTATTCCAGCGCCTCCCTGCTTGGCCTCGTCGCCGTGGTGCAGGCCGGGCTCGCAGTCGCCGGCCTGGCGCAGCGAAGCGTGCCTCCGTCGCTGCGCATCATCGGCGCCAATGAAGGGCTGCCGGTGCTGCCGGACCTCGAGATCGGCATCTTGCGCAACCCGTTGTCGACGACGCCGGCTGTCGAGCGGCTGAACGACTTCCTGCGCCGCGACCTGGCCCAACAGGCTTGATTGCGGCTATCTGGACGAGGCGGCCGGATCACGCGCAATCTTTGGCGTCGCGCCAATCCATGATGTCTTTGTTAAGGCCCGCGCCCTATTTTCTGTCGTCAGCCAGAACCAGCCGGAGACCCCGTCATGTTTCGAGCCATCTCGTGCGCCGCCCTTTTCCTGCTCGCCGGCGGCCTTGCCGCGCATGCCGATGGCGACGCGGCGCTTGGCAAGAAGGTCTTCAACCGCTGCATCGCCTGCCATGAGGCGGCAAGCGACCGCGACAAGGTCGGCCCGCATCTGATGGGCGTCGTCGGCCGCAAGGCCGGCTCCGCTGAAAGCTTCGCGAGCCATTATTCGCAAGCCATGAAGGATGCCGGCGCCGCGGGCCTCGTCTGGGACGACGCCAACCTCGCTCAATATCTCAAGGCGCCCAAACAGAAGGTTCCAGGCAACAGAATGGCCTTCACCGGTCTGACCAGCGATGACGACATCGCCAACGTGATCGCCTATCTCAAGGTCGACCCCAAGCCCTGATCGACCCCGTGAACCCGGCATCGCCGCCGCAAGACATTTGCCGACGTTGTTTCATGACCTTGGCCGTTCGCAAAAACAAGACCTAAGGCATATCAGCTAAAGCTGTTCGATGGTGGTGCGCATGACTAGGCGCCATGCGCATGCTTGCCTTGCCTTTCAAGCACCTAGCCAATTCTTTTGTTTTGACGCATCTCCTTGTCTTCCTTCTTTCAATCCCTTGAAGCCCCACATATATTCGCCGCCACGACACGCAAACGGATGCCGAAGCGGGAGGCCCCAATGGCGACATTGCAGAATTTCGATGCCGAAATTGCCAAGACCAAGCAGGTCGTGCAGGACATGCGCACCAAGATCGAGCAGTCCGGCACCGTGCTCGACACGCTCGCCCAGGCCGACAAGAAGATCGGCGACGCCAATTTCGACATCGAGAACGCCCGCATCGAAGACGTGCTGAAGCAGCAGAAGGTCATGGAAGGCAACATCGCCGACCTGATCATCGGGCTCGAGGACGCCACCAACGTCTTCGGCGCCGAATTCGAAAGCATGAAGAACTACACCGGCTGGGAAAACTTCGTCGGCGTCTTCTCGGCGCAGCGCAAGCAGCGCATGCGCACCGACCGCGTCCGCAACATGTCGCTGGCCGGCAACCTGCAGGAGCTTTTGGCGAAGTCGGACACCATCGTCGGCATCCTGAAGGCGCAGAAGCAGGTCCTCGACCAGCGCTACAAGACCTCGGAGGCCAGCCTGTCGCAGGTGATCGAGCGCCGCAAGGTGACCATGTCCAACCTCGAGGCGGTGCAGAAGCGCATCGAGGAGTTGAACCCGCAGCTTCTCGACATCGAAAACAAGATCGCCGCCTCCACGACCCAGAAGGAGCGCACCGAGCTTGAGGGCGATCGCTCGAAGATGGCGACCGAATACAACGAAAAGCAGGCCAAGGAGCAGGAGTTGCTGGCCGAAAGCCAGACGCTGGAGCGCTACACCTCGATGTTCCAGACCTTCGTCGATTCGCTCAACAACCAGATCGCCGCGCAGTCGACGCTGATCAACAAGCTGACCATCGACACCGAGCAGCGCATCGTCCTGTACAAGGCGCTGGAAGATTCGCTGAAGACCGCAGCCCAGCAGGACGTCGCCCACAAGATCAACACGCTGGGCAGCCAGGTCGACAACACGGCCGAGGAAACCATGGCCGGCATCGGCGCCGCCTCGCAGAAACACATCGGCGATCTGCTCGAAATGCACGAGAAGAACATGGTGGCTTCAGCCGACATCCAGCGCCGCAAGAAGCTCGCCGACGATGCCTTTGCCCGCCGCTTCGACGATGTGATGAAGAAGCACAATTCCGCCAACTACGTGCAGTCCTAAGCAGGTTCCGCAAAAGTGTCCCACGGTTTTGCGGTCAGAACCTGCGAAAAACAAAGGAATCCAGGCAGATATTCGTGGGGTATCCCACGAATATCTGCCTGGGCGGCGCCGCTGATTTCATTTCCACGGCAGCCTCATGACACCTGAGAACGACGCGGCGGCGCGCTATTTCTCCGCTATCACGGCGGCGCTGAGCGGGCTGGAAGTGTTCATGCGCGACGACCGCTCGCCGCTTTACCGGCACGGCATCGTCGCCAGGATCGTCGCGGAGTATATCGCGCGGTTGGAAAAGTCCTTTGCCTGCTGGCGCAACCGGCTCGGCTTCATGGATACGTTCCGCATTTCGCGCGCCGAGAGCGGCTATCCCGTTTTCCAGAACCTGCTCGAATTGGAAAATGACCGCCAGCAGGCCGATGCCCGGCTGGCCAACATCCCGCAGGCCGGTGAGCTGCGCGAGGAGATGGCCGACTTCATCCTGCGCCACAAGGAGTTTCCCGAGGCGCTGCAGAAATCGATGGCCGAGCGGCTCTATCTGGAGGACGTCAAGAGCGAGGCGACCTTCGGCCCGTTCACCCTGGCGCAGACGGCGAAGGTCTCGGTCAACCCGAAGACCATGCGGCCCTATTACCTGGTGCACTGGGCCTCTTTCGACGGCAGCGCCAACCTGCCGCTGGTCTATATGGTGACAGTCGAGGATTCCTCCGACAGCATGGTGCGCCAGCTGGTCGACGTGAACGGCAAGCTCAACGAGCGGGTCGACATTCCCCTCCCCGTCGACGGCCTGCTCAACCCGGAGCTTGCGCACCGCTTCGACGACTTCACCGAGAAGAATTCGGCCTATACCCTGTCGCCGGCGACGATCGCGGTCAATCTCGACAAGGATTTCGAGCCGCTGCATCCCAAGCAGCTGCGGCGCGTCGTGCTGGGGCCCTTCTACTCGGCCGGCATCACCGACAACAATTCGACCGTGGCCGAGGTGCTGGCCAAGGTGCGCAAGCCGGAGAACGCCTGGCTGCTCACCTGGACCATCCAGGAGGTCTTTTCCAAGAGCGAGAAGCCGGGCCGCAAGGGCCTGTTTTCCAGCGAAAAGACGACGCAGGAGTTTTACATCAACACCGACGATCTCGAAGCAGCGCGCCAAGGCGTGTCGAGCTACGAGAACCACGCGCTGATCCCGCATGAGGCCTATCAGGCGCTCTATGCCGCGGGCGAGGCGCAGAAGATCTTTTCCGGTTACAAGGTCCACATCCTGTCCAACGGACAGGTCATCAGCGATGTATGAGATGCTTGCACGGCCAGAGGCGCGGCGCGCGAGCGAGGTGCGAAAAATGACACCAGCAGGCAGAGTTTTCGCCAAGAAAAGAGAGCTTGACGCTCTAAAAAAGAAAGCTCGCCCGGGTGCCTTGGATGGCTTGGAGCACACCCAGCGGATTGACATCACCTATACGTCGAACGCGATCGAGGGCAACACGCTGAGCGCGGGCGAGACCGCCCTGGTCCTTGAGAAAGGCATCACGATCAGCGGCAAGCCCCTCAAGGACCATCTCGAGGCGGTCGATCATGCGCGGGCCCTGAACTGGGTGCTGGAAATCGCTGCCCAACGCGACGCTCCGATAATCGAGGCGGACATCCGCAACCTGCATCATCTGGTCGTCGCGAATTCCAGGCCGGAGATCGCCGGCCGCTACGCCGATCGCGCCCGTTATGTGAACACCGATGCCGGTGTTCACAATTTCCCGACGCCAACCGAAGTGCCCGCGCTGATAGAAGCTTTCTCCCGCTGGCTTGGCGCGGCACGAAATAGACCGCAAACCGCCTTCGAGGCCCATCGGCGGCTGGTTGGCATTCACCCCTTCAACGACGGCAATGGCCGTACGGCGCGGCTGTTGATGAACCTTGTGCTGGCGCGCGCCGGGTATCCGCCGGTGGCAATCCGCCCCGAAGATCGCCCTGCCTACATCGCGGCGCTTGAAATCGACCAGCGCGGCGGCGGTCATGCGGCCTTCGACAGGCTGCTTTTCGAAAGGCTGGACCAAACGCTGGACCTCTATCTCGATGCCGCGCATCAAGCTCGCGATCCGTCCGTCGGTGCCGGCAAGATAATTCCGATGAGGAGCTGATCATGGACACCGGGCTGACCACGATCTCGGAAGCCGCAATCGAAAAGCACCGCGCGACCGCGCAGAGCTTCATCACCCGCATCGTCGTGCTGGAGGATCCCTCGCGCGAATCCGGCACCGCGCTTGCCGGAACCAACCGCCGCTTCGTCTCGACGGTGTCGGTCGGTTCAGTGCGCCGCACGCGCGAGGTCGAGCTCTCGAAGACGGTCGCGGCCATCCATCCCGACGACCAGTTGATGACGATCCCGCAGCACACGCTGCTCTACCGCGCCCGGCGCGGCCTGGCGATCGCGCTCGCCATATCCGACGTCTTCGCCGAAGGCTCCGACCTTGAAAGCCTGCAGGCGAAAAACGCGCGCGCGCCGCTGGAGGGCGACGAGGCGGCCACCTTCAAGAAGCTTCTGTCGGCGTCGGCCTACGTCTCCGCCTTCAGTTTCGCCTCCTATCTCTTCCAGCTGATAGACAGCGACGGCGAGGCGCCGAACGATAGTCCCGAGCCCGACTTCCTGTTCGACACCCCGCAGGACGCGGTGAAGTCGATCGTCGCCGGTCTCGACAAGGCGATCGCCGGTTCGAAGGATGACGCCGACCTGACGACACGGGCGCGGGCCTTCGCTCGTGTGGCCATCGACGGGCTCTTGGCGCGAAAAGGTCGCTTCGACGGCATCGGCCCGTTCGAGAACGCGCATATCCGCATCGACGTCGACGATTTCACCCTCGACGGCTTCGACGTCGCGCCCGGCAAGCGATCCAAGCCGCTGGTGATGACCTTCAAGAAACCGGAAGAGGTGGTCGGCAACCACATCGCCAAATTCCAGTCGGTCAGGCTGGCCAAGATGCTGATGGCCTATGATTTCGAGCGCGAGCTGAACCCCTTCGTCGAGCTCGGCGGCTTCCTCTTCACCTTCATCGGCGACGGCGCGCCGGGCACCGGCAAGACGACGCTGATCCAGATGATCGCCGGCCTCGTCAACGGCTACTGTCAGGTCGCCGGCTATCCCTTTGCTTACGAGAATTTCGGCGTCGACCAGATCTCGTCCTACCAGGGCAAGTCGGGCCAGAACTGCCGCCAGTTCATCAACAACGTGCTCAATCCGCGCGTCATCGGCTTCGGCACCATCGACGACATCGACCAGGTGGCCGCGCGCCGTTCCGACGACCGCGCGTCCGCCGGGCAGCAAGAGATAACCGGTGTGCTGATGGACGCCTTCGCCGGCGCCTCGACGGTCGTGCGCGGCAACTGCTCCTTCGGCATGTTTTCCAACTATCCCGAAAATGTCGACGATGCGCTGCGCCAGCGAGCCGGCGCGCGATGGCTGGTCGATGGCCCGCAGACCCGCGACGACTATATCGACATCTTCGTGCTGCTTGCCGGCAAGAACCACGACATCCCGCTGGGCAAGCACGAGCTCTATGCCGCGCAGGAGATCCAGCGTGCGGTGAGCGAAGCCTATGAAGAACACGAGAAGCCGCAGGAGGACGGGCTGATAAAGGTCTATGAGCGCTACTTGAAGGAGAATGGCGCGCCGAAGACCATGGCCGATGTCGGCACCTACCTGCACATGATCAAGGACGCCGAGCCGCGCTTCACCGGTCGCGCGATCAAGAACGTTACCGACGCCATCAAGATGCGCGCGATGGATATCGAGCTGCCGGACGACTGGTTCGAAAAGCCCGAAGCCTTCATGCACAAGAGCTACGACGACAAGAAGGCGATGATCGAGGAACTGCGCGGTCCGTTCTCGATGGACATGGTCATGCAGGAGATCAACCGCTACGCCGATTCCGAGTTCCGCTATTCCGACAAGTCCGACGATGCCGCGGTGGAGAAGTTGCTGCGCGACGCAAGGCTGCGCGAGAGAGCGGCACGCGAGATGGAGGAGATGAAGAAGAAGGGGCTGTGGAATGCGTGAGCTGCGCCAACGCCCCCTTCTCCCCTTGTGGGGTCCGAAGGACGGGGCGAGACCCGTGGCTCGCCCCCGTGGGGTGGATCGGCGCGACAGCGCCGAGACGGATGAGGGGTGCTCCAGCGGAGTGAGGCGCTCGCGTTCCCTGGAACACCCCTCATCCGTCGCCTTCGGCGACACCTTCTCCCACAAGGGGAGAAGGGAACGCTGCGCCGCCCCTCATCCGCCCTTCGGGCACCTTCTCCCCGTGAACGGGGAGAAGGACAGGTGAAGAAAAAGCCCGACCTCCTGCGCGACAACGAGCTGATCTACGGCCGGCTGCTCACCATCGACGAGTCGCATCTTATCCAGCGCTACAACAAGGCGCTTGCCGCCTTCGGCCTCGAACCGACGAAGCTGAAAAGCTTCCAGATCGACCGCACCGGCTTCTCGCCCGAAATCGCCGAGGAGTGTGGCGATTATGACTATCTCGACCCCAACGAGGTCAACCGCCGCTTCATCATCCTGACGCCGTCGCAGATCGACCTGCCGGTGGTGCACACCGCCTTCTCCAACACCTCGCAGCTGATGTTCGAGTTCATGTCGAAGAACCAGCGTGCCATCGACGCGCTGACCATCAAGGACGTGATCTACGGCGAGATCGAGGACTCGGTCCCCAAGGTCAACGACATTGAGGACCTGCTGTCGATCAACCAGGTCGAGTTCAAGGTGTTGTCGGCCGAGGACGTGCTGGGCAAGGCCGCCGAGCTCGGCAAGCTGGTCGACCGGCTGAAGCAGGAGCCCGACGCTTGGCGCGACAACGCCATGCTTGAGCGCATGGTCGATCTTGCCAAGGTCTGCGGCGACATCCGCGAGAACGCGCTGGTGCCGGATCAGGTCATCTTCCGCCACAACGCCTACTGGACCAGCCATTTCGGCGGGCTCTATGTCTTCGTCGACCCCGACATGACGACGGTCATCTGCGATCCTGCCGCCCCCGGCTTCCGCCGCTCGCGACCCTGGCAGGTCAGCTATCTGTCGATCAACGACGCCGACAAGGTGTTCCGCTTCCTGGCCGCCACCGGACGCCTCGACCTGCCGCGCGCCTCCTGGATCGAAGCTTCCGGCTATCTCGAACATCGCGCCGAAATGGTGGTGCGGGCGCTGATCCGCGACGCCGAGCCCAATCGCAACCTGACCGACGTCGACAAGGTCTGGCTGCAGACCTGGATCCTCGGCCATGCCGACCTGATCGCAAGCGACGGCAATTTCCCGTTCCTCAATGCCGCCAAGCGCGAGATCGCCCAGTTCGGTCATCTCAAGATCGAGGACGTGGCGCCGCGCCAGCGCTTCCTGGTCGTGCGCGCCAAGCCCGATCATCCCGATGCCTGGCTGACCAACCAGCTGATCTCGGATTTCGTGCCGCAGGACTTCGTTTCGCGCTACGTCTTCAACAAGCCGGGTTTCTACAAGGACTATGACGGCTTCAGCGACGCCTGGCGAAGCCATGTTGTGGACGTTCTGAAAACCACATATCTGAAGGACAAGGTGGCGTTCCGCGCGCGCCTTTACGGCCTGACTGACTAGAACGAAATGAACCGTCATTTCGTTCTAACTTTTTGTTTGGCGCATGATGTTGTCCAAAAAGTCTGCAACTTTTTGGCATCATGCTAAGGGGGTGCCACAGCCATGCTCGACCCGATCGTGAACTTCTTCACCCGGATATTCCAGTGGATTGGCCGCGGCATCGGCTTCGTCATCGGCGTCATCCTGTGGCCGTTCATGTGGGTCGGCCGCTGGTACGGACAGCGCGGCTGGATTCTCAAGGCGGTGGTCGGCCTTGCCATTCTGGTATTGATCGGCCTCTACGCCAATTTCTTCTACGCCACGCAGTGGTGGAACAATTTCAACCCGAACTATCCCGACACCTACACGTTCGAGAAGCGCAACGTGTCGGCCGGCGAGCAGGTTGCGGCCGGCAGCGGCACCGATACGGCCAAGACATGCGGCAACTCGGCGATCGCGCAGGTCGCCGCCGATTTGACGGACTTCAACGTCAACCAGAATGCCTGGATCTCCTCGATGATCCTCTACAAGCTCGGCCTGTTCGGCATCGATTGGGACGACACGCCGTGGATGGACAACAAGGCCTCCTTCCAGCGCGGCATCAACCAGGCGGTGCGGCGCACCGCGACCGAGCTTGCCGACAACCTCGGCCGCGTGCGCACCACCTCGCAGATCGACGCCGACCTGCAGGATGCGCGCGGCAATCTGCAGTTCGACGAGTACACATGGTATTTCGGTCTTAATCCGTTCGGCCCCAAGACGCCGACGCCGAGCTATTATCGCGACGCGGTGCGCAAGCTGCGCTCCTTCAACGCCCGTCTCGCCACTTGCCAGGCGACCTTCGACGCCCGCGCCGACAATCTGAAGCAATATATCGACCGCATCGCTTCGGACATCGGATCGACCTCGGCCATCCTCAAGGAACGCGCCGAGAACCACAACAACGGCTGGTTCGACACCCGCGCCGACGACCGCTTCTGGTTCGCCTACGGCCAGCTCTACGCCTATTACGGCCTGATGAAGGGCGCCCAGGCCGACTTCGAGGACGTGATCAAGGAGAAGCACCTCCAGAGCCTGTGGGACACGATGGACCAGCAATTCGTCTCGGCGCTGCGCATCCAGCCTTTCATCATCGCCAATGGCCGCGAGGATGGCTGGCTGTTGCCGACGCATCTGACGACGATGGGCTTCTACATCCTGCGTGTGCGCTCCAACATGGTCGAGATCAGCAACGTGCTGACGCAGTAGCGCCGGGTTGGGGCAACACTGCGATGGCGGATTTGCGCCGTCGCCTCTGTCGCTTTTCGCGTATTAGGCGGCTGTTTTGAGACGGCGAAGCGGCCCCCGCTCTGGCTTCTATACGCCGCAAGCGACCGGGCGCCGAAGACCCGAAGCGGGCCGAGCCGGGAACAGCAATATTCTTTCTTTACAGGAAACATAGTTGCATGAAAGTTGACGCCCAGGCCGCGACAGGGTTAGAAAATATCCCTGCGCCCGTGCGGCGTTCGAACATGCACAATTGATCAAAACCGTCCCTTCCACCGCCCAATCCAGAGGAAAGCCGTCATGGCCGAAGTGAAGTCCGACATCGAGATCGCCCGCGCCGCGAAGAAAAAACAAATCCAGGAGATCGGCGCCAAGATCGGCATCCCGACCGAACATCTGCTGCCCTATGGCCATGACAAGGCGAAGGTCTCGGCCGAGTTCATCAAGTCGGTGAAGGGCAACAAGGACGGCAAGCTGATCCTGGTCACCGCCATCAACCCGACGCCTGCCGGCGAAGGCAAGACGACCACCACGGTCGGCCTCGGCGACGGCCTGAATCGCATCGGCAAGAAGGCGATCGTCTGCATCCGCGAAGCCTCGCTCGGCCCGAATTTCGGTGTCAAGGGCGGCGCAGCCGGCGGCGGCTACGCGCAGGTGGTGCCGATGGAGGACATGAACCTCCACTTCACCGGCGACTTCCATGCCATCACGACGGCGCATAATTTGCTTTCGGCGCTGATCGACAACCACATCTACTGGGGCAACGAGCTCGGCATCGACACCCGCCGCGTCGCCTGGCGTCGCGTCATGGACATGAACGACCGGGCGCTGCGCGAGATCATCTGCTCGCTCGGCGGCGTCGCCAATGGTTATCCGCGCGAAGCGGGCTTCGACATCACCGTCGCCTCGGAAGTCATGGCGATCCTGTGCCTCGCCACCGACCTCAAGGACCTCGAAAAGCGCCTCGGCGATATCATCGTCGCCTATCGTCGCGACAAGTCGCCGGTCTTTGCCCGCGACCTCAAGGCCGACGGCGCCATGGCGGTTCTGCTCAAGGACGCCATGCAGCCGAACCTCGTGCAGACGCTGGAGAACAATCCGGCCTTCGTGCATGGCGGCCCGTTCGCCAACATCGCGCATGGCTGCAACTCGGTCGTCGCCACCACGACGGCGCTGAAGCTCGCCGACTATGTCGTCACCGAAGCCGGCTTCGGCGCCGATCTGGGCGCCGAAAAATTCTTCGACATCAAGTGCCGCAAGGCAGGCTTGAAGCCGTCGGCGGCGGTTATCGTCGCCACCGTGCGCGCCATGAAGATGAACGGCGGCGTCAAGAAGGAAGACCTCGGCAAGGAAAACATCGAGGCGGTCAAGAAGGGCTGTCTCAACCTCGGCCGCCACATCGAGAATGTGAAGCAGTTCGGCGTGCCGGCGGTGGTGGCGATCAACCACTTCACCACCGACACCGACACCGAGATCCAGGCGATGAAGGATTTCGTCAAGGCGCAGGGCGCCGAGGCGATCCTGTGCAAGCACTGGGCGCAGGGTTCGGCCGGCATCGAGGACCTCGCCAGGAAGGTCGTCGAGATCGCCGAATCCGGCGCCTCGCAGTTCTCGCCGCTCTATCCCGACGAGATGCCGCTGTTCGAGAAGGTCAACACCATCGTCAAGCGCATCTATCGCGGCGACGAGGCGATCGCCGACAAGTCGGTGCGCGACCAGTTGCACGCCTGGGAGCAGGCCGGCTACGGCAACCTGCCGGTCTGCATGGCCAAGACCCAGTACTCCTTCTCGACGGACCCGAACCTGCGCGGCGCGCCGACCGGCCACACCGTGCCGGTGCGCGAGGTCAGGCTTTCAGCCGGCGCCGGCTTCGTCGTCATCATCTGCGGCGAGGTCATGACCATGCCGGGCCTGCCAAGCAAGCCGTCGTCGGAGAAGATCTTCCTGAACGAAGCCGGCCAGATCGAAGGCCTGTTCTAAGCCAGACTGACCTGAACGGAAAAAGGGCGCCGCATCATCGCGGCGCCCTTTTGTTTCGCCAGCTTTTCACGCCACCGTGGGCGAGCCGAATTTCTTGATGCCGGCGACCGACATCGAGACGAACTGGTCGAGGATGGCGAAGAAGATATCGAGGCTGAAGCCGAACAGAAAAGCGAAGGTGAACAGGCTGAAGCCTATGCCGGTGACCTCGCCGCCGAGCTTGGTGCCGGGCGCCATGAACCAGGCGAGGATCATGCCGGCAAGCCCGCCGAGCGCGATGCGGTGAATGAGCCGCGACAGCGGCGGATTGGGCAGGAGCGGGTTCAGGATCATGCGCATGTGGAACATGATGCCGCCAAGCGCGCCGTAAAGCGCGGGCAGAATCCACAGCGCATAAGGGCTGAGGACCTCGCTCAGCGTCTTGGCCTGCAGTGTCAGCGTCGAAATCGAATTCGGCGTGATGGTGATGACGCCTTCGCACTGCAGATCGCGTGTCGCCTCGTCGAAATCCGCGTTCACATCTTCGGCCTGGCCGGCGGTGCCGGTGGCGCTGACGACTTGCATGCCGCCTTGAATGTTGCCGTTGTTCTTGCAATCGAAATCCGACTGCTTGAGCGGCTGGCTGTTTTCGGCACCGCTCTGCTGTTGCGCCAGCGCGATTTGCTGGCCGCAGAACTGGTCTATGGCCATCTGCCTGGGGTTCGAGAAATCAAGCGGCGCTCCTGCCTTGGCCGCCGAAGCCGAAAGCTTGCAATAGGCCCATTGCATGCCCCAGAGCGGAAAGGGCGCCTCCTGCGTCATGAATCCCTGCGCCCGCACCAGCAGCGAGGAGAACCGCTGGTCGAGCGAATGCAGGCTGTCGACGGAATTATAATAGGCATCCTTCAGAAGCGTCAGGTCGGTCGTCGACGCCTGCTTGGCGGTGGCCGAGCTCAATTGCTTCTTCGTCGCCCAGACCTGCCGGATCGACTGCCCGAACCGAGCACTGAACTCGTTGTTGTCGATCTCCTGCAGCTTCGTGTTGATCGAAACGCCCCTGTTGTAGACATAGGTCAGCTTGCCGATGACGATCATCATCGTCACCGACAGGGCGATGAGAAAATAGGTCGCGAGCGCGGAGCGCCGTGACATGTCGCCGGGCGACCAGCCAGTGCGGAGCGCAGCCAGGGTGGAAAACGGCACGGTGTTGGAGCAGTCGTTGAGTACCGTCTGAAGTTTGACGACCTCGGGCTGGCTTGCCGTCGCATCATTGAGCTTTTCCGCATCGCCGATGGCGGCGAAGAGCGCGCTGTCCTTGAACACCCCGTAGCGGCCGTAGCCGGCAACCAGCTTGGCATCGGCAAGCAAGCCGGAGACGAGAGGATCGTGGGATGTCGTCGTCATCGCGTCCCCTCCGACGACTAGCCCAGATAACCCGGCACGAAGCCATATTGCGACGGGCACCCGCAGGGATAGCCGGGCGGCCCGGGCGGCTGCGCCCAGCACCAGAAGAATTGGGTGATGCAGATCGTCCCCGGCGCGTGCGGCGGAACTTGCGCGAGAGCGGGCCACGGCAGCACCGCCGCGCCGACGGCGAGAGCCAGAACGACCAGGGTTCGTGCAACGCGCGCCTTCAATCCAGCCCCCAAAAGCCAACCGCGCTTACTCACATGCGCGGCGACTTTCGGAAAATACCGGAGCGACGTCCGTGAAATGGCTCACGCTCTGCCTGGATAGTTGGCGCGCCAACAAAAAGGCGCCGCATCCTGGCGGCGCCTTCCCATTCGAAGCGGTTCCAGCTAGGCGGCGTTCCGCCGCAAGGCACGCTGGTTCGAAGCGTAGATCGTGTCGCGCTCGGGCAGGGCGCCGGTCTTCAGGCAATCGATCCAGTCGGCGGTCTTCAGCACCGCGGCGAAGCGCGACTGCAAGACGACGCTCACCACCCGGTGTATGTCCTCGGCCGATGCATAGCCGGCGCTGTTGGCATAAGGCACCGAGCCGCTGGCATCCGAAAGGAACTCGACGGCAAAGCCCATATGCACCGCGTGGATGATGGTCGACAGATCGCAATTGTGGGTCATGTAGCCGACGACCACGATCGTATCGATGGCGCTGGCGCGCAGCCAGGCTTCGAGATCCGTGCCGGTGAAAGCCGAAGGCAGCGTCTTTTCGACATAGTGGTCGCGGCCGCGCCTGGCGATCTCGGGATGCAGCTCGCCACCATGGCTGCCCTTGGCAAAGATCGGCGAGGTCTCGGGCGCCATCTGCTTGACGACGACGACCTTGATGCCGGCCGCCGCGGCGGCATCCATGGCGCGCGCGACATTGGCGACGCTCTCGGCGAAGGGCGGATGCTGGATGGCGAGATTGCCGCCATTGTAGTCGTTCTGGACATCGACGACGACAAGCGCGCGGCGTGGCTGGGTGGCTGGTGCGGACATGGCGGTTTCCTTTCGACCGGGTTGATGGGCCAAAGCTAGCCGGCTGCTTCAGCTCCAGAAAGTGGCCCAATTGACATCATTCGAAAGAATTGGGACAATCAGCTCTCAACGGATCAATGCTTGCCATGAGGGACCCGATCATCGCCGCTGTCGCTTTCGACGGCATCAGCCCGTTCCATCTCTCCGTGCCGTGCCTGGTGTTCGGCGCGGACCGCACCAAGCTTGGCCTGCCGCGCTTCGACTTCCGCGTCTGCGCGATGGAGGAGGGACCCATTCATACCGATGCCGGGCTGAGCATCGTCGTGCCGCATGGGCTTTCGGCGCTCGACGAGGCCGACATCGTCATCATCCCGAGTTGGAAGGATCTCGGGGATCCCCTGGCGGCGCCGTTCAAGGAGGCGCTGCAACGCGCGCATCGGCGCGGCGCGCTCATCGTCGGCTTGTGCCTCGGCACCTTCGCCATTGCCGGCGCCGGATTGCTGGCCGGACGCAAGGCGACCACCCACTGGGCCTATACCGACCGGTTGCAGGCGCTGCATCCCGACCTCGCGATCGATGCCGACGTGCTCTATGTCGACGACGGCGACATCATCACCTCCGCCGGCGTCGCCGCCGGGCTCGATTGCTGCCTGCACATCGTGCGCGCCCGCTACGGCGCGGAAGCCGCCCTTCGCCTTGCCCGCCACGTCGTGCTCTCGCCGCACCGGCAAGGCGGCCAGGCGCAGTTCATTGAGCGCCCGGTCGCGCCGACGCCGAACGCCGACCGGTTCACGCGCGCTCTCGACAAGGTGCGGGCAACGCTCGGCGAAACGCACAGTCTCGACAGCGTCGCCGACATGGCAGGCCTCACGCGTCGCACCTTCACGCGCCGCTTCCAGAACTCGATCGGCACCAGTTTCGGCGACTGGCTCGCCGACCAGCGCGTGGCACTGGCGCAGAGGCTGCTGGAGCAGACGGACAAATCGATGGACATGGTGGCCTTCGAAGCCGGCTTCGGCAGCGCCACGTCGCTGCGCCAGCATTTCGCCGCGCGGCTCAAGACGTCGCCGATGCGGTACCGGCGTGAGTTCTCAAAAAGCGCTCAAAACGCCGGCGCGTTCATCGGCGCGTAACCATCCGTGCCGGATTGCCGACAACGGTGGTGTTCGCCGCCACGTCGCGCGTCACCACCGCGCCGGCGCCGACGATGGCGCCCTCGCCTATGCTGACGCCGGCAAGGATCACCGCGCTGCCGCCGATCCAGGCATTGTCGCCGATCGTCACGGCCTTGGCGATCTCCAGCCCTGCCAGCCGGCCGGAGGCCTCGCGATGATGCTCGGCGCAGTAGATCTGCACATTGGGCCCCAGCAGCGTCCCCTTGCCGATGTGCACCGGCGCGGTGTCGAGGATGGTGCAGCCAGCATTGAGGAAGACGCCGTCGCCGAGGAAGAGGTTGAAGCCATAGGCGCAATGGAACGGTGCCTCGATGCGCGCCCGCTCGCCCGCGCCGCCGAGCAGCGCCCGCAAGGCCGGGGCGATATTGCCGCGCTGCCTGGGCGGCAAGCTGTTGTGCTCGAACACCGCATCGCGCGCGGCAACGCGCAAGTCCTCGAGCTCATCGTCGCTGCAGATGTACCATTCGCCCGCCGCCATCTTCATGCGTTCGCTCGTCGTCATGGCGGCACCTCCGGAGTCTGCTGCCAAAGCATAATCGCCAAAGCATAATCGATTGTCAGACAAAAGCCCCGTGGCCAAACGCCTGGCCTATGCTAGCCTGCGGTTGGGAGACCATGCGACGGTCTCATTTGAGGGGGTCGATCATGCTTTACATTCTTGCACTGCTGATAGGCGTCGTTGCCGGCCTGCGCGCCATGACCGCGCCGGCTGCCGTGGCCTGGGGTTCGTATCTCGGCTGGCTGCCGGTCACAGGCACCTGGGCGAGCTTCATGGGCCACTGGATCGCCGTCGGCATCTTCACCATCCTGGCGATCGTCGAATTGGTCACCGACCAGTTGCCGTCGACGCCGAGCCGCACGGTGCCGCAGCAATTCGGCGCCCGCATCGTGACCGGCGCCTTCTCCGGCGCGGTGATCGGCGTCACGGCCGGCGCCACCATCGGCGGGCTGGTGGCAGGCGCCATCGGCGCGGTGATCGGCACGCTGGGCGGCGCCGAGGTCCGCGGCAGGCTGGCCGCCGCCTTCGGCAAGGATCCGCCCGCCGCCTTCATCGAGGACGCGGTGGCGATCATCGGCGGGCTGCTCATCGTGGCGGCGGTGGCATGAGCGCGAAAGCTTTCGACGCCATCGTCATCGGCGCCGGACAGGCCGGCACCCCGCTCGCCGGCCGGCTGAACGCGGCCGGCATGAAGGTGGCGCTGATCGAACGCAAGCTGGTCGGCGGCACTTGCGTCAACACCGGCTGCATCCCGACCAAGACGATGGTGGCGAGCGCCTATGCCGCCCATCTTGCCCGTCGCGCCGCCGATTATGGCGTGACCGTTTCCGGTGAGGTCGGCGTCGACTACAAGGCGATCAAGGCGCGCAAGGACAAGGTGTCGGGTGCTTCCCGCACCGGGCTGGAGACCTGGATCGCCGGCATGGAGGGCTGCACGCTTTTTCGCGGCCATGCGCGTTTCGAATCCGCCAATACGGTGCGCGTCGGCGACGGGCTGCTCACCGCGCCGAAGATCTTCCTCAACACCGGCGGCCGCGCCTCTGTGCCCGACCTGCCCGGTGTCCACGATATCCCTTATCTCACCAACTCCTCGATGATGGATCTCGATGTGCTGCCCAGCCATCTGATCGTCGTCGGCGGCAGCTACATCTCGCTCGAATTCGCGCAGATGTTCCGCCGCTTCGGCTCCGAGGTCACGGTGATCGAGAAGGCGCCGCGGCTGACCGGTCGCGAGGACGAGGACACCTCCGCAGCCATCCTGTCGATCCTCGAAAACGAGGGCATCGCCGTTCATGTCGGCGCCGGCGACATCAGCTTCGCCAAACAAGGCAGCGGCGTCGCCGTCACCTTCGCCGCCGACAAGCCGGCGGCGGTGGGCTCGCATGTGCTGCTGGCGCTCGGCCGCGTTCCCAACACCGACGATCTTGGCCTCGACAAGGCCGGTATCGCAGTCGATCAGCGCGGCTTCGTCGTCGTCGACGACCAGTTGCGCACCAATGTGCCCGGCATCTGGGCGATGGGCGACTGCAACGGCAAGGGCGCCTTCACCCACACCTCCTACAACGACTTCGAGATCGTCGCCGCCAACCTGCTCGACAACGATCCGCGCAAGGTCAGCGACCGCATCGAAGCCTATGCGCTCTATATCGATCCGCCGCTTGGGCGCTGCGGCATGACGGAGGCCGCGGTGAAGAAATCCGGCCGCCGCGCGCTGGTCGGCCAGCGGCCGATGACCCGTGTCGGCCGCGCCGTCGAAAAGGGCGAGACGCAAGGCTTCATGAAGATCCTGGCCGATGCCGACACAGGCGAGATCCTCGGCTGCTCCGTGCTTGGCCCAGGCGGCGACGAGGCGATCCACTGCGTGCTCGACCTCATGTATGCCAAGGCGCCGATCTCGACGCTCGCGCGGGCGATGCACATTCACCCCAATGTCTCGGAGTTGCTCCCCACAATCGCCCAGGAGCTTAAGCCGCTGACCTGAGGCTGGCCCGTCGGCTGGTGGCGAAGGGTCGCCCTCGCCTTTCTGCATTGCTGCGTTGCGACAATGTCGCTTGTGTGGGGGCATGCCCAAAGCCAGTTTCGAATTTTGAACCGATTCAGTCCGGACATCCCATGCCGCTGCCGATCCTAGCGCTAGCCATTGCATCCTTCTGCATCGGCACCACCGAATTCGTCATCATGGGTCTTCTGCCGGAAGTCGCTGGAGACCTCGGCGTCTCGATCCCTTCGGCCGGCCTGCTGGTCACCGGCTATGCTCTGGGCGTGGTCTTCGGCGCGCCGATCGTCGCCATGGCAACCGCCCGCCTGCCGCGCAAACCGGTGCTTGTCGGCCTTGCCACGCTGTTCGTCATCGGCAACCTCTTCTGCGCCATCGCGCCGAACTATTGGCTCTTGATGGCGGCGCGCGTGTTCACCGCTTTCGGCCATGGCGCCTTCTTCGGCATCGGCTCGGTGGTTGCGGCGGGCCTCGTGCCGCGCAACAAGCGGGCGAGCGCCATCGCGCTGATGTTCGCCGGCCTGACGCTCTCCAACATCCTCGGCGTTCCCGCCGGCACGGCGCTTGGCGAGGCTTTCGGCTGGCGCGCGACTTTCCTCGCCGTCGTCGGCATCGGCCTGATCTCGGTCGCAGCCATCGCCTGGCTGGTGCCGTCGGATGTCGCCGAACCCAGCGGCGGCGGCCTGGTCGGCGAACTGCGCGTGCTCGGCAAGCTGCAGGTCTGGCTGGCGATGCTGATCGCCTCGCTCGCTTCCGCCAGCCTGTTTGCCGTCTTCACCTACATCAAGCCTTACCTCACCGACGTCTCCGGCCTGTCGACGGCGACCGTCACCTGGGTGCTGCTCTTGTTCGGCGCCGGCATGACCATCGGCAACGTCATCGGCGGCAGGCTGGCAGACTGGAAGCTGATGCCGACGGTGATCGCCACGCTGCTCGCCATGGCCCTGCTGTTCCTCGTCTTCACCGAGCTCGGCGCCATCGCCAGCGTGGCTGTCGCCATCGTTTTCCTGTGGGGCATGCTGATCTTCATCGTCGTGCCGCCGCTGCAGATCCGTGTCGTCGAGGCGGCCGCCGAAGGACCGAACCTTGCCGCCACGCTCAACCAGGGCGCCTTCAATGTCGGCAATGCCGGCGGCGCCTGGATCGGCGGCCTCGCCATTTCCTGGGGCGTATCCTACGCCAATCTGCCGCTGGTGGGCGCGGCGCTCGCGCTTCTGGCCGTCGCGGTGGCCATGCTGTCGCAGGCGCTCGACCGCCGAACTCTCCTGCAGCCGCAACCGGCTGAATAACGCTCGGCGTCTTCGCCGTAGCGGGCTCGGCGTCTTCGCCGTAGCGGGCTCGGCGTCTTCGCCGTAGCGGGCTCGGCATCTTCGCCGTAGCCAGCTTCTGCCCCGACGGGCCGGCCCGTCTGGACCACTCGACAGTCCTGCCGCAAACATGCATGTCTGGCCCTCCATTGGAGGTACCCCATGCAGAAGACGATCGAACGCATCGCCGGCGACAGCGAGGGCGTCGCTTACGAATTTCCGGTCTTCCGCTTCGAGGGCAAGGACAAGTCGGCTCCTTCCGCCTATCTGCAGGCGGCGCTGCATGCGGGCGAACTGCCGGGCGTCGTCGCCATCGACGCGCTGATGCCGATGCTCACCAAGGCCGAGACCGAGGGCCGCATCAAGGGTCCGATCACCATCGTGCCCTGGGCCAACCCGATCGGCCGCGCGCAATATCATTTCGGCGAGCATCAGGGCCGCTTCAATCTCGGCACCCGCACCAACTTCAACCGCTCATTTCCGCTGCTTGCCGCGCCCGACGCGCGGCTCTTGCCCGATGTCAGCCTCGGCGGCGCCGATCGCCGGCTGAAGAACCGGCTTGTCCAGCTCTCGCTCGGCAACGACATCGTCCTTGACCTCCACTGCGACGACGAAGGCCTTGCTTATCTCTACATCCACACCAGCCTGTGGCCGCATATGGCCGACTGCGCCGCCGCCATGGGCGCCGAAGCCGTCCTGCTGTGGAGCGAGGACAGCACCGGCACCTTCGAAGGCGCCTCGATCATGCCCTATCAGAACGTGCCTGCGAGCGTCGCGCGCTTCGACCGCCGCGCCGTCACCACGGTCGAATATCGCGGCATGCTCGATGTCGACGGCGCCCTGGCCGCGTCCGATGCCGCGGGACTCTATCGCCTGCTGGCGGCGCGCGGCGTCGTCCAGGACTCGTCCATGCCCAAATTCGAGACATTTTCCGGGCCGGTCGTGCCGCTGGAAAACATCGACATGATGCCCTCGCCCAAGTCCGGCGCTATCCTCTACGACGTCAAACCCGGCGACCGCGTCAAGAAAGGCGACAGGCTGGCGACGATCGTGCATGCGCCCGGCGAGACCGGCGGCCGCACGGAAGTATTTGCCCCTCAGTCGGGCTTCATCCTGACCCGGCGCTCGCGCCGCATCATCCGTACCGGCGAGGATCTTTTGAAGCTGGCCGGCGACGGCAGGAGCGGCGACGCGCGTTCCGGTACGCTGGAAGACTGAAGCCTCTGTCTTCCGTGCACGTGAAATCCAGTTGCACCGACCTCCATTCGCCGCTATGGGAGTCGCCATGAACATGCGTTCGAACAAGACCGTTTGGTGGTGGGCTCGCTGACAGCGGCCTGTTCGTGCGTGTGCGCGTGATAGTAGAGGGTGGCCGCAACGGAATGTCCGGGCGGCCATTTGTTTTTTAAAGCCATTCCCGGGTCCGTTGCCCAAAACGCTGATGGAGACGGCAATGACGACTAGAGTTCTCGACAACGGGGCGGAGCGCTTCGTTACCGCGGGCGGCGTGACGATCACCCGCGAGCGGCACGACAGGCCCTATGAAGGCGCGATCGATGCCTATGTCGACGGCCTGAATTCGCGCCGCGGCGCGGTGTTCTCCTCCAACTACGAATATCCGGGCCGCTACACGCGCTGGGATACGGCCATCATCGATCCGCCGCTGGTGATCTCCGCGCGGGGCCGCACGATGCGCATCGAAGCGCTCAACAAGCGTGGCGAAGTGTTGCTGCCGGTGATCGGCAGGGCGCTTGGCGAGCTCGACGACGTGACGATCGCCGAGACCTCGAAGACGCTCATCCGCCTCGATGTGGCAAAACCCGGCCGTGTCTTCACCGAGGAGGAGCGCAGCCGCGTTCCCTCCGTCTTCACCGTGCTGCGCGCCATCACCGCGCTGTTCAAGACCGCCGAGGACGCCAATCTCGGCCTTTACGGCGCCTTCGGCTACGACCTCGCCTTCCAGTTCGACCCTGTCGACTACAAGCTCGAGCGCAGAGAGAGCCAGCGCGACCTGGTGCTGTTCCTGCCCGACGAGATCCTCGTCGTCGACCACTATTCGACCAAGGCCTGGACCGACCGCTACGACTATTCCGGCGACGGCTTTTCGACCGAAGGCCTGCCGCGCGACGCCCATGTCGAGCCCTTCAAGACCGCCGACCGCATCCCGCCGCGCGGCGACCATGAGCCCGGCGAATACGCCAACCTGGTGCGGCGCGCCATGGAGAGCTTCAAGCGCGGCGACCTGTTCGAGGTCGTGCCCGGACAGATGTTCTACGAGCGCTGCGAGACCCAGCCCTCCGACATCTCGCGCAAGCTGAAAGCGATCAATCCGTCGCCCTATTCCTTTTTCATCAATCTCGGCGAAAACGAATATCTGATCGGCGCCTCGCCGGAGATGTTCGTGCGCGTCAACGGCCGCCGCGTCGAGACCTGCCCGATCTCGGGCACGATCAAGCGCGGCGACGACGCCATTTCCGACTCAGAGCAGATCCTGAAGCTGCTTAACTCGAAGAAGGACGAGTCCGAGCTCACCATGTGCTCGGATGTCGACCGCAACGACAAGTCGCGCGTCTGCGAGCCGGGCTCGGTGCGCGTCATCGGTCGCCGCCAGATCGAAATGTATTCGCGCCTGATCCACACCGTCGACCACATCGAGGGGCGCCTGCGCGAAGGCATGGACGCCTTCGACGCTTTCCTGTCGCATGCCTGGGCGGTCACCGTTACCGGCGCGCCGAAACTGTGGGCCATGCGCTTCATCGAGCAGAACGAGAAGAGCCCGCGCGCCTGGTATGGCGGCGCCATCGGCATGGTCAATTTCAACGGCGACATGAACACCGGACTGACGCTCCGCACCATCCGCATCAAGGACGGCATCGCCGAGGTGCGTGCCGGCGCCACGCTGCTTTTCGACAGCGTGCCCGAGGAAGAAGAAGCCGAAACCGAACTGAAGGCATCCGCCATGCTCTCCGCCATCCGCGACGCCAAGACCGGCAACGCCACCGGAACCGAGCGCACCACCGCGCGCGTCGGCGACGGCGTCAACATCCTGCTCGTCGATCATGAGGACAGTTTCGTCCATACCCTGGCCAACTACTTCCGCCAGACCGGCGCCAATGTTTCCACCGTGCGCTCGCCAGTGCCGGAAGAGGTCTTCGAGCGGCTGAAGCCCGACCTCGTCGTGCTATCGCCCGGCCCCGGCACGCCGAAGGATTTCGACTGCGCCGCCACCATCAAGAAGGCGCGCAGCCGCGACCTGCCGATCTTCGGCGTCTGCCTCGGCCTGCAGGCGCTGGCCGAGGCCTATGGCGGCGAGCTCAGGCAGTTGCACATCCCCATGCATGGCAAGCCGTCGCGCATCCGCGTCTCCAAGCCCGGCATCATCTTCTCCGGCCTGCCGAAGGAAGTGACCGTCGGCCGCTACCACTCGATCTTCGCCGACCCGGTGCGCCTGCCCGACGGCTTCGTGGTCACCGCCGAGACCGAGGACGGGATCATCATGGCTTTCGAGCACCGCAAGGAGCCTATCGCGGCGGTGCAGTTCCATCCGGAATCGATCATGACACTCGGGCACAATGCCGGCATGCGCATCATCGAGAACGTCGTCGCGCATCTGCCGCGCAAGGCCAAGGAAAAGGCCGCGTAGGAGAACATGGCCGCAACGCAGGACATGACGGCGGCCGCGGCGAAAGCCGCGACCCGGGAGAAGGTTGCCAGGCTCGCCTTCTGGTCGATCGTCGTCGCCTGCGTCGTGCTCGCGCTCAAGGTCGCCGCCTGGTACATCACCGGTTCCGTCGCCCTCTATTCCGACGCGGCGGAATCGATCGTCAACGTCATCGCCTCGATCGCCGCCTACTGGGCGATCCAGGTCAGCTACAAGCCCGCCGACCAGGACCATCCCTTCGGCCACCACAAGGCCGAGTATTTCTCCGCCGTTCTCGAAGGCGTTCTGATTATCGTCGCGGCCCTCTTGATCCTCAACGAGGTCTGGCAGTCCTGGCAACATTCCGCGCCTTTGGAACAGCCCTGGCAAGGCCTGGGCGTCAACGGCGTCGCGACGGTGGTCAATGCCATCTGGGCCTGGGTGCTGATACGCACCGGTCGGAACGCGAAGTCGCCGGCCCTCGTCGCCGACGGCCAGCACATCATGACCGATGTGGTGACATCGGTCGGTGTGTTCGGCGGCCTCGTCGGCGCGGTGCTTACCGGCTGGCAGATCCTCGACCCGGCGCTTGCCGTCATCGTCGCGCTCAACATCCTGTGGCAAGGCTGGCATGTCATCGGCTCGTCGATGAACGGGCTGATGGACCGCGCAGTCGACAACCACGAGCACATGCAGATCCGCGACATCATCTCGGCCAATTCGAAGGGCGCGCTCGAGGTGCATGACCTGAAGACGCGCATAGCCGGGCGCGCCACCTTCATCGAGTTCCATCTCGTCGTCGACGCCGACATGACGGTCGGCGCCAGCCACGTCATCTGCGACCGCATCGAGGATGCGCTGAAGGCCGAGATCCCATCGGTGCGCGTCACCATCCATGTCGAGCCGGACGACGAGGCCAAGCTGCCGAAAGGTACCACTGCGGTGCCTTTTGCCTGAGCCGAGTAACCACCTTGGAAATTAGCTGAAGCCTTCAGACTTCGTCATGTATGGACGGCCCCTCTCGGGCAAGAGGGGCCGTCCATACATGACGAAGCGCTGGTTACGGCGCGCACGCCGATTGCGGCATCGGCTGCAGCCGATAGACCTTGTCATCCGACTTCGTCTTGCCGTTCGCCGCCTTCGAGCAGAGATCGAGAACCGCCACCGCATTGTTGGGGTTCGCGACCATCATCGTGCCGTTGGCGCCGCGCTTGAGGAAGATTTCCTTCTGCGAGATGTCGCAGGAAAAATCGCTCATCTTCGAGCTGGCCGAACAGCGCCACTGGTCGGCCTCGCCCTGGCAGGAATAGGTCTGCGTGACCTTTTTCCCTTTCTGCCTCGTCGTCACCGAAACGGCGATATCCGCCCCGTCGGGCCAGTTCGCGGCATCGCCGCCGGCGGCGAAGGAGGCGAGCTCGACCGGGCCGCGGAAGACGCGGATCGATTGCGTGAGCTGGTTGGGATGCGACTTCAGATGCGCATCGTCGTAGTCGCGCCCGAAGCAGAAGGGCTGATCGGACTTCAGCCGCACGCGCAGCGGGTCCCCCAGCGCCGGATCGATCGGGTCGATGCGCGCGAACTCCGCCTTGCAGCTGTCGGCCGGCATCGGGTCCAGCTTGAAATTGTCGTCCTCGCTGCCCAGTTGCTGCCTGGCATACTCCGCCTTGCTCATCGACTCCGACGCATCAGGGTCGAGATAAACGTCCGGCGACAGGCCGGAGAGCAGAAGCTTGCCCTTGTCGACCTTCAGCGAGGCCAGCGTCCGGTCGCAATCCATGCCGCAGCGGATGCCGCTCGCCTTGTCGCTCGGGTCTTCCTTGTTGCACCAGCTGCTCGCCCATTCCGGTTTTTTGGCGCCACGCACCGTGGTGGTGAGGAAGCCGTTATAGGAAGTATCCTGGTTGGCGGGAGGTTCTTCATTCGGCCGGCTGACCGGGTCATGGCCGTAGAGGAAGAAGATGCGCGCCACCTTCTGGTGCGGATGCGCCTTGAGATGAGCGGCATCGTACACACGGCCGAAGCAGGCGTCGGCGCCGGTCGGGCTGAGCTCGGGAAGTTGGGGCGGCTGTTCGGCGCGCGCCGCGCCGGCAAAAGCGGCAAGGGCGGCGCAAAGCGCCGCGCCCGCCATAGTCCTTGCCCTCGATGTCATGTGATCCTCCTCCCACCGACAGGACCGGGATATGCTAGAGCAATTCCAGGAAAAGTGTGAGCGGTTAAGTTCGGCGTCTTCGCCGTAACCTTCCGTCCGGAATTGCGTCAAAACAAGGAGATAGGGCGTTTCGCCGTTTCCATGAAACGGTGAAACGCACTAGTCTAGGAGCCCGCCCGGGCCATGCAAAATCGCGCGAGCGGGCGAGGCAAGGAGGATAGGATGCTGCGCCGTGACATTTTTCGCGCCGGTCTCGCAGGCGCCGCCGGCCTGTTCGGACTGAACCGGGCAAATGCGGCAACGGCCGAGGGAAGGCTGAAAGTCGCCTATCACCTCAGCGACACCGACAAGGTCAACTTCGTCCTCGGCAACATCAAGAACCACTATGAGGGCACCGGCGGCAATGTCGACATCGTGCTTGTGGTGCACGGCCCGGCCCTGGCCGCCTTCAAGTCCAAGGGCGCTTCCGGCGCCGTTTCCAGCCGCTTTGCCGGCCTCGTCCAGCAGGGACTTGTCCCGCAAGCCTGCGGCAACACCCTGCACGGCATGGACATCACGCTGACCGACCTGCTGGCGGGCTTCGAGCTTGCCGAGAAGGGTGGCGTCGTGAAGCTCGCCGAGCTGCAGCATCAGGGCTATGTCTATCTCAGACCCTGAATGCGCCCACACTGAACGCCAACACTTGAAGGCCAGGCCGGCAATGGCCTACGAAGGATGGGAGCCCGGAGGCCAGCTGACATGACGACACCTGCCATCCCCGATCTTGCCGGAAAGGCGGTGCTGGTCACCGGCGCTTCGACCGGCATAGGTGCCGCCCTCGCCCGCGCCTATGCGGCGCAAAAATGCCGGGTCGCGCTGCATTACAATGCGAGCCGCGCTCCCGCCGAAGCCGTGGCCAGGACCATCCGCGACGATGGCGGCGAGGTGTTTCTGGTCCAGGGCGATTTTTCGATACCTGCCGACGTCGAGCGCGTCGTCGAAGAGAGCGCAAAACATTTCGGCCGGCTCGACGGCCTGGTCAACAATGCCGGCGGCATGCTCGGGCGCGTCGCCTATGCCGATCAGGACGAGGCGCATTACGACGCGGTCATGGATCTCAATGCGCGCTCCGTCCTGACCGCCTCGCGCAAGGCGATACCGTGGCTGAAGCGCCAGGGCGGCTTCATCATCAACACCACCTCGATCGCCGCCCGCAACGGCGCCGGCGGCGGCGCCGGCCTCTATGGTTCGTCGAAAGCTTTCGTCTCCAACGTGACGCGCGGCATGGCCAAGGAACTGATCGGCTTCGGCATCCGCGTCAACGCCGTGGCGCCCGGCACGATCCTGACGCCCTTCCACGAACGCTATTCGAACGCCGAGCAGATCAAGGCTATGGTCGCCACCATACCGCAAGGCCGCGCCGGAACGCCCGAGGATTGCGTCGGCGCCTATCTGTTCCTGTCGTCGGACCTCTTGAGCGGCTACATCATCGGCCAGGTGATCGAGGTCAATGGTGGCCAGTTGATGCCGTGAGCGGTCGACTGCATACTCGATGGAGCGTGCAACCTGGAGGGAGAGCAAGGGCATGTACGGACTGATCGGCAAGATGCGGGCGGCGCGCGGCCAGCGCGATGCGGTCATGGACGTGCTGCGCGAAAGCACCGGCGCGCTCCCCGGTTGCCTGAACTACATCATCGCCACCGATCCGGCCGACGCCGACGCGATCTGGGTGACCGAAGTGTGGACCGACCAGGCGAGCCACAAGGCCTCGTTGCAACTGCCGGAAGTCCAGGCCGCGATCGCCAGGGCGCGTCCCTTCATCGCCGGCTTCGAATTCCAGGTCGAGACCCACCCGGTCGGCGGCTTCGGCCTTCCCGCCTCCGAGAAGGCCGGCTAACCGCGCGGACGCGGAATTTCCGCGAAAAGCTGGTTCGCATTTGTCTGTATCCGGTCTAAGAGCCGGACATGGACTCTTCACCAGAGCAGCCATCCCAGAACCAAGCGCCCGTCGAGCGCATGGCGCGCCTGCGCCCGCCGCGGCAATGGCTGGTGCTTCTGGTATTCTCGCTGCTCTTCGCCAGCGCGCTGGAGTTCGCCGCCCTGCCAGCGGCCCTGCTGATCGGCCCGATGCTTGCCGCGATTCTGGCCGGCACCAACGGCGCCTCCGTGCGCGTGCCGCGACCGCTGTTCGGCGCGGCCCAGGCGATCGTCGGCTGCCTGGTTGCCGGCTCGATCTCGGCCGACATCTTCCCGGTGTTCTATGCCGAATGGCCGCTTTTCCTCGCCGTGGTGGTCGCGACCGTCGCCGCCTCCAGCCTGCTTGGCTGGATGATCAGCCGTTGGCGCATCCTGCCCGGCACCACGGCAGTCTGGGGCTCCTCGCCGGGCGCCGCCACCGCCATGGTGCTGATGGCAGGCGCCTTCGGCGCCGACCAGCGTCTGGTCGCCTTCATGCAATATCTGCGCGTCATCTTCGTTTCGATGACGGCGGCGATCGTTGCCAAGATGTGGGTCAACACATCCGGCGTCGAGGTGACGCCCATCGTCTGGTTTCCGCCGATCGACGCCTTCGCCTTCGCCGCCACCATCGGCATTGCGATCGTCGGCGGCCTTCTCGGAAAGCTGGTCAGGCTGCCCTCGCCGTTCTTTCTCGGCACCTTCATCTTCGGCGCGGTGATCCATCTCGGCCTCGGCGTGCCGATGCAATTGCCGCCCTGGCTGCTGGCGATCAGCTATGCCATGGTCGGCTGGTCGATCGGGCTCAATTTCACCCGGCCGATCTTGCGCCACGCGGCGCGCGCCCTGCCGCAGATCGTCGGCTCGATCGTCGCGCTGATCGCCTTTTGCGGCGGCGTGGCCTTCGTCATCAGCCGCCTGCTCGGCATCGACCCGCTGACCGCCTATCTGGCGACCAGCCCTGGCGGCATGGACAGTGTCGCCATCATCGCCGCCGCGGCACGGAACGTCGACATCTCCTTCGTCATGGCGCTGCAGTCGGCGCGCTTCCTGGTCGTACTGCTGATTGGGCCAAGCGTAGCCAAGCTGGTGGCGCGAAACGTCGGGGCCTGATCCGGGCTATCCAATGCCTGAGCAGTTCCAGGAAAAGCGCTCGGCGGTTGGGCTCGGCGCATTCGCCGTAGCCTTCCGTCCGGAATTGCGTGAAACAGAAAATTGGAGCGGCTCAGCAATCCTGTCAGGATGCTGAATTGCTCTAAGCAAACGAGGGGGAATTGCCGATGAACCGCCGTTTGAACGCCGTCGATCTGTCCGGCCGCGTCGCCGTGGTGACCGGCGGCGCGCAAGGCATCGGCCTAGCGGTCGCGCGACGCCTGTTGTCGTCGGGCGCCGGTGTCGCCATCTGGGACGTCGACCAGGCCGCGATGGCCAAGGCCGTCGCCGAACTCGCTTTGCTCGGCCGCGTTGAAGCGATCCTTTGCGACCAGTCGCAGATCGAGGCCGTCGATCGCGCCGCCACCCAGACCGAGCGGACGCTTGGCCCCGTCGATCTCCTCGTCAACAATGCCGGTATTGCCGGGCCGGCGGCGACCGTTGTGAACTACGACCCCGCCGCCTGGCGCCAGATCGTCGACATCGACCTCACCGGCGTCTTCTACTGCTGCCGGCGCCTGGTGCCCGGCATGGTCGCGCGCAACTACGGCCGCATCGTCAACGTCTCATCGGTCGCCGGCAAGGAAGGCAATCCCAACGCCGCCGCTTATTCCGCTGCAAAAGCCGGCGTGCTGGCGCTGACCAAGTCGCTCGGCAAGGAGCTCGCCGGTCACGACATCGCCGTCAACGCGCTGACGCCTTCGCCCGCCCGCACCCGCATCCTCGAGCAGCTCACCGAGGCCCAGGTCGCCTATATGCTCGGCAAAGTGCCGCGCGGCCGCTTCGTCGAGGTGGAAGAGGCGGCCGCCATGGTCGTCTTCATGCTGTCTGACGAGAACTCCTTCACCACCGGCGCGACCTTCGACCTCTCCGGCGGGCGCACGACCTACTAGAGCAATTCCAGGAAAAGTGTGAGCGGTTTTCCGTCCGGAATTGCGTACGGCCGAGCCGCAAGATGTCGCGTCGCTGCCGGCCTGCCAGGAAGGATAGCCGTCCACCAAATCAGCCGATGGCGAGAGAGGTCAACTGATGACCAGGCTTGCGATCCGGTCGCCGTCGAGCGTGAAGGCCATGTCGCCCACGCCATTGAAGCCATTGCCCGTCACGGCGACGCGGGCATGGTAGACGCCGTCGCGCTCGGCGACGCGAACGATGCGAAGATTGGACTGCACGCCGATATTGTCCGACTGGTTCCACCGCGCGACCCCGTCGCGGCCATGGAAATCGCGACCCCAGTCGCTGAGGAGGGCGTTGTCGGTGAATGTCGCCAGAAAGGCTTCGGTATCACCGGCGTTGGTGGCTTCGACAAAGCGGCGGATCGGATCGGGCGTGGTCATCAATCCAGTCGCTTCATCAGATCATCGTCCAGCCAGCGGCCGAAGAAATAGACAAGCTGCTTGTGCCACCACGGCCAGTCGTGGCTGACGTCGCCACCCCAATAGTCGACCCAGGCCGGGATGGATTTGTCGCGCAGCACCTGCTCCAGCTCGCGCGTCTCGACCAGCATGCGCTCTTCCCAGGCGCCCTGGCCGCAGCAGAAGATCAGCCGCAGCGCCCTGAGCCGCCCGAGCAGCTTCTGGTCGACGATGCCAGGCAGGTAGTCGAGCGGCGAGTTGAAATAGATGTTGCCTTCCAGCGTCCGGCCGAAGAAGTCGCGGGCCGAATAGACGCCGGACAGCGAAATCACGCCGCTCGCCAGCTCCGGGAAGCGGAACACGAAGTTCGACGAGTGGTAGCCGCCCATCGAGCAGCCGCAAAACAGCGGCTTCAAGGCGCGACCGCCATTGGCCTTGGCGGCGACCGCCTGCAGTTCCGGCAGCGCCTCTTCGCGCACATAACGGAAATAGGCCTCGTGGCGGGCGATGCGATGCGCCGCGTCGGCATGCTTGTTGAAGAACGACTCCGAATCGATGCCGTCGAGCGTGAAGAGCTGGATGCGGCCGGTGTCGATGAGGTCGGCAAGCGCTGCGACCCCGCCGGAATCCTCGAACTGGTAGAACCGCCCCTGCGAAGTCGGGAACACCACCACCGGGCGCCCGGCATGGCCGTAGCGCTTGTATTCCATGTCGCGTCCGAGATTGCGGGCATGGCCCTTGTGATAGGAGACGTCCATCGGCTCAGGCCTTTTCCGCGTGGATATAGTCGACCGCCTGGCGCAGCGCCTTCGGATCCTTCGAACGCATCTGATAGGCGTAGTTGCCCATGGCGCGGCTGAAGATCTCTTCGATGGCCTGGTGATGGACGATCTTGTCGCCGTGGGCGGCTAGCACGTCCGCATGGCTGTGCAAATAGTCGATATGGCGCTTGCGACTGGCATAGGCGGTGAAATACTTGCCCTTGTAAGGGCCGCCGGCGGCATCCTTGACCACCATGTCGGCCCAGGCGGCATAGACGTCGATGTCGAACGTGTAGTTGATGGCGTCCGTCATCCAGGCGCCGGGCGGGCGCATGTTGACCTCGAGCGCGATGACGCGCTTGTCCCTGGTTTCGAACAGCTCGATGTGGAAGAAGCGCTCGCGCACGTCGAACGCCTTGAGTATCTTGCGGCCCGCCTCCTCGACCTGAGGGCTGATCTCGGGGAAGCAGGTGTAGCTCATGTGGCGGTCCTTGTTGACCGCATCCATGATGCTCTGGTCGTAGCGGTGGCTGGCCGCCAGCACCACCTCGCCATCGCGGTTGACCAGCCCGTCGAAGGTCACCACCAGCCCCTCGATGAACTGCTCCATGACGAAGGTGACGCCCTCGGGCTTGTCCCTGAAGAACTGGTCCAGTTCTTTGGCGTTTGATATCTTGAAGGTGTTCGAGGCGCCGGAGCCCGAATCCGGCTTGACCACCACCGGGTAGCCGACACGACGGATGAAGGTCATGGCGCCGGCGCGGTCGGAGCATTTGCGCTGCGGAATGGTCTCGACGCCGCTCTTGCGGAAGAAGGCGCGCATGCGACTCTTGCGCTTCAAATTCTTCACGAAATCGACCTTGGTGCCGAAGATGTTGAAGTCGGTTCGGATGTTGGCTTCGAGTTCGAGCCAATGCTCGTTGAGCGACTCGAAGCGGTCGATGCGGCCCCATTTGTGGATGAAATGCCCCATCGCGCGGAACACGGCATCGTAATCTTCCATGTCGGCGATGCGGTAGTATTCCGAAAGCGCCGTCTTCAGCTTGCCGTTCAGCGTCTCGTAAGGTGCATCGCCGATGCCGAGCACGGTGGCGCCTGCCTTTTTCAGCCGGTCGCAGAAATCCGTGCCGTTGGCCGGGAAATGCGGCGAGAAGAACACGAAATTCATGCACAACCTCCCCCGGGGCACTATGGGCCGCGTCGGGCGAGTGTGGCGCATTTGCCCGATGCGGGGAAGAGCCAGCGCTAATGCATGTCGCCCAAAGTTTGCGCCGCTTTTGGGAAAACGACATGCATAAAACCAAAGGCTTAAAGCGCGTCGCTCGAATCTATTTCGATGCGAAGCGCTTTAAGCGCGTCCTGGCCGGCACTTGCCTCCCGATGGCCGCTCCTGTAAGAGAGCCGCCATGACCACGCGCGTCCGCTCTGTCGCTTCCTCTCGCACCGGCTTTGCCGGCGAGACTGCGCGCGCGCTCGCCTCGACCCTGCTTCTTCTCGGCCTTATCGGCGATCGCCGGGTTCGCTGAAGGAGCGCCCGGCGGTCGGTACCAGCCGCCTCAGGCGCATGCTCCTTGGCAAGGTCATAATCAAGCGAACGAAATTCTGGTAGAGGCGACGCTCGCCATCAATCCGCCCAAGGCGAACGCGAGCCGCCCGGAGAAGAGACGATGAACGCACGAGAAGAAATCAGCGCCGGCGAGGCTGAAGCCGGAAAGCGCACGGCCGGCCACATGCCGGATGCAGCACGCAAATACCAATCCTACCCGACGGTCGGCCTGATCGACCGCACCTGGCCGAACAAGATCATCGACAAGGCGCCGATCTGGTGCTCGGTCGACCTGCGCGACGGCAACCAGGCGCTGATCGACCCGATGGGCCATGAACGCAAGGCGCGCATGTTCGCCTTGCTGCTCGATATGGGCTTCAAGGAAATCGAGATCGGCTTCCCCTCGGCCTCGCAGACGGACTTCGACTTCGCCCGCTGGTGCATCGAGGAAGGCGGCGTGCCGCAGGATGTATCGCTCCAGGTGCTGGTGCAGTGCCGGCCCGAGCTGATCACGCGGACCTTCGAGGCGTTGAAACGCGCGCATCGCCCGATCGTGCATTTTTACAATTCGACCAGCGAGCTGCAGCGCCGCGTCGTCTTCGAGAAGGACGTCGCCGGCATCAAGCGCATCGCCACCGACGCCGCCAAGATGATCACCGACATGGCGGCCAAGGCCGGCGGCGGCTATCGCTTCGAATATTCGCCCGAAAGCTTCACCGGCACCGAGCTCGACGTCGCGCTGGAGATCTGCAACGCCGTCACCGAGATCGTGAAGCCGATGGCCGACAACAAGCTCATCATCAATCTGCCCTCGACGGTCGAGATGTCGACGCCCAACGTCTATGCCGATCGCATCGAGTGGATGTGCCGCAATCTCGACAACCGCGAGAACCTGATCATCTCGCTGCACCCGCATAACGACCGCGGCACCGGCATCGCCACCACCGAGCTCGGCCTGATGGCCGGGGCCGACCGCGTCGAGGGAACGCTGTTCGGCAATGGCGAGCGCACCGGCAATGTCGACATCGTCACGCTGGCGCTCAACATGTTCACCCAGGGCGTCGATCCGGAGCTCGACTGCTCCGACATCAACCGGATGAAGGATGTCTACGAGTATTCGAACCAGCTGAAGATCCCGGAGCGTCACCCTTATGTCGGCGAACTGGTCTACACGGCTTTCTCCGGCTCGCACCAGGACGCCATCAACAAGGGCATGAAGGCTCTGAAGAAGGCCAACACGCCGATCTGGGAAGTGCCTTATCTGCCGATCGATCCGGCCGATGTCGGCCGCACCTACGAGGCGATCATTCGCATCAACTCGCAGTCGGGCAAGGGCGGCATCGCCTATGTGCTGCAGGCCGATTACGGCCTCAATTTGCCGCGCAATCTGCAGATCGAGTTCAGCCAGGCGATCCAGGCGATCACCGATGCGGAAGGCAAGGAAGTGCCGGCCAAGCGCATTCATGACCGCTTCCTCGAAACCTATGTCGACCAGCCCGGCGCGCGGCTGAAGTTCCTCGACCACCGCACCTATCCCGACACCGAGGTAAAGGGCCGGCGCATGGTCGAGGCGGATATCCTCGACAATGGCAAGGAAGTGACCATCACCGGCTCGGGCACCGGCCCGATCGACGGCTTCGTCGACGCGCTCTCGCGCCATGTCGGCGTCGACATGTCGGTGCTCGACTATTCCGAGCATTCCTTGCAGCGCGGCTCCAACGCCTCGGCGATCTCCTATGTCGAAATGGAGTATCCGGGCGGCAAGCTGTTCGGCGCCGGTATCAACACCAATATCGTGGCCGCCTCGCTGGAGGCCGTTGTTTCGGCCGCCAATCGCATCATCGGCCATAAAGCCGGCTGAGCGGCAACTCGATCGAAGTGTGGCGCATCCAACATGCGCCGCACTTCAAAGACAGACGCGAAAGACAGACGCGAAAGCCTGCCATTCGTTAACCGCCGGAGGAATTTCCGGTGGCTTACGCGATCGCATAATAGAAGCATCCTTGTGCGCCGGCGCGGGCGCTATATTATCGCGTCCTAACCTGTGCCGACTTCGAAAGGCTCGACACTTGGAGCATGCCCCGCCTGCCGCCCCCGCAGTGCGCGAGACATTGGAGCGACTGCTTGCCAGCGAAACGTTCGGACGATCCGAGCGTGCGCGTAGGCTTTTACGCTATCTGGTCGAACGCGAGCAGGCTGGCGAGGCGGACAGGCTGAAGGGTGTTTCCATCGCCATGGACGTCTTCGGCAAGGACGGCGATTTCGACGCCTCCACCGATGCCGTGGTCAGGGTCCAGGCCGGCCGCCTGCGCGAGCTCCTGGACCAGTACTTCGCCAATGAAGGCATTGCCGAGCCGGTGCGCATCGCGATCCCGCGCGGCGGTTATGTCCCGTCCTATGAGCTGAACGCAATCCGCTTGCCTGGCAACGCCAGGTCCGCCTCCGACGGCACCGCGCGGCCCGACGTGTTGGCCGAAGCCGAACATCTCGACAGGCCGACGCTGGGCGAGCCTGCCGCCCCCATTGCCCCGGCCACACCTGCACAATCGCTGACGCGGCAACTGCGTTTCTTCTGGGCTGCCATGGTCCTGGTCATTGCCATGCTCGGCGTGCTCATCCTTCGCCAGGGCGATGTCTTCCTCGGCGGCGGCGACACGGTGGCAACGGCCGAAACGGCGGGCGCTGCCGGCACCGCCGCCCAGCCGGTGTTCGACTCCCTGCCGCTGATCTACATTGCCACGAAAGCCGACGGAGCAGAGGCGGCTCGCGTCGCGTCGTCGCTGCGCGCCGGGCTCGCCGGTTTCGACACCATCGACTTCATCGGGCGCGATGCGGATTCGACGCGCGATCAATCGGCCGACCCGATCAGTTTCGTCTTCGATATTGTTCCCGGCCCCGCCGCCGGCGACGTCACGGTCGAACTGCAGAGCGTCGCGACCGGTCGGGTTCTCCTGTCGCGCAACCTGACATCGGCCGAAACCGCGCCTGGCGTGGTTGAAAGCAACATAGCCAGCCTTCTGACATCGACCGTTCCCGCTTCCGGCGCGATCTACAGCTACATCGACCAGAGCGACATCCGGACCAGCCAGATCGGTTGCCTGGTGCTCGACGACCGCTATTTTCTCGACATGAACGCCCAGACCCATGAAGCTGCCTATCGCTGCCTGGAGAAGCTTGCCGCCGAAGGCACCAAATCATCGCTTGTCTATGCGGAACTGGCCGCGCTTCATGGGGAGGCCGTCACCGCCCACTATTCCTATCCACCGGAAGCAACGCTCGAAAAGGCCATGTCGCTTGCGCATCGCGCCGTCCAGATGGGGCCTATGAACCCGCACGCGCATCGTGCCCTCGGCTACCTCAACTCGCGCCTCGGCAACGCGGACGAAGGGATCCGCTTGACGCGCAGGGCCTACGAACTCAACCCGTATGATCTCGGCATGGCCGCCGCCTATGGCTACGGACTGATCTTCGCCGGCAAATATGATGAGGGAACACCGATCCTGAGCCACGCGGTCGAGGCCTTCAGCGGCCATCCGACCTGGTGGGATTACGGCCTGTTCGTCGGAGCCTTCATGCAGGGCGATATGAAACGGGCCGCGATCGCCAGCGAGTCGCTGCGCACGACGGCATCCAAGTCGCATTACCTGGCCGCGCGCCTGATCGGCGCCAGGATTTCGGGCCGCGACAAGCTGGCGGGCGAGCTTGCCAACGAACTCACCGCCGAATTCCCGAAGTTCGCCGCCGACCCGCGGGCGACATTCGTCGACCGCAAATACCCCGCCGATCTCACCGATCGGCTGGTGCAATCCTTGCGTGCGGCCGGGATCGGCAACCCGAGCTGAACACGCCTTCGGCCCATTTCGGCGGCCGATCGAGCGCCTGACGGATCGCTTCGGTCGCGAAAATTTTACTGGCCAACGGTCCGGATCAGGAGCAATCCAGCCACAATTCGAAAGTGTTGCCCTCTTTGCTCACTGCTCCATTTTTCATGCTTCCATTCCCCTATGCCGTCGAGAGCGGCGCTGGCCTGAAGACGATCGTCTTTCTGCACGGCTTCGGAGGCTGCAGCGAGATTTGGCGTGACGTCGCGCTGTCGCTCGCGACGGAGGCAAGGATATTGACCTACGATCTGCCGGGCCATGGTCATTCGCTGGAGTGCGAAGGCCTGGGCGGCGCCAAGCCGGCCGCGCAAGCCATCCTCGCCGATCTCGCCGCGCGGCGGCTGGGCAGAGTCCATCTTGTGGGTCACTCAATGGGCGGCGCGATCGCGACATTGATGGCGCTTGCCGACCCCGACAGGGTGGCCTCGCTCACACTGTTGGCGCCTGGCGGCTTCGGCCCGGAAATCAACGCAGGCTTGTTGCGCCGCTATGCCGCCGCGACCGGCAGGAGAGAGGTCCGCGCCAGCCTCGCGGCCATGTCGGGTCCGCGGAGCGTGCCGCCAGACCACGTCGTGGATGCATTGTGCCGGATGCGCAAACAGCCGGGCCAGTTACAGGCTTTGATCGATATGGCGGCCGCGATGACAAGGGATGACCGGCAAGGGGTCATCCCACGCGCGCAGCTGGATACGCTTGACATGCCGGTGATGGTCGTTTGGGGAGCGGAGGACCCGCTGCTGCCAGTCGAGCAGGCCGAGGCGTTGCCGTCGCATTTCCATCTGCACCATGTTCTCGACGCGGGTCATATGCTGGTCGAGGAGGCTCCGGGCCTGATCGCCGAAATCGTCCGCCGCAACACGCGCCGGCGCCGCAGGCGGGTGCGCCCATCACGGGACGCGGCGGCGAGCTGATCGCTGATTGTCCTGCGGGATTGGCCCTTCGGACCGGCCTCGAAAATATCCGCAACCCGCTCCGCCAGACCGCAGCGGTCGCACTGCTCGTCACCGGCAGTGCATTTTGCCGGCGATTGTGTTAACTCGCTGTTAACCAACAGTGAGGCAGCCGCCATGAAGGATGCAGGCGACAAGATCACCCCTATCGAGCCGTCGCGGAAGCTCGCCGATGCCGTACGCGACGTCAAGAACGCCTTCGCCGACCGCGACGACGTGGTCGTCGACATGCGCGAGGCGCACCGCATGCGGCTCGATCTTCTGGCAACCGAGCTTGCCCCGATCTTTGCCGATGTTCCGGCCGACATGGACAGCTTCGACTTCGCCGTCTCGTCCGGCCTGCAGCCGCGGCTATGGATCGACGCGGTGAGCCACGTCGCCATGGGACGCGACCGCCGCACCTACCGCTTCCTCAAGGATACGCGCGTCGGCCGTGTTGTGCTGGCCGAGACGACCGAGATGAAGGCCGTCGCCGATGCGGTGACGCGCTACGTGGCCGAGCGGGTCGTCGAGCGGCAACGCATGATGGAAGGGAGCATGGAAAGCGCCGTTCCCGGCCTGCATCGCCACGTGGTCCAGGAAGCGGAACCGCCCATCCAATCCGAAACCCGCCGCAGCAATGGCTGGACCACCTTCTTCGCCGGCCTCGGCCTGATTACCGCCGGTGCCCTTGTCGGCCTGGCGGCTTCGCTGGCGATGTTCTGGGACCGCATCGTGCACATGAAGATCAGCTTCTGACGAGTTCGCGGTCCTTCGCGACCGGCACGTCGAGATCCGTCGTTTGCAGGTCTGACGGCGGCAGCGCCGGCCCCGTCAGGCCGCGCCGGATCAGGCGGAGACGCCAGTCACCCTTTTCGCCGTCGATCTCGAACAGATTGTACTGAGCGGCCGGATGTTTGCCACCGGGCGCCTGGCCTGCGGCGGCGACCCCGACCACGGGCACCTTGGCGCCACGTGCGCCGATGGTGAACAGCGACGGCAGATGCGAATGGCCGTGCAGGACGAGTTCCGCGCCATGCCGGCGAATGACCTTGTGGAAACGGGCGATGCCGAACAGCCGCTTATGCTGCTGGACGGCGCCGCGCACCGGCGGGTGGTGGATCATGATGGCGCGGAACAGCCCTTGTTTCGCCGCGTCGTCGAGAACCTTGCCGAGCCGCTCGGCCTGTCCTTCCATGAAGAAGCCGTTGGCCATGAAGGGCGCGGTGGCGCGCGCCGTGGTGACGCCGATCAGCGCGACATTGCCGCGCACGCGCAGATACGGAAAGGAATTGCGGTCGACCGGACTGTTAACGCCGTCGCCCGTCATCCAGGGAGCCCACGCCCGGCAGACCTTGTCGAAGGCGCCCGGCACATAGGCGTCGTGGTTGCCGGGAACCACGGAGACGTCGTGCGGCGATCCGAGCGTCTCCAGCCAGTGCTTGGCCATCTCGATCTCGCCGTCGAGCGCCAGGTTGACGAGATCGCCTGTCACAGCGAGGTGGTCCGGCGCGTTCGCCTTGATGTCGGCGACGATGGTATCGATGACCGCGTCATGCATATGGCGGCGCCGGTTGCGCTGCCAGTTGACGTAGCCCAGCACGCGCTTGGACGCGAGGTCGCGATAGGTTACATCGGGCAGCGGTCCCAGATGAGCATCGGAAATATGCGCGAGCCTGAACATGGTCCCTTCTTAAGCGACGCTGACGAAGCTTTCCACTCACCCTTTGCTGTTCGCCCAAGCAGGTTCCGCAAAAGTCTCCCACGGTTTTGCGGCCAGAATCTGCGAAAAACAAGGATCCCCAAGCAGATGTTCGTGGGGCAACCCACGAACATCTGCTTGGGGATCGTTGCATGAACCGCCGAGCCGATCCGGAAGAGGCATTCCGCCAGACCGGCTGGCCGGGGCTGCGGGCAAGGTTGTTCCATTTCTACTTCCTGCTGCGCCGCCCGATGACGCTCGGCGTGCGCGGGCTGGTTTATGACCGTGCCTCCAACGCCGTCTTCCTGATCCGCCACACCTATGTGCCAGGTTGGCAATTGCCGGGAGGCGGCGTCGAGGTCGGCGAGACCCTCGAGCAAGCGCTGGCCCGCGAGCTGGCCGAGGAAGGCAACATCACCCTGACCGCTCCGCCGGTGCTGAAGTCGATGCATTTCAACCGCCGCTCCAGCAAGCGCGATCATGTCGGCCTTTATCTGATCGACACCTTCAGCCAGACGGCGCCGAAACTGCCGGACCACGAGATCGCCGAAGCCGGCTTCTTCCCGCTTGGTCGGTTGCCGGAGGGCACGACGCCGGCGACGCTCCGGCGGATAGCGGAGATTTTTGAGGGCGAGCGCATCTCGGCTTACTGGTAATCAAGCCGCCTTCCTGAACCGTCCCCGGTCATGCGGCGCGGCATAATCGAGTTCCGGCCCCGCCGGAACGATCCCCGTCGGATTGATCGACCTGTGGCTGCCGTAATAATGCGCCTTGATGTGATGCAGGTTGACCGTGCCCGAGACGCCCGGCACCTGATAGAGATCGCGCAGATAGTTCGACAGGTTCGGATAGTCGGCGATGCGGCGCAGGTTGCATTTGAAGTGGCCGACATAGACCGGATCGAAACGAACCAGCGTCGTGAACAGCCGCCAGTCGGCCTCGGTGATGTGTTCGCCGGTCAGATAGCGCTGCTTCGAAAGCCGCTCCTCGATCGTATCGAGCGCTAGGAACAATTCGCCGAACGCTTCCTCATAGGCTTTCTGCGCGGTGGCGAAGCCGGCGCGATAAACGCCGTTGTTGATCGCCGGATAGACCAGCGCATTGATCTTGTCGATCTGCGCGCGCAGCGCCGCCGGGTAGAAGTCGAGACCCGCGTCGCCCCATTGGTCGAAGGCCGAATTGAGCATGCGGATGATCTCGGAGGACTCATTGTTGACGATGGTCTCTTGTTCTTTGTCCCACAGCACCGGCACCGTCACGCGGCCCGAATAGCCCGGATCGGCCTTGGCATAGACCTGGTGCAGGAAATCGAGGCCGTAGAGCGTGTCCCCGGTCGCGCCGTCCTCGGCTTTGAAGGTCCAGCCGTTTTCGCCCATGAAATGGTGCACCACGGAGACGGAGATGATGCCCTCCAGCTTCTTCAGGGCGCGGAAGATCAGCGTGCGATGCGCCCATGGGCAGGCGAGCGACACGTAGAGGTGATAGCGGCCGGGTTCCGCCTTGAAGCCGCGCGTGCGGCCTTCCGCCGGCGCGCCGTCGCGCGTGATCCAGTCGCGCCATTGGGACTCCGTGCGTATGAACCGCCCGCCGCTGTCGGTGTTGTGCGGCCGGTCCTGCCATTTGCCTTCAATCAGCAATCCCATGCGAAAATCTCCCTGGCGGTTGCCATTATCTAGGCTGATGACCGGGCTGGCGAAGCCCTCAGGCGCTGAACAGTTCGTCAAATGGCGAATAGGTCCAGCGATGGACCGGTTCGTCATGCAACGCAAAGAAAGCCGGAAAGCACCGATTGCAGCGGCACAAAATTGGTGCTAGCGGAGGCGCCCATGTTCGACTTTGCCTCGATCCGGTTCGACCGACGACGAAAGGGCGCCCGCGCTTAAGAGCGCTGATTGGCGAACGCTGCCGCTTGCAGCAAACCTTCCTCGCATGCCGGAACGCAAAGACCATGAGCCTTGCCGACGTGAAATACCTGCCGGAAACCCCGGCGCATGATGCTGAAATCGAAGCCATCAACGACGAGGCCTTCGGCCCGGGTCGTTTCGTGCTCGCCGCCTACAAGATCCGCGAGTCGGGCGGACATGACCGCTCGATGTCCTTCGTCGCCGTCAAGGACGACACGGTCATCGCTTCGGTGCGCATGACGCGCGTGGCAGCGGGCGCCGGTCGCGCCATGATGCTCGGCCCGCTTGCGGTGCGCCCCGCCTTCAAGAATCTCGGCATCGGCCGCAAGCTGGTGGCTATCGCGCTGGAGGCGGCCAGGAAGGCCGGCGCGCCCGCCGTCATCCTGGTCGGCGACGAGCCATATTATGGGCCGCTCGGCTTCAAGCGCTTTCCGCGCGGGCAGATCGCCATGCCGCGCCCAGTCGATCTCGACCGGCTGCTGCATCACGAAATCAAGCCGGGCGCCGTCGCCCGCTTTGCCGGCGATGTCTGCCACGCCAACATGGCGAGGGTTGCAGAATTTGCCCCGGCCCTGGCGCGGCCTGCCGCCAATGCGCAGTCGTCGATCGACCCAGCTATTGCGGTTGCGCCTCCTTTGCGCGCCTCGTAGCATAATTCGAAATCCAGGGAGGCTTGCATGAACCCGAACGGCCAGATCGCGATCGTCACTGGCGGGGGATCCGGTCTTGGCGAGGCGACGGCGCGCGCCTTGGCGGCCAAGGGCGCCCGTGTCGCCATCCTCGACGTGGGCGTCGAGCGCGCTGCCAAAGTCGCGGCCGACATCGGCGGCTTTGCCGTCCAATGCGATGTCAGCAGCGGCGACAGCGCTGCCGCCGCGATCGCCGAAGCGGCTGAAAAGCTTGGGCCGCCGCGCATCCTGGTCAATTGCGCCGGCATCGCCATCGGCGTGAAGACGATCGGCAAGGACGGGCCGCATCCGCTCGACCAGTATCGCAAGGTGATCGAGATCAACCTGGTCGGCACCTTCAACATGATCCGCCTCGTCGCCGACCGGGCGGCGAAACTCGATCCGCTCGCCGGCGGCGAGCGCGGCGTCATCGTCAACACCGCCTCCGTCGCCGCCTATGACGGCCAGATCGGCCAGGCCGCCTACGCGGCTTCCAAGGGCGGCGTCGTCGGCATGACGCTGCCTGTGGCGCGCGATCTCGCCCGCTCCGGCATTCGCGTCTGCACCATCGCGCCCGGCATCTTCAAGACGCCGATGATGGCCGGCATGCCGCAGGAAGTGCAGGATTCGTTAGGCGCTTCCGTGCCCTTCCCGCCACGGCTCGGCGAGCCGTCGGAATATGCAGCACTTGCCCTCCACATCGTCGAGAACCAGATGCTGAACGGCGAGACCATCCGCCTCGACGGCGCCATCCGCATGGCGCCGAAATAAGCGGAGATGCCTGGCTCGCCTACAGGCGCCGGTGCTTCCACCGGAAAGATCGGCCCGCTCGCCGGCCTGAAAGTGATCGAATTGGCCGGGCTCGGCCCAGTGCCGCTTGCCGCCCTGATGCTGTCCGAGATGGGCGCCGAGGTGCTGCGCATCGAACGCGCCGACGCCGGCCAGCCGCTTCTAAGCCTGCCGGAAGAATACGATCTCGACCGCCACGGTCGTTCCATCCTCAAGTTCGACCTCAAGCGCCCGGCGGGCGCGGAACTGCTGCTGCGCCTTGCGGCACAGGCCGACTTGCTCGTCGAAGGCTTCCGTCCCGGCGTGATGGAGCGGCTCGGGCTGGGGCCGGATGTCGTTCTCCAGCGCAATCCGGCGCTGATCTATGGTCGCCTGACCGGCTTCGGCCAGGACGGGCCGCTGTCCGGGCGAGCCGGGCACGACATCACCTATCTCGCCTATGCGGGCCTCTTGCATGCGATCGGCAGGCAAGACGCGCCGCCGGTGCCGCCGCTCAACCTCGTCGCGGATCAAGGCGGCGGTGCCATGATGCTGATCGCGGGCGTGCTCGCCGCTCTTTTCCAGCGCTCGCGCAGCGGAAAGGGCCAGGTGGTCGATGCCTCGATGATCGAGGGAGCCTCGATGCTCGCAGCACCCATCCATGCCTACATGGCATCGGGTCTGTGGAGCGACAGGCGCGGCGAGAACCTGCTCGATTCCGGCGCGCCTTTCTACGACACCTATGAGACGGCGGACGCAAGGCACATTGCCGTCGGCTGTCTCGAACCGCGCTTCTTCGCCGAATTCGCCAGGCTGCTGCCGCTCGACGGGCATTTTGTCGGCGGCCAATACGACAAGTCAGCATGGCCCGCGATGCGCGCCGCCATTGCCGGCCGGATCAAGGAGAAGACGCGCGACGAATGGGCCGCGCATTTCGCCGCGACGGACGCCTGCGTGGCGCCCGTACTGTCCCTGGTCGAAGCCAGGAACCATCCGCACAATCGCGCCAGGCAAAGCTTCGTGAAGTCCGGCAAACTCGACCGCCCGGCGCCGGCGCCGCGTTTCTCGCAACGCGTACAAGCGCCTGCCGCAGCGCCGGCCGTCGCCGATCGCGAGCCCTCTGGCATATTGACCCGTTTCGGCTTGAGCGAAGAGGAGATCGGAGCGCTTGCAAAGACGGGTATACTCGGTCGATAACCGGATAACGAAAATCAACTTATCTCGGGTGAGCTTGTGACCGAACCGAAAAAGGACGTCATCCGCGAGACCGACGCCGAGGCGATCAGGCTGGCGAAAACCTTGGTCCGCGCGGCACGTTTCGGCGCGCTCGCGGCGATCGAGCCTGGCACCGGCGCGCCGCTGGCAAGCAGGGTTGGCGTCGCCACCGACATAGACGGCGCGCCGCTGATCCTGATCTCGATGCTGTCCGCGCATACCGGCGCGTTGCTCGCCGATCCGCGCTGTTCTCTGCTGCTTGGCGAACCCGGCAAGGGCGATCCGCTGGCGCATCCACGCATCAGCCTGGCATGCCGGGCCCTGCGACTGGAGCGGGGATCGGCCGATTACATCCGCGCCGAGCGGCGCTACCTCAACCGCAATCCGAAGGCGAAGCTCTATGCCGGGCTCGGCGACTTCTCGTTCTTCCGGCTCGAGCCCGAGCGCGCCAGCCTGAACGGCGGCTTCGGCAAGGCCTTTCTTCTCGACCGCGATGATCTCATCGCCGGCGCCACCCTTGTCGAGGAGTTCGCCGGCGGCGAGCAGGCAGCGCTCGATCACATGAATGCCGACCATCGCGACGCGCTTGCCCTTTATGCCCGTCATTTCGGCCGCGCCGAGGGCGACGGCTGGATCGCGACCGGTCTCGACCCCGATGGCATGGATCTCGCCGCAGCCGATGCGACCTGCAGGATCTTCTTTCCCCGGCCTCTGCAAGGCGCGCACGAATTGCGTTCGGCGCTTATCGAGATGGCGAAGGCAGGACGCGCAGCGGAGCAAGAGCGATAGTTGATGGCGCGCCGGCGAAAGCAACGCTTGAGATTTAGACGAAATGAATTACCTTCGTAGTGACGCTGATTCAGCGCCCATCGACATCTGAACATTGCGGAATCAGGCGCCATTGCCCCCTGGCGCCTGGATGAGCCAAGACCCTTGGGGGATCTATGATCTCAAATAAGCTGATCGCCAATGCGGAATCTGCGGCCGCGTTTCTCACCCTCATGGGCAACGAAAAGCGCTTGCTGATCGTGGCCCATCTGATCGACGATGAAATGTCGGTCGGCGCCATCGCCGAGAAGGTGCAACTCAGCCAATCCGCGCTGTCACAGCATCTCGCCAAGCTGAGGGCGCTCGATCTCGTCGAGACTCGGCGCGACCGCCAGATGATCTACTATTCCTGCAAATCCGAGGCGGTGCGCGAATTGCTGCGCATGCTGGAAGGCATTTTCGGCGACGGCGACCTTTCCCAGATGGCCTATCGGCTGCGCCGCGCCGGGGCTTGACCCGCGCCATCCAAAACCCCTTACCTCGCTGGCAATTTTTCCAGCGAGATTTGCATGAACCTCATTCCGATCGACGACCCTAAGGACCCGCGCGTCGCCGCCTATCTCGACATCCGCGAGCGCGATCTCGTCGGCCGGCACGGCCGCTTCGTCGCCGAAGGCAAGGTGGTGCTGGACCTCCTGCTGTCGAGCGGGCGCTTCGCCGCCGAGTCTGCCCTCATCCTCGAAAACAGACTGGCCGGCGTGCAGGAAATCCTGCGCAAGGCGCCCCCGGAGTTTCCGGTCTATGTCGCCGCGAGCGAGGTCATGGACCGGATCGCCGGCTTCCACATGCATCGCGGCATCCTGGCGATCGGCATGCGTGGCGACCCAGTGCCCGCCGAGATTCTGGTGGAGACCTTGCCCCGGCGCGCGTTGGCCGTCGTCCTGGTCGGCATATCCAATCACGACAACATGGGAGCGATCTTCCGCAATGCGGCCGCCTTCGGCGCGGACGCGGTGCTGCTCGACCAGACGTGCTGCGATCCGCTCTACCGCAAGGCAATCCGCGTTTCGGTTGGCGCGGCGCTGAAGGTTCCCTTCGCCGCCTTCGGCGATACCGGAACCTTCACCGCGACGCTCGATCGGCTGGGCTTCGGCCAGTTCGCGCTCTCGCCAGGCGGAAACGTCGACATCCGCGCCGCGGAACGATCAGCGCGCCTGGCGCTCTATCTCGGCACGGAAGGCGAAGGCCTGCCGCGAGACCTGCTTGCCCGGCTGCAAACGGTGAGGATCGCCATGGCGGAAGGTTTCGACAGCCTGAATGTCGCCGCCGCGTCGGCAATAGCCCTGCATCACTTTTCGATGGCTAGCGACCCTCAGAACGACCCCACATCCCGAGTAGCTGCGACGCTTTGAGGTGCGTCGTGATTCAGGTCAGGCCGAGTCGGAGTCGAAGACGGGCGCGAAGCGACCAAAATGGTGGGTTCCGAGAACCGGAGCGGAGCGTACTTAAAGTACGTGAGCACCGGAAGCGCAGGAAGCCGCCATTTGCAGGCCGGCCTCACCTGAATCTCAACACACCTCAGTTGGTCGAGCCGGCTTTCTGCAAGGCCCTCACCCGGTCCGCAAGGCTGACGCCGCGCCCATTTTGCTGCCCCTCGCCCGCCAGAGCCTTGGCGATAGGCGAGTCCGGCCCGTCGAGCTTCATCGTCAGATTGACCACCTCGGCGGCCAGCTCGTTCATTTGTTCGCGAAGGCCGGCGCCGGAGCGTGCGTCGCCCGCCGATTCGGGCATTGCCGTTCCCGAGGCGGCAAGATCGGTTTTCAGCCGCTTGTTCTCGCGCGCCAGCGCCGTCAGCCTTGCCTCAAGCCGTTCCCGGTCGGCCTCGAGCCTGGCGATTGCCTTGTCGACATCGTCGCCTTTCGCATCCGCGCCGGCCGCGAGCCGCGCGACGCCGTTTGCGGCGCTCTCCTTCGAACGTTCGCGCATTCGAGCGAGATCCTTCTCGCGCCGGTCGAGCTTTTCCTCGCGGTCGGCAAGCGTGGCAAGCAGCCGCTCGACCTTCTTGTCGAGCTCGGCCGTTTTCTTCTTCTCCGCCTTCAACGCCTCGCGCGCGGCCTTGCTTTCCGACGCGACCTCCTGGTTGCGTCGGTCCGCCTCCTTGCGCTGGCCCTTGAGCAGCGCAATGTCGCTGGCGAGCTTTTCCAGCTCCGATTCGCGGGCAACCAGTTCGATCTGGCGGTTCGAGGACGAGAAGCTGGCGTCGTCATACATCTGCTCGAGCTTCTGCAACTCCAGCGCGCGCTTCTCCAGCGCCCGCTCCGTCTGTGCGAGCTTTTCCGACAGCCGGTGCAAGTCCTCCTCGCGCTGCCTGAGCTCCGCATTCTTTGCCTGCAGATCGGAGAGCGCCTGGTTCTTGTCCTTCTTTTCGACCGCGAGTCCCTTCAGGGCCTCGCGCCCGCGACCGATCTCCACCAGCTGTTCGGCCGTCTTTTCCTGCAGGTTCTTGACGGTGATCTCCAGTCGGCGCGTCGTCATGGCATATTCCGCACGGACCCGGTCCTTGTCCGCCTGGATTTCGGCTTGTGTCAGCGGCAGCGAAGCCTCGAGGCGCCTGCGCGTCAGGACAACGGCCCGCCGCCAGACCGCCGGCGCCACCAGCGACACCAGAAAAACGGCGCAGAGGAAACCGAGTACGAAGAACAGAACCGACTGGACCAAGGCGTGCTATCCATTTTACGGAGCGGCAATCGCTGGATTGTGCCACCTTGGCATGGCCGAAATTCAACGCCGCGGCAAGGGCTTGCCACGGCGCGATCAGCACTGTCCGAGCGATTATAGCGGGCGCAATCCGATCAGAACGGGTTCCAGGTCGGCCTTTCGGTGAGCTTCAGATAGCCGAGATTGACTCCCAGACGCGCGCCGACACCAGTGCGGATCGGCACGAGCAACACCCGATTGGACTGCAACACATTGAAGCCTACGCCCGCAATGACATAGGCGGAGCCCGCGACGCCGCCGAAGCGGTTATAAAGGCTGCTGATATCGTCGAGGTTGTAGACCAGCATCATCACCCGCGATCCCTCGCCGCCGAAATCCCAGCCGAGCGACGGACCTTGCCAGAACACCTTATGATCGCCGGCGTTCTTGGTGTAGAGCGTCCCTTCGCCATAGGTCAGGCCGCCGATCAGGGCGCCGGAACCTTCCTCGCCAAGCAGGTAGCCGTTGGGCAGGCCGTAGGAGGCAAAGATCTTCTCGACGACGGTGGCCAGGCCGCCGGACGTCTCGCCGAAGAATTTATGACCGGAATCGACGATTTCCTGAGCGGTGTACTGCTGAGCCCGCGACGCGGCGGTCGAAAGGACCAAAGCCCCCAGGAGTGTGATGGTCATGGTGAGGACACGGACGAATGTCCGGTCGTAGTATCGGGAAAACATGCTTCCAATCTCCGTCAGGGAGCACTTTCGCCGACGCCTCGCACCCCTACGGCTCTTGCCGGCCGTTCAGGATGGCTGTTACGGGCAAACTATGCCGTAATCCTTTTTCAACCATTAAACTCCCACACGAAGATGGCGGTTCGAAGGCTGCACTTTTGCCGCTGCGGCGGGTTTCCCCCCGCGAACACACCATTTTTGCCGTCGACAATTTTGGATTTGTTGATGCGCGCTCGGGCCCTGTGTATTCAGAAAGCCTTGGAAAAGAGCGTGATTCGTGCGGGCAGGCGCGAAAACGGTCGCTCGGCCATGAACAGATGACTTGAGCAGGGATTTCGCCGATGGCCGAGCTTTTCACCCTTTCCGCGCCAGATCTCGCGGCACTGCTTTGCAGCCGTGTGTGCCACGACATCATTTCGCCGGTCGGAGCCATCAATAACGGCCTCGAGTTGCTCGACGAAGGCGGCGCCGACGAAGACGCCATGAAGCTCATTCGCCAGAGCGCCAAGAACGCCTCGGCGCGATTGCAGTTTGCGCGCATCGCCTTCGGCGCCGCGGGTTCCGCCGGCATGATGATCGACACCGGCGATGCCGAGGCCGTGGCCTTCGCCTTCTTGAAGAACGAAAAGCCGGAACTGTTGTGGAACGGCCCCCGTGCGCTGCTGCCTAAGAACAAGGTCAAGCTGCTGCTTAACCTCATTCTCGTCGCCAACGCGGCCATACCGCGCGGCGGCAAGCTGGTGGTCACGCTGGAAAGTCCCGAAACCGAGCCGCGTTTTTCGCTGTCGGCCAGTGGCCCGATGCTGCGCGTGCCGCCGAAATTCCTCGAGCTGCATTCCGGCCACAAGCCGGAGGAGCCGATCGACGCCCATTCGGTCCAGCCTTACTACACGCTGCTTCTGGCGCGTGAGGCCAATATGACGATCTCGATCCACGCGACCGCCGAGGAGATCGTACTGAAGGCTGCCTAAGAAAAGTCGAAGTATCTTTTCTTGCCAATATTTGTGCTGGCAGTGCCGGTCGAGCAATGCCAGCTGCAATCCATATAATGGCGTCGGGAGCTAGAGCGGCGCAAGATGCCCGTTTGGAAAAACTTTACCTAACGGCTTTTCAGCTTCTTTACCAGATTGGCCTATGGTGCCTTGCAGTTACCCGGAGATTGCCGGTGCGGCAGATGGCAAAGAGGACCCGGACATGAAGCGCTGCCTGTTCGTCGATGATTCGAGCGTCATCAGGAAGGTCGCAAAACGCATTCTTGGCGGCTCGGACTTGATTGTCGTCGAGGCCTCGACAGGAGTCGAGGCCGCCGAGATTTGCGCCGACGCCATGCCCGATGTCATCGTCATCGACGGTGGTCTTGCCGACGTCCCGGCCGTGGACCTTATTCGCCGCATCCGTGCTATCGAAGCTCCCATCAAGCCGCAGATCCTGGTCTCGCTGGTCGAGGTCGACGTCGCGGCGATCATGCGCGCCAAGCGCGCCGGCGCCCAGGGCTATCTGCTGAAGCCCTTCAACCGTGCGCAACTGCTCGAAAGCTTCCGCGTCCTGAAGATAGCCGCCTGATTCGCCAGGGCTTGTTCCAAACAAAAAACCCGGCCTGAGCCGGGTTTTTCGTTCGAATCACTTGGATCGTTTACGCGCTGACGCGGATATCTTCCGGCTCGCGCAGCACATAGCCGCGGCCCCACACCGTCTCGATGTAGTTCTGGCCGCCGGACGCCGCGTCGAGTTTCTTGCGCAGCTTGCAGATGAAGACGTCGATGATCTTCAGCTCCGGCTCGTCCATGCCGCCATAGAGATGGTTGAGGAACATTTCCTTGGTGAGCGTCGTGCCCTTGCGCAACGAGAGCAGCTCCAGCATCTGGTATTCCTTGCCGGTCAGGTGCACGCGCTGGCCGCCGACCTCGACCGTCTTGGCGTCGAGATTGACCACCAGGTCGCCGGTGGTGATGACCGACTGGGCATGGCCCTTGGAGCGGCGCACGATCGCATGGATGCGTGCCACCAGCTCGTCCTTGTGGAAGGGCTTGGTCATATAGTCGTCGGCGCCGAAGCCCAGGCCGCGCACCTTGTCCTCGATGCCGGCCATGCCGGAGAGGATCAGGATCGGCGTCTTGACCTTGGAAAGTCGCAGGGTGCGCAGGACTTCATAGCCCGACATGTCGGGAAGATTGAGATCCAGAAGGATGATGTCGTAATCGTAGAGCTTGCCGAGATCGACACCTTCTTCGCCGAGATCGGTCGTATAGACGTTGAAGCTCTCCGATTTCAGCATCAGTTCGATGCTCTGTGCGGTTGCACTGTCATCTTCAATCAGCAGAACACGCATTTCATTCCCCTTTTCTGCTGCCGGACCGTGTCACGACCCGTCCGGGACCCGGAGCAGTGATTGCCTGAACAGAAGGTGCCACTGACTGGTTAACAAATCCTAATTTCGTGCCATCCACGATACCAGATTTTTTAACCCCTTTCTACACCCACTTGAATCTAATAATGAATCACAGACCAAAACCGCTAATGCACCACATTAATAAGTCAGCCTAAGTGACTCCAGAGACTCGCTGGCCAGGGCTTCCGCCGAGAGCCGGAATTTTTACCCGGCCTTAAGTCCTCGCCCGTATGATTAACAATGCCCGTAAACGAATGGTTACCGCCGGCAAAAATCTTTAGGGCTTTGTTTCCCATAGCCCAGGGAAAGCCGGTGGAAACGGGTGGCGCTTGGGTCGTTCCGGGCGGACTGGACGGTATTGCAAGTGTGCGTTTGCGGAGTATCGAGTCATGAAGTCACGTGAAAACCTCGTTCGGCTGAAGCAGTTTCAGGTGAATGAGAAGCGGCGCCAGCTCTTGCAGCTGGACATGATGATCGCCGAGTTCGAGCGCATGGCCGTGGAGCTGGAAGCGCAGATCATCGCCGAAGAGAAAAAAGCCGGCATCACCGACATCAACCATTTCGCCTATCCGACCTTCGCCAAGGCGGCTCGCCTGCGCCGCGACAACCTCAGGAACTCACAAAGCGACCTCGCCCAGCAGCGAAGCGCCGCCGAATCATTACTCGGCGAAGCTGAAGCGGAGCTGTCCAAGGCGGAGATGCTGGAATCGCGCGACACCAAGATCCGCGAGGCCGAAACCGGCGGCCGCAGCGCCATGATCGGCTGATTGCCGGGCATATTCGCGATCGTGCCGGAGACCTGCCGGCACCATCAGATCGGGCAATCGGCAGAAATCGGCCCCGCGGTGTTCAGGACGCAGCGCCCATCTCGCCGTGATCGGCTGAAGCCCGGGCCCGGGCATCCTTGATATCCGGCGCATGCTCTTCCGCCCAGGAGCGTATCTGGCTGAGCAGCCCCGCAAGGTTCTGGCCAAGTTCCGTCAGTTCGTATTCGACGCGTGGCGGGATGACCGCGAACACCTCGCGCCGGACAAGGCCGTCGCGCTCCAGCACTCGCAGCGTCTGCGTCAGCATCTTGGGCGTGATGCCCTCCAGCTTGCGCGCCAGCTCGCCATTGCGCAGCCGGCCGCGCCGCAACGCGCAGACCGTGAGGTAAACCCATTTGCTGGCCAGCATCTCCAGCACCGTATGCGACGGGCAGGTGCGCCGGAATGCGTCGTAGCCGAGTGGCGATCTGTCTTCACTATCCATAAGGTGCCTATATATAGAAAATGTGCATACTCGACAAATGAATATTACTATCCAAATGATAGCGGCACATCCAATCGAACCAGGAGGCGTTCATGCGTGCCGTTACCCAGACTTCCGTCGGCGGACCCGAGGTCCTTTTCGTGGCCGAGCAGCCCGACCCCTCGCCCCGGCCCGGCGAAGTGCTCGTCCGCGTCAAGGCGGCGGGCATCAACCCGGTCGACGGCGCCGTGCGCGGCGGTTTTTATCCCCTGCTCGGCGAACCGCCATTCATCCTTGGCTGGGACATTTCGGGGACCGTTGCGGCGCTCGGTCCCGACGTGACCGCCTTCAAGGTCGGCGACGAGGTGTTCGGCATGCCGCGTTTCCCCAAGCAGGCAGCCGCCTATGCCGAGCTCGCCGCGGCGCCGGCAGACGAGATCGCCGCCAAGCCTGCCGCCATCGACCATGCGCATGCCGCCGCCTTGCCGCTGGCCGGCTTGACGGCCTGGCAAGGCCTCGTGCGCCATGGCGGCCTGCAAGCGGGGCAACGCGTGCTGGTTCATGCCGGGGCCGGCGGCGTCGGTCATCTGGCGGTTCAGATCGCCAAGGCGCGCGGCGCTTACGTCATCGCCACAGCCAGCCCGGACAAGCTCGATTTTGTCCGCTCGCTCGGCGCCGACGTCGTCGACTACACCAAGGGCAACTTCGTCGAACAGGTCGGCAATGTCGATCTTGTGCTGGACCCTATCGGCGGCGACCATGCCGACGAGTCGCTGAAGGTGGTGCGTGACGGTGGCGTCCTAGTGTCGCTGCTCAACGTTCACGACGCCACCAGGGCGAAGGCCAAGGAGCGGAGCATCCGTGTTGAACGAATGTCTGTAATCCCCGACCGCGAAGGGCTTACCGGGCTCGCCAGGCTCGTCGATGCCGGAAAGCTTGCGCCCCATGTGGCGAAAGCCTTTCCGCTCGACCAAGCGGGAGCTGCCCATGCTTTTCTCGCCACGCGGCCGATCGGCAAGATCGTGCTGACGGTCTGAGGCTTTTGCAAAAAGCGAAAGGGCGCGGTGTTCCGCGCCCTTTCGTACTTGTGTCTGTCCGGCCTAGAGCAATTTCAGGAAAAGTGTGAGCGGTTTTCCGTCCGAAATTGCGTCAAAACAAGGAGATAGAGCGGTTCGCCGTTTCCGTGAAACGGTGAAACGCTCTAGTGCCGGTACTGCTGGATCCGCGTGGTGCGCAGCCCGGCAAGGCCGTATTCGTCGATCGATGCCTGCCAGGAGAGAAATTCTTCGGTGGTGAGCTTGTAGCGCTGGCAGGCTTCCTCAAGGCTGAGCAGGCCGCCGCGTACTGCAGCAACCACTTCCGCCTTGCGCCGGATAACCCAGCGCCGGGTGTTCGTCGGCGGCAGATCGGCGATCGTAAGAGGGCTGCCGTCAGGCCCGATAACATACTTGACTCTAGGTCTAACCAGATCGGTCATCGTACTCTCTACTAAAAACTCAAAGACCCAATCCCCGCCACACTACCGCCACAGCTTTAAAAATTGCCTAAGCGAACCCTAATCACTAGGTAAGGATCGTGAACGCTCGGTTAGGATTTCGTTTAGAATTCGAAACACCGGCCTCCGGGCCTTGATTTTGCGGGTGAACTCGTCCTGGGCCGCAAGCTGGCGCATGCGTGGCGCTTGACCTATATTCCGGCCATTGGCATTGAGCGCCACACAGTGAAAGCACCATGAACAGCCTCGATCTTCCCCGCCGCCCCGAAGAAACCCGCGTCGTCGTCGCGATGTCGGGCGGTGTCGATTCGTCCGTCGTCGCGGGCATCCTGAAGCACGAGGGCTATGACGTCGTCGGCGTGACGCTGCAGCTTTACGACCACGGCGCGGCCACCCATCGCGCCGGTTCGTGCTGCGCCGGGCAGGACATCGACGATGCCCGTCGTGTTTCGGAGACGCTCGGCATCCCGCATTACGTGCTCGACTATGAGGAACGCTTCCGCAAGGCGGTCATCGATCCCTTCGCCGAGAGCTATGTCGCCGGCGAGACGCCGATCCCTTGCGTGTCCTGCAACCAGACGGTGAAGTTCGCCGATCTTCTGGCGACAGCCCAGGATCTCGGCGCCGACGCGTTGGCCACCGGCCATTACATCCGTTCGCGCGCCAGTGGCGCGCATCGCGCGCTCTACCGGCCGGTCGACGCCGACCGCGACCAGAGCTATTTCCTGTTCGCCACCACGCAGGCGCAGATCGACTATCTGCGCTTTCCCCTCGGCGGCCTGTCGAAGCCGCAGGTCCGCGCCATTGCCGAGGAGATGGGGCTGACCGTCGCCGCCAAGCAGGACAGCCAGGACATCTGCTTCGTGCCGCAGGGCAAATATTCCGACATCATCGCCAAGCTGAAGCCGGCCGCCGCCAATCCCGGCGACATCGTCCATATCGACGGCCGCGTGCTCGGCCGCCATGAAGGCATCCTGCGCTACACGATCGGCCAGCGCCGCGGCATCGGCATCGCGTCCGGCGAGCCGCTCTACGTCGTCCATCTCGACGCCGACCGGGCCCGCGTCATCGTTGGCCCACGCGAGGCGCTGGAGACGCACAAGATCTATCTGCGCAACATGAATTGGCTCGGCGACGGACCGCTGTCGGACGTCCCGGCCGGCGGCATCGAGCTGTTCGCGAAAGTCCGCTCGACCAGGCCGCCGCGTCCAGCCGTGCTGCACCACCGCAACGGCGTGACGTCGGTCGAGCTGGCCGACGGCGAGTCGGGCATCGCGCCGGGACAGGCCTGCGTGCTTTATTCCGACGACGGCAACGAGGCGCGGGTGTTCGGCGGCGGCTTCATCGAGCGCTCCGAGCGCGGCGCCGAGGCCGAGGCCATGCTGTCCAGGCTCGCGGCCAGGCCGGCGCAGATTCCCGCCGAGTAATCTCTCAGTCTATTGTTGCCGTTTCAGCACAGATTCACACGGACGAACCCGTATGGATCACCGTGCCGGCAGTCAGGATGCGCAGCACCCTGATCGCTTCCTCGCCGTCGGTGCGCGGCTCGGCGCGCGTCTCGATGCACTGCATGAAATGGGCAAGCTCGCGCGTCAGCGGCATGCCTTCGCCGACCGGCACGTAGGAAGGCTCGTTGGCCGTGAAGGCCCATTGGCCGCTGTCCTGCCAGACCGCGTGGCGGTAGACGGCGAGCTTGCGCTCCCAGGGCTCGACGTCGTCGAACACCGCCATCGCCTTGGTGCCGACGACCGTCAGTCGCCGCTCGCGGTAGGGATTGAGGCGCGAGGCGAAGAGATGGCTGCGCAAGCCGTTCGGGAAGCGCATATGCAGATGCGCGAAGTCGCTGAGATTGTCGAGCAGCGCCGCTCCCTCGCCCCTCACCTCAATCGGCTCGGTGCCGGTGATGGCGAGGATCATCGACAAATCATGCGGCGCCAGGTCCCAGAGCGCGTCGTTTTCGGTATGGAACTTGCCGAGGCCGAGCCGATGCGAGTGGATGTAGCGCACCTCGCCCAACTCGCCATTGTCGATCAGCGCCTTCAGCGTCTCGAAGGCGGGATGGAAGCGCAGCACATGGCCGACCATGAAGACCCGGCCATTGTCCTTTGCCGCCTTCACCGCGCGCTCTGCGTCGGCGACCGTCAGCGCGATCGGCTTTTCCACCAGCACGTCCTTGCCGCTTTCGACGGCGCGCACCGCGGTGTCGGCGTGGAATTGCGGCGGCAGCGCCATGACGATGGCGTCGATGTCGTTGCGTTCGAACAGCCTGTCCGGCTCGATCGCCAGGCAATCCTGCTCGCTGGCGAAACCTTCGGCGCGAGCGCGGTTGACGTCGGAAACGGCATGGAGCGCGCCAAGCGCCTTGAGGGTGCGGATATGGTTGCTGCCCCAGTATCCGCAACCGAGGACTGCGATGCGCGGCTTCATTCGCTCAAACTCTAGAATTTCATGGCCGAGACATAGCGACGTGCCCCGCCGAACTCAACCCCGGGACATGCCCTGAGTGTCTGTCCGGCAAAGCTTTTCTGGGATGAGATTATGCCGGCTGGATTATGCCGGCATGTCGGCCGCTTCGAAGCTTGACAGGCTCACCCTCGCAACCTTATATCCGCGCGACCTTGGCGAACGCCTCGCGACGCCCGTCCATTCAGGACGGTTTTCCGGGCCATTTGCCACCCTGGCGGGGTAGCTCAGTTGGTTAGAGCACGGGAATCATAATCCTGGGGTCGGGGGTTCAAGTCCCTCTCCCGCTACCATCAATACAGCGTTAGGCGCCTCTCCTGGTTTGCGGTTTGCCAGGTTGAGGAGCTCCGCCAGCGCACCGTGAACCTTGAGCTCAATCTGCCCCCTGCCCTCCGTCGGAATGATCTCGATCCTCGCGACCAGTGAGCGGACAATCCTCGCTGCCTCTTGACGCTCGCGATCGTCGGATTGCAGCGCCTCCTGGAGTTCTGACACTTTCCGGCGATAGGCTTCAACCGCCGCCGGGTGAAACTCCACGATGCTTGCAGCGCCATGGCCTGAAGTTCTCGCCCTAGATTTTCCTTATCGCTCTCGAGTTCCAGCAGCTTCGATCTCATGCTGGCCGTAGAGACAAGGCGAAGAAGCTCGGCATCAAGTGCTTCGACTTCCGCAAGAAGGGCGGTGCGTGAGCGCCGCGCTTTCATTCGCACACTATTCGGTGCTCGCGCCGCCTTTCGGGATATCGACGACAAACCGGGCGCTTGGACCCGGCTCGACAGTTATCTTTCCCTCGAATTGCTCGACGATCGACCGGATCAGGCGCATGCCCAGCCCCTTGCCGCCCTCTACGAGGAAGTCGCTCGGCAGGCCAACGCCATCGTCGCTGACGCTGAGGCGAGCGATCGGGCCCGCAGATCTCAGCTCGACCCTGATGCTGCCGTGCCGACCTGCGGGATAAGCGTGCTTCAAGCCGTTCATCACGAGCTCGGCCACGAGCATTCCCGTTTTCATCGCGCGCTTCGAGCCGAGCACAATCGGTTCCGCCTGGACCTCAATGCCATCAATATTGCTTGGCCGGTGAGCAGCGAGCGCTTTGCAAATCCCATCGAGGAATACTGACATATCGACCATGTCGCTGCCTGACGCCCGATAAAGCTGCTCGTGCGCCGCCGCGACGCTCGCGATTCGGCGCTGCGCCTGTTCGAGCGCCCTTGTCCCCTCGATGCTGGAGAGCTGATGCGCCTGAAGCCTCAGCATACTCGACACCATTTGCAGGGAGTTCTTCACCCGGTGGTCGACCTCCTGCATCAGCATATGGTTTTGCTCCAGGAGCCGGTCCTTTTCCGCAAGAAGCTGCTCAGCATCGCGACGCGCCAAGCGCTGCGCGGCGAGCGACCGCCTCAACTCAAGCTCGGTTATGACGCGGCTGGCCAGCACCTTCAGCAGCGACCGCTGCCTCTTCGTCAGATCGCGCGGCCTCCAATCGAGCACGCAAAGGGTGCCGACATGGCCTCCGTCTGGAGCCACGAGCGACGTCGCAGCGTAAAAGCGCACCGAGTTCTCCGGATGCGCCCGCAGGTAGTCCCTGAACCGCTCATCGGCTATGAGGTCCGGAATGACCATGATCGTATCTGCCGGCGACACCAGAGCGCAGATCCCGGCCGGATCGGCACCATCTCCGTCCGGCAAACCAGTCACCGCTTGGATGCAACGGTGATCGTCATTGACGAAGTTGATGGCGGCGATCGGCGCGTCGCAAATCGCGGTCGCTAAACGGACGATTTCGTCGAAAGCAGGGGCCGGGGCAGTGCCAACAACGTCGTAACGATGGGAAATGTCGAGCGGTGTTTCTTCAAGCTCTTTAGTATCTTCAGCATAGTGCATGACGTGCCCTCCCATGCGCGAACGTCGCCTCAAGGCCAAGAAGGCCGAGTGTACGTACGCGCCTTTTGTGGTGTATCCGCGGGCTGTTCTTTACCGGTCCGTCACGTGGCTCCATAGAGCCGGACGCATCATGCAAGCCTAGTAAAACTGCATTATTCAGTGTCGTCGCGGCCGCTTCGAGCTTCCTGCGCCAATCCCGGTGAAGCCACGTTCACGTGCCCAGACAACGGCGCCCGCTCTATTATGCACGTCAGCCTTCACATAAATCCGAGCTATGTGGTTACGAACCGTATTTTGCGTCACCCCAAGCTTTTTGACAATCTCGACGTTGCTCAATCCCTGAGACATCAGGCCAAGGATCTCAAGCTCCCGCGGTGTCAAATCGGCAAGTCCGGCCTCCGGCTTGCCCGACGCGCCCGGTCGACGCAGGTGAGCGAGTTTCTCGATGATCGTGCGGCTAACCCAGGACGTATCCTGCATCACCGCCTCGATCGCGGCGATTAGTTCTACCTCCGAGCGTTTCCGCTCGGTAATGTCCTGGATGACCGTCAGGACGCACTCTTCCCCCTGAATACTGATGGTCTCCGTCGAAACAAGACAATCAAGCACTTCATCGTGCTTGGTTCGCAACTGAAGTTCGAGCTTGCGCAAACTGCCCGCCGCTTCGATCTCACGATCGAGACGCTTGCCCGAGGCCGCATCGACCCAAATGGGAAGCTCCGGACTGGTCCGACCGATCACCTCTTCCGGCTCATAGCCGAGGACAGCCTCGAAGGCGTCGTTGACGTCCAGAACACGGAGTTGCTGGCGCGTCGACAACATCGTCGGGATGGGCGTCAGCCGGAATGACCGGGCAAAGCGCTCCTCACTCTGACGCAGCGCATCCTCCGCTTGCCTGCGAGGCTCCATGTCGATGAAGGAGAAGAGCATGCACTTCTCATCACCGATCTCGATTGGCTGGCCTGCGACGATCACAGCCTTGCCTCCGTCAGGCAGCCGGAGCATTGACTCCATCTGAGGAATGGTCCGACCTTCGCGAAGGCTGGCGATGGCCGCCTCTTTCGCCCCCGCGTTCTCAAGTACATCGAACTCGTAGGTCGAGCGCCCGATAACGTCGTCGCGACTACAACCCGTCATCTGCAGGAATCCGGAATTGACCCTGACATAGCGCAGGTCGGAAAGCCGACAGATGAGCGCCGGCGCAGGATTGGCCGCGAATGCTCGCTCGAACCGTTCCTCGGCGCTTATCTTCTCGGTGACGTTCTCGATAACGAGCACATAGGATTCCGGATTTCCCTTCGCATCCGGGAGCGCGAAGCCGTGGAATTTCAAGACGCGTCGTCGATCCTCGATGGTGTTTGAACGCTTTCTCGCCAACTCGACAGTAACGTCGCGAAACTCGTCCCCCGCCAGGAGACGGTCGACCGGATATTGGCCCTCATCCAGAGGGTGATGGTTCCGATACTTCAGCTCGAAACTATCGCGATAGTCGGCCGCCGAGGTGCCAAGCTGGGGAAGCTCCGAAATATTGTGAAGTGCCAACGCACTTTCGTTTGCCCAGACGATACCTTCTTTGGGGTCGACAAGAATGATGCCCTCGCCGAGCCCGGCAATAATCATCTGCAATTGTCGCCTGTTGACCTGCCGTTGCAATGCGACTTCGTCCGGCACCACCTGGTTCATCGAAAATCTTCCTCACCACCCGCGTTCGTTACTGAATATCCTATCCTCCGGGAGGCGCTGCGATTTCGGCGCCGAACAGCATTTTCAAGCGCAATCGGTCTGATCCTGCGCGATATGTCCTCCTTCGCTGTCTCCAGTGGTTCGCCGATTACGTCACGCCCAACGTCATACTCGTCCACGCGCGACTTCCAGAACGGCGAGGATCGTCACCAAGCGAGTCCTGAGTTCAGGACGCCAGCCAAGACGCCCGATGATGGGCTGATCTCGAGTCCACTGCCGCGAGCCATCAGGATCGCGACATCAACAGAGCAAGCCCGGCCGACGCTGCCCCAAAGATGCATGTCCCGCTCCATCCCCATGCCGAATAAGCGAGCCCGCCGCCTCCGGCACCAACCGCGCCTCCGAGGATCATGGTCGCCATGAAGATCGTGTTGAGACGGCTGCGTGCGTCGGGATCCAGCGCATAAACCCGTGCCTGATTCGCAACCTGGGACGATTGCACCGCTACGTCCAGGATCAGCACGCCGATGATCATCGCCACGAGCGAACCCTGAAATAGGCCGAAGATGGCAAAGGCGAGGACCACCAGCCCGGTGCCGATCGTCACCGTCGTGTCAGGCCCGCGCCGATCGGCGAAACGCCCCGCGAGCGGCGCCGCCAGCGCGCCGGCGACCCCGACCAGCGCCATCAAGCCCACTGCTGTCGCACCGAACCGGTAAGGCGGCGCAGCGAAGACCAATGCGAGATTGGACCAGAAACCGATGAAAGCGGCGAAGATCAGGGCCTGGACCGTGATCGCTTGGCGCAGCACACGATGCGTCCGGAGCAAGCTCCAGAGCGATCCCAGAAGCCGTCCGTAGCTCAAATCCGTGCTCGGTTCGACGCGCGGCAAGGTTACGGTCAACACCGCCGCCGTCGTGATCATCAAGCCGGAAGCGGCCCAGAACACCGCCTGCCAACCCCACAGGTCCGAGACGATACCGCTGATCGTGCGCGCGAGCACGATGCCGATCAGAATGCCGCCGGTCACGATGCCAAGTACGCGCCCACGCTCGGACGGGGAAGCCAGATGCACCGCGAGCGGCACGATTTGCTGGGTGACGGTGGCGAACAGCCCGATGCCTATGCCGGCGATGACGAGCCATGCGAAGCTCGGAGCGACGGCAGCAACAAGGAGCGCCACGACCAGCACCGCCATCGTTATCAAAATGAGGGACCGACGCTCCAGACGATCGCCGAGCGGAGCGAGAAACAAGATGCCGGCGACATTACCGAGTTGGGTCAAAACCGGGAGAAGCGAAACCGTTCCCGCGGACAGCTGGAACTCGCTCGCCAGCAAACCGAGCATCGCTTGATTATAGTAGTTGTTGGCGACCGTCAGCCCAGCCGCAATCGCCAAAATTGCCAGCAGGCCATCGCTGATAGCTGACTTTGGGCCTGTAGTTATCATCTCGGCAATTGCGTTCATCGCCGCGACCCTGCACAATCAGCGCAGCAGCAACAAACCACATCTCTTGCGTGCCGGTTTAGCTCACCTAAACTGACGACATGCAACCACCGGTCTCCCTCCTCGCCCTGCGGGCCTTTGCCGAAGTTGGACGCCACGGCAGCGTGAAGCGCGCGGCCGCGGCTCTTGGCGTCACGCCGGGAGCAATCAGCCAGCAGGTCAAGCTTCTTGAGCACAGGCTTGGCGTCACGCTGCTGGAGCGGCGCAATCGCGAGGTTCGCGTGACGGCCGACGGAATGCGGCTGCTCGAACCGTTGTCCGCAGGCTTTCAACAGATCGAAGACGCAGTGGGTCTCTTCGCCGTCGCATCGCCCAGTCGCAAAATCCTCACCGTAAGCACCACCCCCTCCTTTGCAGCATCCTGGCTCGTTCCTCGGCTTGGTCGCTTCTCCGCCCGCTATCCAGATCTGTATGTTCGTGTCGACACCACGCCCCGACTGGTCGACCTGCGAAGTGAGGGCGTCGACGTGGCGCTCCGTCACGGCGCCGGAAGCTATTCCGGCCTGGAAGCTGTGCGGCTGTTCACGCCACAACTCATCTGCGTCGGGAGCCCTGCCCTTCTGGCAGGCGGCCCGCCGATGCTGGAGCCAAACGACTGCCTTCACCATCCGCTTCTTCAGGACCGGGATCGCGCCGACTGGCCCTTGTGGCTTCGCGCGCGCGGAGTTGGCGCGATCGACGAACGAGCTAGAAACGGTCCATGCTTCGAAAACGACCTACTCCTGATCCGCGCTGCGATCGCCGGCCAAGGCCTGGCTCTTGTTCGCGATGTCTATGCCAGTGACGAGTTGAGCTCCGGGCGAATTGTTCTCGCTTTGGAAGGATCATCGCCGACGGCTGATGCCTATTATTTCGTGGCGCGGCCAGAGGCGATGGCGACGACCAAAGTCGCCGCGTTCCGTGATTGGATTTTCGAAGAGAGCGCCAACCGAGTTTGAAAGGTGTGGGCCGATCGTCCTGTTTGGGAAATGCACACGCGACGAAATCGGCTTGTTGATCTTGTCCGCAAGGAAGTGCGATCCAACGCCGCGCCGCGTCGCCACCATCCGGTGGACTGAAGTTCCGCCAATGCTTTGCGGACCGTGGTGCGGCTGATCCCAAAGGCTCGCTCGCTATAAGCTGGCTTCCGATGGCAACGCGATGTCGGCGGAGCGATTGCCGCCGGAAAACTCGCTCAGTAGCTGCTCGGCTATGGTTCGATAAAGTGGTGCCAAGGCGTATCTCCATGAGCAATGGTCGGACGCCCAAAAGATACAAGTAAATCTCGAACTGCACTGGATCGCTCTGAATTAGCGCAGTTGAATCAGATACATGAGAATGCTTCCTGTCGGCTACTTGTATCCTTTCTTCCTCTGGGAGTTCGGGAGTTCTGACGAGGCTGGCAGCCTAACGCCTAACGGCTTGCCAAGGCGAGTTGTGCAGCCAGCGCAGCAAAAGCAGCAGCGAAGCCGCGCCGCATCCATGTCTGGACGGAGGCGCTGGAGATGACATGCCGCCGAACAGCAGCGGCAAACGCTCCATAGGCAGCGAAGATCACGAACGTCAGCGCCATGAATACTAGGCTCAATTCCAGCATCCGACTCACGGGCGACGCGTCATCCGCCTTCACGAATTGCGGCAGGAAGGCGAAGAAGAAGATGGAGAGCTTGGGATTGAGCAGATTGATAAAGATAGCCGAAACGATCACCTGCCGGACGCTTTTGCCCGCCGCCTCGTCATTCAGGCTGAGCAATCCGCGATCACGGAACATCGCCCAGGCCATGTAGAGCAGATAGGCGACACCGAGATATTTGAGAATCTGGAAGGCCAGCGCGCTCGTATGAAGCAGCGCGGCGAGCCCGCTGACGGCCGCCAGCATATGGGGGACGATCCCGAGCGTGCAGCCAAAGGCGGCAATGAAGCTCGCCCGCGTGCCGCCCGAAAGACCGGCCGCCACGGTGTAAATCGCGCCGGTGCCGGGCGATGCGATGATGACCAGAGAGGTGAGGAGAAATTCCAGCGTCATAGCGGTTCCAATTCTGTCACCGCAGCGGCAGGCCAGTTCGCGGCAAGCGCCTCGGTAAGCGACGACGTGAGGACGGCAAGATCGTCGCCGGCCGTCTTGTGGAGGGCTTCGACGACGATCAGGGCTTGGGTGGTATCCGGGCGAATGGCTGACCAACCGCTCTGACGGTGGGTCCAGCGGCGCGCATGAGCTCGGTTGGTATCATCGGCGAAGATGACTTCTCCACGTTCGGGATGTTCGACGTCACCGGCAAAGGTCTCATAGATTTCGGTGCCATAGGCGGGTCGAACGGTTATCGCGCCAGTGACCCTGGCCGTATCGAACACTGCGACCGGAATGGCGAAGGCGAGCGAGGCCGCGTTGCACAGGTCGATGAGGGGATGAAGCGCGGGGAGAGCTCTCTCTTTGCGATAGCGCCTCAGCAGCGCTTCTGAGGCACACCGATAGTTAGTCGGCTTAAGCCCCATTGCGGAAAAGGCACGCCGCCACGCCTGTATCTCGGGAAATTCCCCTTCACTGGTGGCGGCAAGCCGTCTATCGGCAATCGCATTCAGCCGCGCGATCTGGGCGGAAGGGTCAGCCTTTGCGTCGATCCCGTCGACGAGCAGGACGCGCGATTGGAGTTGCGGAAAAGCGGTTCGAATATCAGGGGCATAGCAAAACTGCATGGGCATACTCGGAGCTCGATTGTTTTTCGAGCCATTCTCACGGTCCCGCTTCGCCCCGTCTTGAAGGAAATTGCAGCTCAGTTCACCGCGGCGGCATAAAGGCCGGGCGACATGCCATACGTGCGGACGAACAACCGGGTCATGTGGCTTTGGTCTGCGAAGCCAGCCGCTTGCGCCGCATCGGCGAGGGTCGCGCCTGCCGCGATCATCTTTCGCGATCTCTGAAGCCGGCGCTGGATGAGATAGGCGTGTGGCGTGAGGCCGGTCGCCTTCGAGAAGCCCCGCACAAGTTGGAACTGGCTGACCCCCGCGATGGCGGCCAGTTCTCCAAGCGACAGCGGCGCAGACGGATCATCGTCGATACGCTCACGCGCCTGTTGTATCGCCTTGGGTGCTCCGGGTTGTTTCCGATCGCGACGGCCGACGAGCGGCGCCAGCAGCAGAAGCAGATTTTCCCGGCCCTCGATCTCGCTATACCCGCCGTGTGGATCGGTCATCGTGCGAAAGAGAGACAGAAAGCACGCCGCCGATGCCGGATCGCGCATCGCCGGATGCGAAAGCTCGGCGCTACCGGTGCTGCCTTCCGTCACGGTGCGGATAGGGCCGGCCAACGCAGCCGGGTCGAAATAGAGCATCCGCCAAGCCCGGCCGCCCTCTCCGAGGGGCGAGCCGTCGTGCACTTCGCCGGGATTGACCGTAATGACGTCGCCGGCTTCCGCTTCCACGACACCTCTGCCGCTCATGGATTTCTGCGCGCCGCGCAGGATGACGCCGATCCCGAACTGGTCATGGGTATGCCGCCCGAACGCATGCGACGTATCGGCCGACACCGCGTCCACGCCTTCCATCCCGCAACGGGCTATCTTGAACCGTCCTTTTGTCATCACGCCGATACTATATCGCAACGGTCTAGCGAACCACGCGAAAACTTGGCGATATAGATCAACTGAGTTGAGCGATCCGGCCCATTTTGCCCGCTAGCTTGAGCATGGTGTTCAGTGCAGCATTGCGGTTCGACAGCGGCTAGACGGCCGAGAACGGCTCCGGCTCGTTCCCCGGGCTTTCATGAACCCCTGTTCGTCGAGGAAGAGGCCGGCGCATGGTTCAAGGCATTGACGAAGCCTTGTTATGAGATAACAGTGATGCAATGATCGAGAGCTCTCGTTAACCCGCAATCAAAAACTCGTCCTCGGTGCGGTCGAAGCCTCCCCAATTCCTGTGAGCGCCTACGCTATTCTTAGCGCGCTGGAGGGAACTGGTATCCGTCATCCATTGCCGGTGTACAGAGCGCTGGAAAAGCTGGTCGCCTTACGCCTCGTCTATCGGGTTCACACCATGGCGCGTTCATAGCAGCGGCGACCGCTGCCGATCCGCTGGCGGCGGAAACCCAACTCGTATTCACGATCTGCGATGTATGCGGCCGGGTCTCCGCCCTCCTGGACAAGGCGCTCCGCAAGCAACTCGACAGCACGCTGAAATGCCCAAGCATAAGCGCTTGCGGCTCAAATCAATAAAGCTCTAACCAAAAGCCTTCACGAATACGAAGGCCGGTTGCGCTATGTTCCGGCGAGGCATACCGGTTGGCAATGTCGTAGCATTGAATGGGAAACGCCAACACGCTGGTAAGTCAACGTCCATGTCCAAGAGTTTATTTTCGAATCGGCAAAAGACTGGGAACGAACTTCCAAAGAGCGCGCAGACGATGCTGATAATATTCGGCAAACTCAAGTCAACTCACATGGAACTTTCGATCGCAAGCTGTCGGTCCGCATTCTCCTTGCGATCCTCTGCACATCGCTTCTTGCATTGTCCATTGTTGCGCCGACTTATCGCGATTTCGCTGTTGCGCGACAGAATCTCCACGACATCCGGCAATACCGACTGATCCTCGATACCGCGAACTCTCTGGCAGCCGAGCGAGGCCCCGCCAATATCGTCATGTCCGAGGACCCGTCTATCGATAGTCCCGGCATGAAGCGTTTGGTGGAATTCCGAGCGCGAAACGATGCAGCTTTAGCTCAGCTCGCGGCTGTATCCGACGTTCCCTTTGGGCTGCACGGTCACCGAGTCCCGCAGGATCTGCTGCAAGATGTCCGCGACCAGCTAACCCTCGCACGAAACAAGGTCGATGGGATCGCATCGATCCCGCGCGCCTCGCTGAAGCTCGACGAAATCCAGGATGCGATTGACAGCATGTTCGCGGTGTCGGATCGGTTTCGCGTCGTAATTGCCTGGAACTCCAATGAACTCGCTCAACATAGTACGGGCCTCGCCGCACCCGCCCTTATCGGACAGATGCTCAGCGATCTTCGCGAACATGGCGGCAGGGTTGGCTCCGAGATTATGGCCCCGCTCGCCACCAACCAAAAAATGCCGCTGCAGAACGTAATCGACAGTCGGCGCAGCCAGGGTGGGCTCCTCGAGCTCTGGCAACTGATCAGCAGCCAAACCAACCTCTATAACGTGCCGTCGCTCGCAGCGAGCCGCGATGAAATCGACCGAGCCTTTTTTGGCCACGGCCTTGCCTTAGTCGATCAAGTCATCGACGAGGGACGGCGCAATCCGCCCTATACCGTGACAGCGACGGAATTCACAAATCGCTTCGTCCCAACCATGCGGCCTATCGAGACCTATCGGGCAGCGTTCCTCGATGCCGTCGTCGAACGGTTTGCCGACGCGAGGACCAGCGCACTTGTAAGCCTCGTTACGACCGTCCTGGTGTCGACCGCCGTCCTTACTATCCTCGTCGGCATCGTCTTGTCGGCGCGGGCACATGTGTTTCGCCCGCTCATGCAAGTGCACGACGCCGTCCTTCGATTGGCAGCCGATCGCCTCGTCACATTACCGGCCCGCCCCACTCAGGTGGGAGAGATCCGCAGTCTCTTCCACGCCATCGAAGTCCTCCAAGGAAAGCTGCAGGAGCGCGCGTTCCTCACGCACGAGCTTAGGCGTCAGGCAGAGACTGATGGTCTGACCGGTCTCCTGAACCGGCGCATGCTCGACCGCTTCGCGCGATCGCCCTCGCTTGGAGAACATGCGGGCGACGCTCTCTGCCTTATCCTCATGGACATTGATCACTTCAAGAACGTGAACGACACCTTCGGCCACTTTACCGGTGATCGCGTGCTGATCCAAATCGCGGAACTCCTGCGGTCTCACCTCAGAGAAAGCGACATTATCGCCCGCTTCGGCGGTGAGGAATTTGCGATCCTCATCTCCGACGTTGATCTATCGGGCGCGATCTCGATTGCGAAAAAAATTCGCCTGGCCATTCAGACCGACACGTTCACCACGCCCGATGGGACGCCCTTCCGTGTGACGGCGAGCCTCGGCGTCGCGCGGGGCCGCCGCGGCGAAGTCGCGTGGGCTGAGCTCATCGAGCGCGCAGACACCGCACTTTATCGTGCAAAATCCGAAGGTCGCAACCGCGTCCGCTTTGCGCGACTGTCAACGCCAGACATGGTGCCGTCGACCTCCAACCTTCTGTCGCTGACGGCGGCCACACGACCGAGTTCGGGCCGATAGGGCAGCAGACCTTTCGATGCCAGGTCCGGAGCCGGCGCATGGTCGATTCCCGGACCGTCAAAAACTGCGTCGGGTTTGGTGCGCCAAGGGAGAACGCGAATGGCCAGGAGAAAGCTTATCAGCTCGAAGGAGGCAGCGACGCTCCTGGGTATAGCGACGGATGAGGATAGCCTGATCCGTCACATCAAGGAGCCGCTTGTCTATCGATCGCCTTCTCACTTCGAATTTCGGCAGGCTCAACAGGGAAACGATCAAGCCGTGATTTTCAGATAGAGCCGCGGCAGCAGGTCGACGAGGCGATCGACGGAGTTGATGCTGAGCGTGTTGCGCCGTCCGAAGATGCGGCCGAGCGAGGAATCGGCGGTCGAATCGAGCCCGACGCAGAATGTGTCGATGCCCATGCGGTTCAAACCTTGCACGGCATTGCGGGCGTCTTCCACCAGATAGAGGCGATCCTCGACATCGATATCGAACGGCTCGCCATCGGTGACGACAAGCAGAAGCCGACGATAAGAAAGCCGGCGCGCCAGCGATGCTCCGGCATGCCGGATGGCGGCGCCGAGCCGCGTGGAAAACGCGCTTTCGAGACCGGCGAGATGTGCGTAGGTCGTAAGATCGGCGGGGAGTCCGAAATCCTTGACCCTAGTATAGCGCACATCTTCACGGCGGTCGGAACAGAATGCGGCAATGGCGAAGGGATCGCCAAGTTCGGACATGGCATGCGCCAGAAGCGTTGCCGCCTGACGCTCGATATCCAGAACGGACCGACCGGAACCCCGCACTTTTTCGGCTGTCGATTGCGACGTATCGAGAAGCAGGAGGACGCTGAGGTCGCGATGTCGCCGCTCGTAGCGGCCATGCACGCGCGGGCTTGGCGGCTCGCCGATACGCCGCGCGATTGCCGCATCGATACAGGCGTCGAGGTCGAGGAACTCGCCCTCCGGCTGACGGCGCAGCCGCTCGGTGCGGCTGACGCGCGCCGAACGGATCAGCGCGCTGAGCCGGTTGACCAGATCGGCCCGCTCGTCGCGAAGCCTTAGCAGCGCTTCGGTGGAACCGCGCCTAGGCGTATATTCGCGGACAGTTGTCCACTCTCGTCTTTCGCGGCCGGTGACATAATCATATTCGGGGTAGCGACCAGCCAGCATGCCGTCCATTTCCGGCTCGACGAGGCTGGCGCGGCCAGCCGCCTCATCCAGATCGTCAGCGTCGTCGCGCTGCGGCTCGCCGCCCTCGCCAACCTCGGTCCTGATCCTGACCGACTCCACGATCTGCTCGGCCTCCACCGCCTGCTGCTGGTCGTCGTCGCCGAAATCCCAAAGGCCGAGATTGTCGTCGCGGTAAGGCGGCTGCACGATATAGCCCTTGGCATCGAACTGCACCCGCATCTGGCCAAGATCATTGCCGAGCAGGTCGCCGATGCGACGGCTGAGTTGCTGGTCGCTCAGGGCATCGCTGTCGGCGAAGAATGCCTTCCTGGCCTTGTCTATCCAGCCGTTGTCGTCCTCGTAGGCCGGGTCGATCAGTGCCCGCGACAGGCGGGCAAACAGGCTTGGAGCGGTGTTTGGCCCGTTTGCCTGCGCGACATGAAAAGGTAGGTACAGACGGGCAAGGCCGGGAAGCTCCCGCATCGCCAGCCAATCGACCCTGGCGTCCTCGACCAGCGACACCAGCGCGACTTGAGCCGGCCGCAGCCCGCCGAGCTTGAACTTTTTCCGCGTGAACCGGTGGTGGGCGCCGACATGCGCGACAGCGGCGCGATAGAGTTTCTCCGAGTCCGCCGCGACAAAGCCCGGAAAGGATGCCGGCATCCTTACCACGCCATCGTCGAACCCCGGCCGTCGCCTGGCATTTTCCGGCGCGCCGGCCGGGACCTCGCGCAACGGCGGGCTGATGCCCCAGAGTGCCGAGAGAAACGGCTTGAGACGCCCCTCAAGGTCGAGAAAGCCAACCTCGCCGGATTCACGCTGCAGCCAACGCTGGGCTTCAGGGTCTTCCAGCGTGAAGAAGCGCAACCGTCGCGCCGCATCGCCAACGGCTGTGCGAACGCCGATCCTCAGCCAGGATTCCAGACCGGCAAGATCGAGCCGGGCAAGAAGATAGTCGGTCCGCTCAAGGATCGGGACCATCGATTCAGGAGCTTGCAGGGTCACTTGCTCGATGAGCCGCAGCCAGCGGCGCAGCGCGCCCGATGCCGTCAGCCGCTTCGCTGCAACCACCGTCGCCGCCGGGAGTTGGGAGGCAGCCCGGCTGCCCGATCGTATCGCCATGTTGGAGACGGACGCCGCCAGATCGATGGCGACATCGGTCGAGCTCAACCGCGCCACGTCGGGCGCCTGCCGTTCATACGCTTCGGCGACGTCGCCGCCATAGCCGGCCCCGGCAAGGCGCCGGTAAGCCTTGAGCCAGGCAGCATAGGCATCGCCCGGAAATGCGGCGCGAAGCACGGCGTCTGGCGCGCGGCCCCGCATGGTGCCGACGCCAACCGATGCGTCGCCGTCTTGTGTCTCGTCTCCAGTCATTGCCCGATCGCTCAGACGCAGGCAGCGATCGCCGCCCTCAGCGCATCGCGAATATCGGGGTCGTCGGTGATCGGCAGCACGAGTGCCACGTCGCAGGCCTCGGCAAGGGCGATGCCGTTGCCGACAAGCAGGCCGGCATTGATCAGCATGCGGGTCGAGGCGCCCTCTTCCAGACCGTGGCCCTTCAGGTTCCGCGACCGCGCGCCAATATTGACCAGCGTGGCGGCCGTGCGTCGGTCGACCCTTGCCTCGGCGGCGACGATCTCGGCTTCGATCGCGGCGACAGGATAGGAGAAGGCGATCGCGCCGAAACGCTGCTTGGTCGATTCCTTCAGGTCCTTGAGTACGCTCTGGTAGCCGGGGTTGTAGGAGATAACGAGGTGGAAATCGGGATGCGCCTTCAGCACCTCGTTCTTCTTTTCCAGCGGCAGGATGCGCCGATCGTCGGTCAGCGAATGGATGACGACGGTGGTGTCCTGGCGCGCCTCGACGATTTCATCGAGATAGCAGATGGCGCCGGAGCGGACGGCGAGCGTCAACGGTCCGTCATGCCAGACAGTGCCGACCGCATCGAGCAGATAGCGGCCGACCAGATCCGACGCAGTCATGTCCTCGTGGCAGGAGACGGTGATCAACGGCCTGCCGAGTTTCCAGGCCATGTGTTCGACGAAGCGCGTCTTGCCGCAGCCGGTCGGCCCTTTCAACATCACCGGCATGCGTGAGCGGTGGGCGGCTTCGAACAGCGCGACCTCATGGGCAACGGGGCGGTAATACGGTTCGCCGGCGATACGGAAGGGGTCGAGCGCGAGATCTTGTTGCGCTCTTGAATCGAGCGCGGCTCCGCTTCTGTCGTGCATTTCGTCTGACCTCATGCGTCGTGATCTGTGACGACGTGGCCGCGGGGTCCGGAGAGCCGGCGCCGCGCCAGAGCGGACCCCGTGGCCACTCGACCCGGGGGTCAGCGGTGCGCCGTGACCTTGTTGGGAATGCCCTCGATCGGGCTTTCCGGCGTGCCGACGGTCTGTCGTGTCATTGCTTCCACAACCTCGCGGGTCCCTTCCGGATCGGTGATCCAGTTCTTGTAGAAATTGTACGGGCAGACCGCATGGCCGCGCGCGTCGTCGCCCGAGTTGATCAGGCCGGTGTAGCCACGATGCACCAGCTTGAAGAGGTGGTTCTGCGACTGCATGTTGCGGCGGGCGTCGCGGATCAGCGATGTCGACAGCTGCGCATACTGGATGCCGTTTTCCTCGGTTCCGCATTCGCCCAGCGTCCGGCCATCGAAGCCGATGATCGAGGAATGGCCGAAGTAGGAATAGACGCCGTCGAAGCCGGCCGCGTTGGCCACCGCGACATAGACGTTGTTGGCCCAGGCCATCGACTTCGAGATCAGGATCTGCTGCTCCTTGGCCGGATACATGTAGCCCTGGCAGCGGATGATCAGTTCGGCGCCGCGCATGGCGCAATCGCGCCAGATTTCAGGATAGTTGCCGTCATCGCAGATGATCAGGCTGATCTTGAGCCCTTTCGGTCCCTCCGAGACATAGGTGCAGTCGCCGGGATACCAGCCCTCGATCGGTACCCACGGCATGATCTTCCGGTATTTCTGGACGATCTCGCCCTGGTCATTGATCAGGATCAGCGTGTTGTAGGGCGCTTTGTTGGGATGCTCCTCGTGGCGCTCACCGGTCAGCGAGAAAACGCCCCATACCCGCGCCCTGCGGCAAACGTCGGAGAAGATCTTGGTCTCTTCGCCGGGGATGGCCGAAGCCGTCTCATACATTTCGCGCTGGTCGTACATGATGCCATGCGTCGAATATTCCGGGAAGATCACCAGATCCATGCCGGGCAGGCCCGTCTTCATGCCTTCGACCATCTTGGCGATGTTGTGGGCGTTGGCCAGCACCTCTTCGCGGCTGTGAAGCCTCGGCATCTTGTAGTTGACGACCGCGACTCCGACGGTGTCGTTGCTGCTCGAAATATCGCCGTGGTACATTTCTAGTCCTCCTGTTGAATACTGCTCGCCTCAGACGACGAGGTGCTGGTGGATGAGATCGTCACTGAGCTTGTCGATTGGTCCCCCAACGGCGACGCTGCCGCGATTGAGGATCGCGAAATGCTGTGAGGCACGCCTGGCAAAGCGGAGATTCTGCTCGACCAGGATGATCGTCAGGCCACGCTTGCGGTTGAGATCGATCAGCACATCCTCGATCTGTTCGACGATGTTGGGCTGGATGCCTTCGGTCGGCTCATCGAGCAGCATGATCTTCGGCTCCGACAGCAGCGCGCGGGCGATGGCCAGCTGTTGCTGCTGGCCGCCGGAAAGGTTGCCACCACGACGGTGCATGAACTCCTTGAGGATCGGGAACAGGTCGAGCACCCATTCGGCGATGCGCCCATCGCTGGCCTTGCTGGCGAACGTGCCGATCATCAGATTCTCGCGGACGGTGAAGTTCGGCAGGATGCCACGGCCCTGCGGCACATAGCCGACGCCGGCGCGCGACCGCTCATGCGTCGGCTTGGCGATCAGTTCCTCGCCATCAAGGCGGATGCTGCCGGTCGTCCTGGTCATCAGGCCGAGTATGGTGCGCAGCAGCGTCGTCTTGCCGACGCCGTTGCGGCCGAGCACGCTGAAGAAATCGCCATTGCCGACCCGCATCGTCAGCGACTGCAGGGCGCGGCTGCGACCGTAGAAACCATCGACGTCAGCGAGTTCAAGCATGGCCGATTCCTCCCGATCCGAGATAGGCGTCGCGCACCTCCTTGTTGCGTTCGACATCCGAGATGGGCCCCTCTGCAAGCAGCCGGCCCTGATGCATGACGGAGATGGTTTCGGCGATGTCGCGCACAAAGCCCATGTCGTGCTCGACCACCACCAGCGTGTGACGGCCGCGAAGCCGGTTGAACAGCTGCGCGGTCTTCATGGTTTCCTGCGCCGTCATGCCCGCTGTCGGCTCGTCCATCAGGATCAGCGTCGGGTCCTGGGCCAGCAGCAGCGCTATCTCCAGCCATTGCGTCTGGCCATGCGAGAGATGCGCGGCCTCTATTTCGAGCTCGTTCTCAAGGCCGACCATTTCGGCGAGCCGATCGATGCCGGATGCGTCGGCGCTGCGCCCGAACGTCAACAGGTTGCGGAAGACGCCGGGCCTGCGCGAATGGCCGATGTGGAGATTGTCGCGGACAGTCAGTTCCCGGAACACGCTCGGGACCTGGAATTTGCGGCCGATGCCTACGCGCGCGATCTGGTGTTCGGGAAGCTTCTGGATCGCCCGCCCCTCGAAGCGGATCTCGCCAGACGTCAACCGCGTCTTGCCGCAGATCAGGTCGAGCGTCGTCGTCTTGCCGGCCCCGTTGGGACCAATGAGGCAACGCAACTCGCCCTTTCTCACCGTCAGATCAAGCTCCGACACGGCACGGAAGCCGCTGAAGCTCACGCTTGCCTTGTCCATCACCAGCAGGTCTTCCTGGCCCGCGCTCATGACAGGCTCTCCGCACGGCGGGCATCGTCGGCTTCGGCCCTTGCGGGCTTCGGAGCGGCGACAGCCGGGACCGCGCGATGGCCGCCGAAACGGTTCGCCAACAATTCCATGCCGCCGGCGATGCCTTTCGGCATGAACAGCACGACGATGACGAACAGCAACCCCATCACCAGGGTCCAGCTGTCGAGGAAGGTTTCCGATTCCGAAAGGGCACCCTGCACGCCGGTGACGATGATCGCGCCCAGCATGGCGCCAAGCAGGCTCTGGCGGCCGCCGACCGCCACCCAGATCACCACCGAAAGACTGAGCGGCACGCCGAGGAATGTCGGCGAAGCGAACTCCATGACGATGGTGTAGAGCATGCCGGCCAGACCGGCGATGCCGGCCGAAACGGAGAAGATGAAGATCTTGTAGAGCGCAACGTCGTAGCCGAAAAAGCGCACCCGGTCCTCCTCGTCACGGATCGCCTGCAGGATCAGGCCGGTCTTGCTCTTGGTGATAGCCAGCGCCAGGAACAGCGCCGCCGTCAGGCAGATGGCGACGAGGTAATAGGTGGCCGAGTCATAGGCATCGAAGGCGAAGCCGGCCACGTCGAACTGGGCGAGGTCGGTGATGCCGTTGAAGCCGCCGGTGAACTTCTGCTGGTCAATGATCAGCAGTTGCACGACCACCATCGCGGCCAGCGTGATGATCGCCGCGTAGACACCCGTGACCCTGCCGCGGAACATGAACCAGCCGAGCAGCGCCGCGCAGCAGGCCGGGATCAGCACGCCGGCCAGCAAGGCAAAGACCAGCGAGTAGAATGGCGTCCAGAACCAGGGCAGTTCCGTGACGTTGTTCCACACCATGAAGTCCGGCAATCCGTCGCTGCCGGTGTGGACGGGGATGGTTTTCAGCTTCAGCGCCATCGCCATGCAATAGGAGCCGATGCCGAACGTCATCGCCTGACCGAGGTTGAGAATGCCGGCTTGCCCCCATGACAGGCACAGCGACACCGCCAGCATGCCGAACACCAGGTAGCGGGCATACTTGTTCAGCAGGAACGCGTCTTGCAGGACTAATGGGATGAGGAAGATGACGAGGCAGACCGCCGCGTACACAGCCACTTGAATGATCGTCTTTCCAGGCAATGTCTTCTTTCCTTGGTTGTCCGGGCGCCCAGCGTCACGATCTGGTGCGAGCGGTGAACAGTCCCTGCGGCCGGAAGCGGATGAGCACGACGATGCAGAGCAGGACGATCGCCTTGGCGATCGTGTCGTTGCTGTAGAAAGCGAGGTAGCCGGTCAGCTCGCCGAGAATGCCTGAGCTCGCCAGCGTTCCTATCAGGCTCTGCGCGCCACCCAGCACGACCACCATGAAGGCATCCACGACATAGGACGTGCCCATTTCGGGCGACACGCTCTTAAGCGGTGAAATCAGAGCCCCAGCAAGACCGGCGACGCCCGCGCCATAGGCGAAGGTCGCGCGATAGATGCGGCCGGAATTGATGCCGAAACTGCTGGCGATGGCCCTGTTCTGGGTGATCGCGCGAAGCTTCAGCCCGAAATGCGTGTAGCGGTAGATGAACCAGGTGACGGCGAACAGGGCGAGCGCCAGGAACAGGATGAAGATCCGATAAGCGGATTCGCTGACCCCGAAAATGCTGATGCTGCCACCGAGTGCCGCCGGCATTTCGACATAGCGAAGCTCGCCGCCGGCGATCAGCCGCACCGCCTGCTGCGCCATGACGCTGATGCCCCACGTCGCCAGGATGGTGTCGAGCGGCCGGTCATAGAGATGGCGGATGACCAGCATCTCGATCAGCCAGCCGAACAGCGCCAGAAGGATGAAGATCGGCACGAGGCTCGCCAGCAGGCCGAGCCCGAAATAGCTCTGCAGTACCCAGGCGCCGTAAGCGCCGAGCATAACGAATTCGCCATGCGCCAGGTTGATGACGCCAGTGACGCCGTAAATGATGGCCAGCCCAAGCGCCACCAGCATCAGGATCGATGCGATGCTGAGACCGGTCACAAGCTGGGAAATGACGACGTCCATCAGGAATGCCTTCAGGTTCGGAAAGAGATGGCGGCGCATTGGCTCGCCGCCATCGGTTGGCTCGGGAGTTCCGCTCAGACCTCTTTCAGGCCTGTCGCGGTGCAGAGCTGGTGCGGGTAGGCCTTGTAGGGTGACGGTTCGAGCGAGTTCGCCGATTGCTTCAAAATCTCGAACTGTCCATCCGCCTTGCACTGGCCGATCTTCGGCCACAGCCAGGTGTGCAGGTTCTCAGGCTCGATCTTGACCTTGCCTTGCGGCGCCAGGATCTCCTGGCCCTTCACCGCTTCGCGGATGGTGTTCGGATCAATGTCGCTGCCGGCAAGTTTTTCGATCGCCTGCTTGAACAGGTAGACCTGGAAATAGGACGGTTCGGAAACGAAGTGGGTGACCTTGTCGGCGCCCCAGCGCTGCCGGTAGGCGTCGACGAATTTATGGTTCTCGGGCGAGTCCCAGACCATGAAGTATGGCGCCGAGGTGAAGTGTCCGGCCGCCGCCGCGCTGCCCATAGCGGCGACCTCGTTTTCCGAGGTCGTCAGACTTGCCATCGGCATCGTTTGCGGATCGAGCCCGGCGGCGTGATATTGCCGGTGCAGCGCCACGACTGAATCGCCGACGACGGTGGAGAAGATGACGTTCGGCTTCTCGGATTTCAGCTTGTTGATGACCGAAGAGAATTCCGAGTGGCCAAGCGGCACATATTCTTCCGCCACCACCTCGGCGCCGAGTTCGGCCAGCAGCTTCTTGCAGTAGTTGTTCTCTTCCTTCGGATAGATGTAGTTCGAACCGATCAGGTACCAGCGCTTGCCGAACTTCTCGACCAGCCACGGTATGAAGTCGTCCTGCTGCTGATTGGGAACGGCACCCGTGTAGATGACGTTCTTGGAGCATTCCCGGCCTTCATAAAGTGTGGGGTACCAATAGAGGTTGTTCTGCTTTTCGAACACCGGCAGCACCGCCTTGCGGCTTGCCGATGTGTAGGAGCCGAACACCGATACGCATTTGTCGCTGAGCACCAGCTTGCGGGCCTTCTCGGCGAAAGTGGCCGGATCGGATGCCGGATCCTCGACCACCGGCACGAGCTTCATGCCGTTGGCGCCGCCGGCGGCGTTGATCTCCTCGATGGCCAGCAGTGTCGCCTTGTTGAGCGATTCCTCGATGATGGCCGTTGTGCCGGTCAGCGAGAACAAGACGCCGACCTTGATCTCGCCACCGGCTGCCCGAGCGAGTGAACTGTTCTTGCTCCAGATGTGTGGAAATCCGGCCAGAGTGGCCGCGCCGAATGCGGCGGTGCCCTTCAAGAAATTACGACGATTATTGATCACCTTCCGTCCTCCCTGAACAAAACAAAAAAGGCCCCGAAGCGAGCTGCGTTCAGCAGTTCGTTTCGAGGCCCTGTCGCCATTATTTTTCGTGGCTTCGCCGCCGCGAGAATTCAGTCAATTCGGCAATAAAAAACCCCACGTCCCGCCAGAGCGAAAATCGTGAGGTTCCATTACCCGGATGTTTGGACGGCATCGTCGCCGCCAACAGAATTCGACGATTAGCTGAGAAGCTCGTGCGAGTCAATTATCGCATTTGCCACCGCGCCGATCGTCACGCGCCGCTCCATCGCCTGGCGCCTGAGATAGTTATAAGCCTCCTCCTCGCTGACATGTTTGACCCTGATCAGCAACGACTTGGCGCGCTCGACGCTGCGCATCGTGCGCAGGCTTTCGTCGAGCTTGTCGATGCGTCCCCGCAAACGCTTTTCGTAGAGATAGTGTCCGCGCGCCAGCGCAAGGCTCGCCTGCACCGAGCGAGCGGTGGTCGGGTAGTGCAGCACGCCATGCGCCGCGCAATTGTGCATCAGCCGCAGATCAAGCGCGCCGCCGCCGCGTTCCACCACGACGAGGGCCGCCGCCGGCTCGCCGGGTATCCAGGGCAACCGCTGCGGCAGGTCGTCGGTCAGCGCGCAGTAGATCGCGTCGAACTGCGCCGGGATCTGCGGCGGCATCGGCCAGATGTGATGTACGCTGCAGCGAAGCCTCTGCAGCTCGCGCACCAATCTCTCCCCGTCATCGTCGCGCTCGACGATGACCGCCACGTTGAGATCGAAATATACCTTCGGCGATGCCTGCCCCGAGGACTGGCCATGCGGCCCCTTCTCTTGCCACTGGCCGGCGCCGCGACTGTCCTGCTCACGACCAGATCTCATCATTTGAGCGTCTCGCTTGTCATTCTTTCGCAAAGCATGCCGGTCACCATACCTGTCTCAACTGAATTCGAGATTGCGGCCATAGCCGATCAGATAAGGGTCGGCCCGTATGCAGGCCGTCGATTCATAGACCAGGTCGAACTGGCCTTGCCGGTTGGCACGGCCGACCCGTGTCCACAGGTCGGCATGACCCCAGATCGGATTGATGGAGACATCGCCCTGCGGCGCTTCGAACTCGGAGCCCATCACCGAGGCGCGCAGTATTTCGGTGTCCATGGAGTTGGTCTGTTCAAGCGTCTTGGCGAACACGTTGACCTGGAAATAGGATGCTTCCAGACACATGTTGGTCGGCTCGTCATCGCCATAGCGTTTCTTGTAGCGCCGAACGAACGAGGAATTCCGTTCGTTGCCGATACCCTGGAAATAGGGCGCGGCGGTGATGTGGCCCTCGCCGACATCGTGGCCCATCGCCCTGATCTCCGCTTCCGTCGTGGTCAGGCTGGCGATCGGCATCACTTTGGGATTGAGGCCTAGATCGCTGTAGGCCTGATAGAGAAAAGTCGTGGCATCGCCCACCACGGTCGAGAAGATCACGTCGGGCTGCGCCTTCTTGACGTCGCGCATGACCGGCAGGAATTCGTTGCGAGCGGCGCCCAGCCGCACATAGCTTTCGCCAACGACGCTGCCGCCGCTGTTGCGGATCAGCTCGCGCATGATGCGGTTCGATTCGCGCGGATAGATATAGTCCGAGCCGATGAAGAAGAACCGTGTGCCGTAAAGTTCCATCAGGATGCGGCACAGCTCGACGCTGTTCTGGTTCGGCGTCGCGCCGGTGTAGATGACGTTCGGCGAGAATTCGAACCCTTCATACAGCGTCGGATACCAGAGCAGCCCGTTCAGCCGCTCCACCACCGGCAGCACCGCCTTGCGGCTGCTGGACGTGTAGCAGCCGAAGATCGTGCTGACGCCATCCTCGACCATCAGCTTCTTGGCGTAGCGTCCGAACGCCGGCGCCTCGGATCCCGGATTGTAGACGATCGGTTCGATCGGGCGGCCATTGACCCCACCGGCGTTGTTGATCTCATCGATCGCCGTCAACGTTCCGCGCAGCTGGGTCTCTTCGATAACCGCCATAAACCCGCTGCGCGAAAACAGCACGCCGACGCGCCAAGGTTCGGAGGTAGTATTTGATCTCGTCAATATACGCTCCCATCTGTTGTCCCGGGGTTCCCCAACCCCATGTCCCGGACCGGTCTTCCTTTGGGAAGCGTGGCCCGCGCCTTGCGGAGCGGGCCGGCTTCCGGTCGTCAGCTTGCCAGCAACTCCTTCAGCTTGCCGTCGAGGAATTTCACATCGTCCTTGCTGGTGCCCGGGCCACCGGCGAAATGCCCCCATACGGATTCGAACGGAACGAGCCTGGCGTTCGGCATGCTGGCCACCTCGAACTCGCTGTCCTCCGGCGGGAAATAGAGGTCGGTGCGCCCTGGCATGACATAGGCCTTGGCCTTGATGGCCTTCAGGGCTTTCTTGAGGTCGCCCTTGTAGAGATCGTTGTCGCTGATGTTCCCGTTCTGCCAGGTCCACAGCATCGTCAAGAGGTTGTTGGCGTCCTTGGGCAGGAAGAAGCCTTCCCAGAACGACACCAGGAAATCCTCAAGTGAGGAATAACCAAGCGTCTTCAGGTCAAGCTCCTGCCGATAGAAGGCCTGCGAGAAGCCCCAGCCGGCATAGACCCGCGCCATGGCCCGCAAGCCCCTTTCCGGCTTCTTCTCGTACCAGCCATTGTTCCATGCGGCATCGGCGGTAAGTGCCGCCTTGACGCCTTCGAGGAAGACGAAATTGTGCCGCGAGCATTTTGACGATCCGCAAAACGGTGCTATGCGCTCCACCATGTCGGGGTACATCGCGCCCCAGTGGAAGGTCTGCAGAGCACCCATCGACCAGCCGGTCACCAGCCTGATCTGTTCGACACCGAATTTCTCGGTCATCAGCCGGTGCTGGGCCCTGACATTGTCGTAAGCCGTCACCTGCGGAAAGCGGGAGGCGTTGTAAGGCTCCGGCGTGTTGCTCGGCGATGACGAGAGACCGTTGCCGAACATGTTGGGAATGACGATGAAATATCTGGCGGGGTCGAGCGCCATGCCCTTGCCCACTAGCCATTCATTGTCGATGTGCTGCCCGGAATACCATGTCGGATAGACGATGACATTGTCGCGCTTGGCGTTCAGCTTCCCGAACGTCTTGTACGCAAGCGCGGCGTCGCGCAGCGTCGCTCCTCGCTGCAGGACAAAGTCACCCAGTGCGAATATTTCATGATCAGCCATTGCTGATGTCCCTTCCCCATTTTCAATCATAGATGGGGAAGGGCCGGGAGTCCCGACCCTTCCCCGGTTTTCTCAGGCAGCCGCCCGTGCCGGCGACGGCAGCAGGCAAAGCAGGGCATAGGCCGCGCCGCCGGCGACCGCCGCGCTGATCGCCGTCGACAGGTGCGGGGCGTAAAACTCCACCACCAGGGCGACCAACGACCCGAAGGTCCAGGCTACGAAAGCCGACGGCCGCCAGTCGCGGTCGATCTCGGCATTCTTGCGGAACACATACTGGTCGACCAGGATGATCGCGCCGATCGGCGGAACAAGAATGCCCAGCAACGAAAGCCACTCGATGAAGAAGGCCCAGACATTGCCGGCGGCCACCACGATGCCGATTGCGCCGAGCAAGACCGCGAACAGCCGCATCCGGCTGCCGAAGATGCGCGACCAGCCCGTTGCCGAATTGTAGAGGCAGTGCGCGCAGACGGAACCGAGATTGCAATAGAGGAAGACGAAGGCCAGAAAGCTGAGGAACGCCATCTGCTTGCCGTTCATGTAGCCGAACATGTTGTCGGCGCCGAACGGGTTGGCGTTGGGCACGGCGAGCGCCGCGGTGGTGATTCCGCCGATCAGCATGGCCAGCAGGTTTGCTAACGGAAAGGCGCTAAAGGTGGCGATCACCGAACTTCTGGTATCTTTTGCCCAGCGATTGAAATCGGCCGACACGGTTCCGGCGTCAATGAACAGGGCAAGGACCACGGTAAGTCCGACCCCCATCGTCATCGTCGCCTGACCATTGTTGCCCGGATAGGCGATGATCGCATCCCATGTCGTCTTCGAAGCCGCGTCGAGCATGACCCAGCCGCCGAGCACGACGAACAGCGGAACCGAAATCAGCCCGATCAGGTGCAGGCCGCGGACGCCGACGAAGGTGATGCCGATGTAGAGCAGCCCGGCGATGATCGTCATCGCCACATAGTTGAGATTGTAGGCCGAACTGATCAGCGCACCGGTGATGCCTGTCTGCACCGCATACCAGCCGAGCAGCAAGGTCGACAGCAGGCCAGAGGCGAATACATAGCCCTTCTTGCCGAAGACGATACTGGCGAGCAGCGCGAAATTGGTGCCGCGGCGGGTACCAAGAACACCAAGCGCGCCGACATAGGCGAACATGATGACGTTGCCGATGATCATCGCCGTCAGCGCGTTTCGGAAGCCCATGCCGAGCACCAGGATCGAGCCTGTCATGGCTCCTGTGATGATCATCGGAAATCCTATCCAGACGGTCGTCACCGAAAAGGTCGTTCGCCTTGCCGACATCGGCACCGGCTCATGTTCGTATTCTTCGCCCAGGGCGTGATCAACACCTCCGAGCGTCTCGACCTCCCTTGATACCTTTGTCATTCCCCTACTCCTTTGAGACAGCTGTCGTGAAAACCGCTGGCCCGTCTGCGCAATTGGCCGGGGATGCATTTTGACCCTGGCGGAGGCTGCAATCTTGCCGTTCGGGCAAGCTCAGCCACACCAGTGCTTCGAGTAACGCAGCACCGTTACCACCGACGTCTTCGTCGGGATTGCACAAACGAAAAAAGCCTCCCTGTGGCTCTGTTGTCAGAGACATAGGGAGGCTTTTTTGCCTTGATTTGCTCAGATGGCTTCGTCGCCACCCAGCCTTGCAAGGAGGCTGCGCGCAAAAGCTAGCCCTGAGTCCGTAGTTAGTCAATATATGACCGAGAGCGATAGACTTGCGGGTTCGTCGCCCCCGATCCTCGGCGATGATCGCAGCGGCGGCGTGTCGGCTTCGGAGAACGCATACTCAGCGTCCATTTCTGGCACGAAGCGGTTGGAACGTGACACGCGTCAAAGTCAACCAGATGAGATCTGGTGCCGACTGACCGCAGAGAACCATGGCATCGTTTGGGGCTTGGGCGCGGCTTTTTGAGCGCGGCGACGGGGCTGTTCGGGCTTTCCAGGCTCGGCGCCTCTTGGGACTTGGCCGGCAATGTCTACCTTTGGGCGGATCGCTTGCCATCCTGGCTTCAGTCGGCGGGGGTTTGGTCTTGGAACGTTGCGGCGCGCAATCTGCCCATTGCTCTTGCAGAACAGCTTATCGTGTCTGAGACCGTCTTTGGTGTGATCTTTGGCTTGGCGGCGCACGGACGTTGGCCTTCGTCGGCGGAAACGTGCGGTATCGTCTCCCTGATTGCCGGCGTCGTTTCGGTAATCCATGTTTCACTAGCCGCCGACCACATAGCGCTGCGCGATACGGAGACTCAGGGTGAATTCAAACAGGGAAATCTTGCTACCGCGCTTAGAGCAGTTCCAGGAAAAGTGTGAAACGGTTTTCCGTCCGGAATTGCGTAAAAACAAAGAGATAGAGCGGTTCGGCGATTCTGTGAAATGCTGAACCGCTCTAGCGTAGGATTCCGCCCCCTCCTGCAAACGACCCCCATTCGCCTCGGAGAACTCTCACCGGTTCTGGTGAAGGATGGTTTCGGCGGCAATAAAACCCCAGGTCATGTTTGGGCCGAGGGTCGTGCCGGCGCCCACGGCGCGGGTACCGATCGGGTTGGCCATGGCAAGCCCGGCGGCATAAAGCCCAGGGATGATCGAACCGTCCGGCCTCAGGACCTGCGCCCGCTCATTGGTACGGGCGCCGCCCTTGGTGCCGAGGATCGAGCGATTGATCGTCATGCCGATATAGGGTGGCTTGTCGATCGGCTTCAGGCGGTTCCGCGGACCGTGCGCCTTGTATTCCTCCCAGCCATTCTCGCCGCGGCGGAAATCCTCATCGCGTCCCTTCGCGCAAAAGCCGTTCCAGCGGGCGATCGTTTCTTCGAGCGCCACCGCCGGCAGTCCGAGTTTTGCCGCAAGGCCGCCGATCGTGTCGGCCTTCTTGATCCAGTGGCGTTCGTAGGACGCGTACCAACGGAAGGGCAGCGACGTCTTCACGAAGCGATGATCGCCGACCAGATAGCAGGGCAGATTGACGGGTGCGCCATCCGGTCCGCGCGCATCGATCGCCTCGCCGATATTGAAATCGTTCTCGCTGACGAAGCGCCTGGCATCGCGGTTGACCACGATCGAATGCGGTTCGGCCTGGAAGGTCATGGGCAGGCCGTGCGGCTTGCCCTGGTAGCGCGTCGGCAGGCAGGGATAGACGTTCGCCTGATCCATGCGGTCCAGCTCCGCGCCGACGGAAGCCGCAAGCTTCTGGCCATCGCCCTCATTGGTAGGAGGGCTGCCGATACGATCCAGGGCACCGGGGAAATGGCGCGCCCGCATCTCGGCATCCCATTCAAAGCCGCCGGTCGCGATGACCACGCCGCGCCGGGCAAGAAGCTTCGTCCGCCGGCCCTCGCGCTCCACCTCGGCGCCGATCACGCGTGAGTCCGAATCCTGAAGCAGGCCCACGGCTCGGGTTTCCAGCCGGTAGGTGACGCCAGCATCGAGGCACCCCCTGATGAGCCCGGTCATCAGCGCCGTGCCCTGCCCGCCGGAATTCGTCAGCCGCCGCCAAAGCAGCTTCGGCCAGAGCCTGACGCCGGCGCGGATAGGGTGATGATAGAGGTCGCTGTCGACGATTTCCTGGTAGCTGAAGCTGTGCGGCAAGGTGGAACGGCGCAGGCGCGCCGCGAACTTGCCCAGGATGCGGCGGCTGAGCGGCCTCGGCGAAACCATGCGGCCGTAAAGCTTGCCGCCGGGCGCTTCGGCGAAGGGGTCCGGCTCGTTGACAAGGCGGAAGTCGAGAGGCGTGCTGCCGGAGAGGAAACGCAACATGTCGGGGGCGGCCCTGACGAAGGCGCTCCAGAGCGCATCTTCCTTGCGCGCCCAGCCTTCAGGCGCCACGGCGCGCAGATAGGTCAGCGCGTCGTCCCGGCTGTCGGCAACGCCGGCGTCCGCCGCCACATGGTTGGCGGGTATCCAGACCCCCGCGCCCGACATGGCGGAGGTGCCGCCCAACCACCCGCTCTTTTCGATCACCAGCACCTTGAGGCCGCCCTTGGCGGCCCGCAACGCCGCCGAGCAGGCCGCCGAGCCGGAACCGATAACCAGAACGTCGAATTCGCCCATTGGCGTTCCCCCTGCTGTCATCGCCACGACACTATAGGGGCGCGAAATAAAATCTGTCTACTATTGTGTCGACACTTTTTGCGTTATAATCTCCATGAGGTGAGCGGCATGCTCCCGCCCGATCATTTGCAGCCCTTTCGAGGCAGAGCCATGGACCACACCCATCTTCCACCTGCTCCATCCGGCATTCATGTCTCCGGGTCCGAAACGCGTGAAAGCTATTGGCAGCCGGTACCGGCGAACGGCCATATCGACGTGGCGCTGGCGCCGCACATCGTCGGCATGGAGCACCCGTTCGCGCTTGGCACGCAATCGGTCGCGCCCGGCGGCTATGTGCGCGAGCACACGCATGAGCGCAACGAAGAGGCGATCTATGTGATCGAAGGCCATGGCCGCGCCGTCGTCGACGGCAAGGAATATCCGATACGGTCCGACAGCGTGGTGTTCCTGCCGAAGAATGTCCGGCACATGTTCATCAATGACGGCGAGACGCGGCTTCGCTGGGTCTGGCTGATCGTGCCCAACGGGCTCGAGGACTTCTTTCGTCTCATCGGCAAGCCGCGCAGGTCGGGCGACCGCGTGCCGTCCAACTTCCCGCGCCCGGAAAACGTGCTGGAGATCGAGCGCCAGACGGTCTTCGGCGCCGACCTAGCCGACAAGTTCGACCCCGTGAGCCGTAACTCCTGAAGACGCCGGATGACGACGCTTGGTGTCATCGGCTACGGCGCGATCGCGCGCGAGATCGTCTCGGCTTTTTCAGCGGACGCGATCGATTGGGTGATGCTCCTGCGCGAAGGCGCCAACCCCGAATTGCCGGCCGGGGTCAGCGCGGTCACGCGGATTGAGCAATTGATCGACGCGCGGCCGGAAGCGGTGGTCGAGGCGGCAGGCCAGGAGGCGGTGGCCGCTTACGTGCCGGCGCTGCTCGAAGCCGGCATCCCGACTATCATCGCGTCGGTCGGCGCGTTGGCCGATGCGCCGCTTCATGCTCGTATCACCGCAGCCGGCCGCAATGGCGGCGCGCGCGTCGTCCTGCCGGCAGGCGCCCTGGGCGGCCTCGATTATCTCCGTGCCATTGCTGCCCTTCCCGACGCGCGGGTGCGCTACACCTCACGCAAGCCGCCGGTGGCCTGGAAGGCGGAGCTCGCCGCGCTTGGCCTGTCGGCCGAAGACGATGCCGTGACGCTGTTCGAGGGCACGCCCGCGGAAGCGGCAACGGCCTACCCGAAAAACCTCAATGCCGCCTTCGCCGTGGCGCTGGCCGTGGGCGCCGACAAGGTCACCGTGCGCGTGATCGCCGATCCAAAGGCGGGCGGCAACAGCCATGAAATCGAGGCCGAGAGCGCCGCCGGCACCGCCTCGTTCAGTTTGGTCAACGCGCCCTCTGCCGGCAATCCGAAGACCTCCGCGCTGACGGCGCTGAGCCTGGTTGCCGCGCTTCGCGATCTGCTCGACATGGACCTGCTCGGCATGGGAGGCCGCCGCTGATGGCCTTCTTCGTCGCCGCCGATGGCTGCCGCATCCATTACGAAACGTTTGGCGCGAGCGGTCCGCGCCTGGTACTCATCCCGGGGCTCGGCGGCGACGGACGATTCTGGGCCGGCGTGGTGCGGCTGCTCGAGGCCGACCATCGCCTGATCGTCACCGATCATCGTGGCGCTGGCCGCAGCGACCGCCCGGCAGGCCCCTACTCCCTATCCCTGATCGCCAGCGACGTCGCCGGCCTGCTGGCGCAGACGGGCGGGCCCGTGCATGTCGTCGGGCATTCCACCGGCGGCGCCATCGCGCAGGTGCTAGCGCTCGACCATGCCGATCTTGGCCTGAGCTATACGATCAGCAGTTCCTGGGCGCGGGCAGACGCCCGCTTCCGCACGCTCTTCACCGCCCGTGCCGAACTGCTCGAAGCCGGCATGGCCGAGACCTACCAGCGGCTCACCCATGCGCTCTGCCACGAGCCTCCCTACCTCGCCGCGCATTCCGCGCAGCTCGAGGCGGCCGTCGCCGCCGCCTCCCGGACCCTCGCCCCGCTTGGCGTCGCCGCCGCGCGGGTGCGGATGCTGCTAGACCACGATCGTCTCGACGACCTGCCGGGCATCGCCGCTCCGGTCCAGGTGATCGCCGCCATGGGCGACGTGCTGACGCCGCCGTCCCTGTCGCAAGCCATCGCCGCCGCGATACCGGCCGCGCGATACGCATCCGTCGACGGCGCGCATTTCCATCCCCTCGCGAAGCCCGAGGGCATCGCCGCCATCATTCGCCGTTTCATCGCCGAAACCGAGCAGCAGATATCATGACCGCCGACATCGCCCCCGTCCTCATCGATCCGCGTCTCCAGCCGGGTGCAGACCTGCTTGCCGAGGGGCGAACAATGGCGCGCGACTGGCGGCTCGGGAGTTGCCGCTTCCTCACCGAAACCGGAATGCCGTCCGAAGCCGCGTGGAAACGCAAGGCAGCGGCCGAAAAGCGCGTCATGCAACATGCGCATATCGGCTTCCGGAGCGTCGACCGCACCATCGCGGCGATCGGCGAGGTGCATGAGCAATGCCGGAAGGCCGGCGTGACGGTCGATCGCTTCGGCATCACGCTGGACTGGTCGATGGGCTATCCGCAAGCCATGCGCGCCAAGGCCGCGCGCGGCACTGGCATCGTGCTCAACGGTCCGGAAGACTTCGCACGCATCACCAATGCCGCGCCGGCCGCCGCCCATTTCGGCGACTTCATGCTCGGGTTGCCTGGCGCCGTCGAAAACACCCGCGCCGCGATCGCCGCCGGGGCGACGGCCATCGGCAATCTCGGACAGTATTTCACCTTCCGGCTGCCCTATTGGGACGATGACGTGGCGACCACAGAAGCGACCGTCACAGCGCTCGGGCTGATCGCCGCGCAGGATGCGGAGATCCTCGTCCATTCCAACCTCGACGACGGATTCGCCGGGCTTTTCATCGACATGGCCTGCGCGCTCGGCATGGTTCTGGTGGAGAAACACATCGTCGAGACGCTGATCGGCGCGCGGCTTGGCCATTGCTATGGCCATCACTTCAGCGATCCGTTGTCGCGCACCGCCTTTCACGCAGCGCTCGTCCGGGTCACGGACACGCCGGGCACGATGATCTTCGGCAACACCGTCTCCTATCAGTCGACTCCCGCCGGCAATTACGCAAGCCTGGCGAGCTATCTCCTGGCAGACATACTCGCGATGGGGCGCTGGCCGTCGGGCCATGCGGTCAATCCGGTGCCCGTGACGGAGAACCAACGCATTCCCGATGTGGACGAGATCATCGACGCGCAGACATTCGCCCATCGGCTGACGCTGCATGCGCCCTTCTACGATCCGGTGTTCGACTGGGCAAAGGCGGAGGCAATGGCCGACATCCTCGTCGAAGGCGGACGCCGCTTTGCCGATGCAACTCTCGCCGGCCTCGCCGAGCGAGGGGTCGATGTGAGCGACCCCGCCGCGCTGATGCTGGCCATCCGCCGCATCGGACCGCGGCGCCTCGAAGCGCTTTTCGGCCCGGGCGCAGTGGGCGCGCGTGGGCGCGCGCCGCTGATCCATGCCGAATGGGCGCGCGAGCTCAACCACAAGGCAGTGGCCTGGGTGGCGGCGCAAAAGCAGGTGGAGGCCGCACGGAATCTCACCGTCTGCATCGGCACCACCGACGTGCACGAGCACGGCAAATATCTCGTCGAGCAGGCGCTCGAGGGCCTCGGCGTCACCATTGCCGATGCCGGTGTCGCCGTCGATCCGGAGGTGCTCGTCGCTCGCGCCGCCGAAACCGGCGCGGACGCCATCGCGGTCAGCACCTACAATGGCGTGGCGCTTCGCTACGCGCAGGCGCTGAAAGCCGCGATGGCGGCGCGAGGGCTTGCCTTGCCGGTGCTGATCGGCGGGCGGCTGAACGAGGTGCCGAAGGACTCCAATTCGGGCCTGCCGGTTGATGTTACCAAGGATATCGCCGACCTCGGCTGCCTGCCCTGCGCAGACCTCGACGAGATGCTCGCCGCCCTGCGTTCCATCCCGCCCGCTGCCTGATGCCGTGAAGGACGTGCCGGCGCGATGCGATGGAGCTCGCTCTCACCAGGCGGTCATACCGCCGTCCACCGTCAGGATCGAGCCGGTCGCGAAGGAAGATTCACTGCTCGCGAGCCACAATATCGCATTGGCGATCTCGATCGGCTGCGCGACGCGGTTCATGGGCGAACGGGCATTCAGGGCCGCGACAAACCCCTTGGGGTCCGGATGCGTCTCCAGCATGCTGTCGAAATAGCTCGACCAGGTCACGCCCGGCGCCACCGCGTTGACGCGGATGTTCTCGCCCGCATGGTCGAGCGCCATGGCCCGCGTCAGCGCCGCGACGCCGCCTTTCGAGGCGACATAGGCGGCTCGGTCGGCAAGGCCGACATTGGCGACGTTCGAGGCAGTGTTCACGATCACCCCGCCGCCACCGGCAGCCATGACGGGAATGGCATGCTTGGAGCAGAGGAAGACGCCCTTCAGGTTCACCGCCATCAGCGCATCCCAATCCCCTGCCGCGGTGTCGACGACCGAACCGCGAATGCCGTAGCCGGCATTGTTGACCAGCACGTCTATGCGCCCGAACGCCTCTTGAGCGCGGCGCACCATCGCCGCGACGGAGGCCTCGTCGGAGACATCCGCCTCCGTCGCCAAGGCGCCGGTCCTGGCCGCCACTTCGCTGGCCCGCGCGCCGTCGCGGTCGACGGCGAGAATGTAGGCACCCTCCCTGGCGAAGAGTTCGGTGACGGCGGCGCCAATGCCGGCGCCCGCTCCCGTGACGATTGCCGCCTTGTCCTTCAGCCGCATGGCCGGTCCCCTTTTCCAAACTTGTTTTCACCCTATCTTGCAGAAGCGCTTGCAAAGTGTCGACACTTTTGTATTTAATTTCGGCACGAAATCGGGGATAGCCGTGAAGAACACTCCTTCGGTCGAACAACAGCTGGAAATCTATCGCCGGATGCTGCTGGTGCGGCATTTGGAAGAGAGGCTTGGAGCGCTTCACAAGGAAGGGCGCACACGCGGCCCGATCCACCGGTGCGACGGCCAGGAGGCTGTCGGCGTCGCCGCCACGGCCGCGTTGGAGACGGGCGACAAGGTGGCCACTACGCACCGCGGCCACGCCGTCTATATCGGCAAGGGCATGGCCATGCGTCCCGTGGTGGCCGAGATATTCGGCAGGGCCACGGGCGCCTGCGGCGGGCGCGCCGGCCATATGCTGGTCGCCGATGCCGAAAAGGGCGTGATCGGCGGCAATGCCATCGTCGGTGCCGGCATTCCCGCCGCCACCGGCATGGCGCTGTCGATGCAGATCCTCGGCACCGGCAATGTCGCCATGTGCATTTTCGGTGACGGCGCCGCCCAGACCGGTATCTGCCACGAGGCGATGAACATGGCCGGACTTTGGAAACTGCCGGTCGTCTTCGTGCTCGAGCACAACCAGTTCGGGCTGACCGTTCCTTCAGACGTCCAGTCGCCAGTCGCGGATCTGTCGATCCGCGCAGCCGGCTATGCCATGCCGGCCGAGATCGTCGACGGCAACGACGCGGTCGCCGTCTACCGTGCCGTGTCGGCCATGGTGGAGCGGGCGAGGCGCGGCGAAGGTCCCGGCATGGTCGAATGCAAGACCTATCGCGTCGAAGGCTTCTCCACCTCCGACATGGGCGGCTACCAGAAACCGGAGGACATCGCGGCCTGGAAGGCGCGCGACCCCTTGCTCGTCTCGCGCAAGGCGCTGTCGGGCAAGGTCGACGAGGCGCGGCTCGCCGCGATCGAGGCCGCGGCCAAGGCCGAGACGGACGAAGCCTTCGAGGCCGCGCTTTCCGACCCGATGCCGGAATTTGCGGTCGACGAAGCCTGCAATCCCTACAGCGAGGCGCACTGACATGGCGATGATGCGATATGCCGAAGCGCTCAACGCCGCGCTGCGCGAGGAAATGCAGGCCGACCCTTCCGTCTTCCTTTTCGGCGAGGACATCGGCCGCTATGGCGGCGTGTTCAAGGCGACGAAGGGGCTGATGGAGGAATTCGGTGAAAAGCGGGTGCGCGACACGCCGATCTCCGAACAGGCGCTGACCGCCATGGCGGTGACCGCCGCCATGACCGGCACCCGGCCGGTGCTGGAGATCATGTATGCGGATTTCATGCCGTTGACGCTTGATGCGCTGGTCAACCAGGCCTCGATCTACAACTACGTCTGGAACGGTCAGGTGAAAATGCCCTTCGTGCTGCGCACCCAGGGCGGCGGCGGCGCCGGTGCCGGCGCGCAGCACTCCAAGGCGCTCGATTCCATGGTCGCCCATATTCCCGGCATCAAGGTCGTCGCGCCTTCGACGCCCGCCGACGCCAAGGGCATGCTGAAGGCGGCGATCCGCGACAGCCAGCCTGTTGTCTTCCTCGAGCACAAGCTGCTCTACAACACCCGCGGCGAAGTGCCTGAAGGCGACGTGACGGTGCCGCTTGGCAAGGCGGGGATCCTGCGCGAGGGCAGCGACATCTCGATCTTCGCCACCTCCAAGATGGTGGTCGAGGCGTCGAAGGCGGCCGATCTTCTCGCCATGGACGGCGTTTCGGCCGAGATCGTCGATCTCCGGTCGCTGCGCCCGCTCGACATCGATGCCATCGTCGCCTCGATCGCGAAGACGCACCACGCCGTCGTGGTCAACGAGGGCTGGCGTTTCTGCGGCTACGCCGCCGAACTTTCGGCGACGATCATGGACCATGCTTTTGACGAATTGGACGCGCCGGTCGCGCGCGTCACGCTGCCGGACATGCCGATCCCCTATTCCGAACCGCTCGAAACGGCGATGCTGCCGAGTGCCGAGAAGATCCGCGCCGCCGCGCTGAAGACCCTGAAGTGACGGAGGCGGCAGATGGCAACCCATCCGATCAGCATCGACAGCGCCGGCGGCGAGTATATGGAAGCCGTTCTGGTGGTTGCCTGGGCGGCCAAACCGGGCGATCCGGTCAAGGCCGGCGATCTCATCGTCACCGTCGAGACGGCCAAGGCGGCGACCGAAATAGAGGCTGATCGCGACGGCTGGCTGGCGGACATCTTCTTCACCGAGGGGCAGGAAGCGCCGGTGGGCGCCGTGCTTGGCACTATCGCGGACGAGAAGCCGGCGGTAGGCCAGGCGGCTCCAGTCGCGACAATAGCGGCCGCCGATCCGCTCGCGGCCGCCAATGCCTCTTCCTTCGTCCGCCAGTCCGGCGCCCGCGCGATCGCAAGCCCGCTTGCCCGCCGGCTTGCCGCCGCCGCGGGGCTCGACCTTTCGACCGTCGCGGGAAGCGGTCCCAGAGGGCGAATCAAGAAGCGCGACATCGATGCCGCCCTCGCCGCCCGTTCGGACGCGCCCGGCGGCATCCTGACGGCGCAGGCCGCTTGCCCGGCGTCGCTCGCTGCCGCGCCGGCGACAGCACGGCAAACGGTGCCGACGCTCCTGATCCATGGCTTCGGGGCCGACCGCTCCGTTTGGCGGCAGGTCGTGCCTTTGCTCGAACCAGGTATCGCGACGATCAGCCTCGACCTGCCCGGCCACGGCGCGGAAGCCGCAAGACCGGCGAAGGACATCGAGGAAATCGCCTTCACCCTTTCCGACCGCCTGGAAGCGATGGGCGTGCAGGACGCCCATCTCGTCGGCCACTCCCTGGGCGGGGCGGCGGCTCTTGCGCTCGCCCGGTTTGGCCGTCTCACGGTGCGCTCGGTCACCCTTTTCGCCCCAGGCGGACTCGGTCCCGAGATCAACGCCGGCTTCATCGGCGGGCTTGCGCGGGCGACCAGCGTCCAGGCGCTGGAGCGCTGGCTGGCGGTCATGGTCGGCGACCCGGCAGCCCTGCCCGCCGGCTATGCGCAAGCAGCGCTCAGGCAGATCGACAGGACCGGCAATCGCGGCGCGCTGGCCGCGATGGCCGAGACCCTGTTTCCCGACGGAACGCAAGGCTTCGACCTGACGACGGCGCTTGCGGAACTTGGCGTCCCGACGCGGCTCGTCTGGGGCAAGCTCGACCGTGTCATTCCGGCCGCTCACGCGGCCCGCGCGCCGGCCTTCGCCGCCGTTCATCTCCTCGATGGCATCGGCCATGTGCCGCAGATCGAAGCGCCGGCGCTGACGGCCAGGCTCATCGCGGAGACGGTGCGCAGCTGCGGCTGAGCCGGATCGGCAGACCAGACACGATTTCAGCGGCGCAAGCATAGCCGGACCAGATACCAGAAGGAGTGACCGGGATGATCTTCGACCATCGGACCTACACCGCCCGCCCCAACAAGCTGTCGCATTTCCTCAAGCTCTACGAGGATGTCGGCCTGCCCATGCAGCGGCACTATCTGGGCGAGCCTTTCGGCTTCTTCCAGACCCATATCGGCGATCTGTCGCGGACGGTGCATCTGTGGAAATATGAAAGCCTCGCCGACAGGGAGAATCGGCGCGACCGCATGGAAGCCGATCCGGAATGGCAGGCGTATCGCCGCAAGGTCATCGAGACCGACTATCTCCTCGACATGCGCAACCAGATCCTGAAGCCTGTCTCCTTCTTCAACGCCGGGAAATAAGATGGATCTGATTTTCTCGGCCGAAGGGCAAAGCTGGCCGATACGGCTCACCGGCGATGCCGAGCGCACCCGCCGGGCGCTGCTTTCGGCCCTGCCCATGCGCCTGCAACTCCATACGCCCAAGATCGCCGGCAGCCACATCTACTGGCATGCGCCCTTTGTGGAGGATCTGGAAGGCGCAATGCATGTGCTTGCCGCGACCGCCGGCGCCTTCATCTATTGGCCGGTGCGGCAGTTCCTCGAAATCACCTTCGCGCCGTTGCAGGCCGAGAATGCCGAGATCACCGTGCTCGGCCATCTCGACGCGCCGGTGGAAGGCATCGCCGAACTCGCCGCGACGCTGAGGCGAGACCAGGGCCGCCGCATCCTCGAAGGCACGCTTTCCAAGGTGGACGGTGGTGTCTCGGCTGCGCCGGCGCCATCGCTGCTGCCGCAGGATATCGTCGCCGCACGCAAGGCGCTCTGGGCCGCTTGTCCGTCCGACATCAGCCGGGTGACATCCTCGCGCGCCATCATGCATCCGGCAGGACCCGTCTTCACCGCGGAATCGGAAGCCCGGGTGCTGCATGAATTCCTGTGGTGGATCCGCGCCGAGCGTGGCGAAACGGACGAAGCGATGCGGCGCCACACCGCCGCGCTGGCGCTCGACAAGGCTGCGACGCGCCTTCGCGATTTCTGCCATATGGAGGAAACGCCGGCGCTGCTTTTCCGGCTCAAGGCGGCCATGGGCGACGCACATCCCTTCGATGCCCTGATCGACGAGGCGATCCTGGTCGCCGGACGGATCGGCGCCTGGCTCGACCTGCTCATCCCCTGGAACGACCTCAACGAGGCCTTCCGCGCCGCGCTCGATGGAAAGAGGGCCTGACGATGGAAAGGCTGACGATCGGCATTGTCGGCTTCGGTGTGATCGGGCAGCGCTGGACGGCCTGCTTCGCCCATGCCGGACATGACGTGCGCGTCTACGATCCGATGGAGCGGCGCGAGGCAACCTTCCAGGACGTGCTGCCCGCGCTGATGGCCGATCTCGACGCGTTGAAAGGCCGGTCGCCCGCGCCGGGCACGATCCAGCTTTTCCAGACGCTGGCCGAAACGCTGGACGGCGTCGATTTCGTGCAGGAAAACGGCCCGGAGGATTTGCGGCTCAAGCGCCGGCTGCTCGCCGAGATCGAAGACCATGTCCGCGATGACGTCATCATCGCCTCTTCTTCGTCGGCGCTACTCGTCTCCGACATGCAGGCCGAGTGCCGCTTGCCTCACCGCATCGTGCTCGGTCACCCCTTCAACCCGGCGCATCTGATGCCGCTGGTCGAGATCGTCGGCGGCAAGGCGAGCGATCCGCAGGTGATCGCCCGGGCACGCGCCATCTACGAGGCCATCGGCAAAAAGCCGGTGACGCTCAACCAGGAAGTGACCGGCCATATCGCCTTGCGCCTTATGGGCGCGATGTGGCGCGAGGCGATCGCGCTGGTGCGCGACGGCGTCGCTTCGGTCGAGGATGTCGACCGGGCCTTCATGTATGGACCGGGTCCGAAATGGACGCTGCAAGGCTCGTTCATCTCCAACAGCCTCAATGCCGACGGCATCGAGGACTTCCTGGGCAAATATGGCCCCACCTATCAGGCGATCTGGGACACGCTCCTCGATGCCAGGCTCGATGGCGAGACGATCCGCGCGATCTCGGCCTCGACGACTGCAGCGGTGGGCGGCCGCGGTCAGGAGGAACTTAAGGCGGCGCGGGAGGCCGGCCTCGTCGGCATCCTCAGGACAGTTGCCGAGCGCGGCGCGCTCTAATTATCGCAGCTTGGGAGAACGGCCATGGAGTATCGCACCGCCCTCGTCACCGGTGCCTCGAAAGGCATAGGTGCCGCGATCGTCGAAAGCCTTGTCGCGGAAGGGTTGACCGTCCACGCGCTGGCGCGAAACAACGATGCGCTGCTTGATCTGCAGCAGCGGCTCGGGCCGCGGGTCAGGCCGCTGGTCGCCGATGTCCGCGACACGGAAGCGATCGCCGCTGCGCTCGGGGCGGCGGAAATCGACGTTCTGGTCAACAATGCCGGCGGCCTGGCGACGGTGCGCCCACTGCACGAACAGGGCGCTGAGGAAACAGCCGAGGTGGTGGCGCTCAACCTCACGGCGCCGCTGCAGCTCATCCGTCTTCTCCTGCCGGGCATGATCGCGCGCAAGCGCGGCCACATCTTCAACCTGACCAGCACCGCGGCCAGCGCCGTCTTTCCCGGCACGACGGCCTATGGCGCGGCCAAGGCCGGGCTGTCGCAAGCGGGCCGCATCCTGCGCTTCGACCTTGCAGGCACCGGCGTGCGGCTGACCGAGCTCGCTCCCGGGCGCGTGGAGACGGATTTCTACTTGAAGGCTTTCGACGGCGACCGCGAAGGCCTGCGCAAACGCATGTATTCCGAGCAGCGGCCGCTGCGCCCGGCCGACATTGCCGCCGTGCTCGTTTCGGCACTGCGCCTGCCGGATCACGTCGACATCGCCGAACTCATCGTCGCCCCCAGCGAACAGGCCGCCGGCGGCCAGGTCTATCCACCCGCGCCGCAGCGGTAGGGGCAACGGCCGAGACGCCGCAATCAGTCCAGCACCTGCCCAGTCAATTTGTCGAGCACCGCCGCGCAAGCCTCCTCCCAGGCGGCGGGCACGCCGCGCGCCGACAGAACCTGCAGGCCCCGCTCGGTGATGCCTCCCGGCGTCACCAGCTCTTCGAGCAATAGATCGATCGGCTCGGGCTTTTCGGCGATCAATTTTCCCGCCGCCACGAAGGTCATGGCCGTCAGCCGGCGGGCGATGGCCGGGTCGAGGCCCTCGGCGCTCGACCATTCGGCCGCCTTGCGGATCAGATCCTGCGCCCAGCCGTAGACCGCGGCGCTGACGGTCGCCACTTCGAAGTCCCTTTCGCTGGCCAAAGCGATCGCCGGGCCGAGCCGTCCGAGAACCGCCTGAGCCTCTTTGATGTCTGGGAAATAGGCCGTCGGGCTGGCGCCAATCTCGGCCGCGGTGAACGGCATGGCACGCACGACCCGCGCCGGCGAGACGCCGAGCCGCGACAGCGGCACGCCGGCGCAAACCGAAATCAAAATCTGCCCCTTGCGCCAGGGCAGGTCCTGGACGACCTGCGGCGCCAGCGCCGGCCGCACCGCGAGGATAACGATGTCGGTTCGCTCGACGAGATCGTGGTTGTCCGCCGCGAGCCGGAAGCCATGCCGGGCGCGAAGTGCCGCCGCCTTGCCGCGCGGCGACAAAAGGATGTTTTCCGGGCCAAGCCCGGAGCGCTGGAATCCGGCCAGCATCGAGGCTGCCAGATGACCGACGCCAAGAACCCCTAGGATCATCGCGGTTCCCTCGGCTCGAAGCTGTCGCTTGCCATTCGCATGGGTTTGGGGAAGAAAGGCGCATCGCAAAGTGTCGACATGCACCGCATGCAAGTCAGATGGGAGCCCTCATGACCGAACGCGCCGAGAGTACCGACAACGATCCGCTCCTCGCCGGCGAAGTCGACATGCGTCGCACCGCCGACAGCAGCGAGCGGGCCTACAACACCATCCGCAAGCTCCTCGTCGAATTCACGCTCAAGCCGGGCGAGCGCATCAACGAGGTTCAGCTTTCGCGCAGCCTGGGCGTTTCGCGCACGCCGATACGCGAGGCGCTGAACCGCCTCGCCTCCGAAGGCTTCGTCTCGCTCACGCCCAATCGCGGCTTCTTCGTCAGGAGCCTCAGCACCGAGGGACTGCTCGACCTCTACGAACTGCGCTCGATCATCGAATGCGCCGCTTTCAAGCTGATGTGCGAGCGCGCGGAGGACAGTGAGATCGACCGCCTGCGGCAGTATTGGGAGGCGATCGTCGACGGCTATCGCGACCAAGCGCCCGACATCATCTTGGCCGAGGACGAAGGCTTCCACCTGCTGATCGCCGAACTCTCCGGAAATCCGGAACTCGTCGGCCAGCTCTCCTCCATCAATGCCCGAATCCGCTTCATCCGCCGTATCCAGATCGAGCATCCCTCGCATGACAAGGCTCAGGTCACCTCCCACTCGGCGATCGTCGCCGCCGCCGTCAAGCGAGATGCCGAGAACGGCATGAAACTGTTGCGCGAGCATATCGAAATGACCGTCTCCGCCACGCAGCAGGCGCTCAAGGACGCGCTGCTCAAGGTTTTCGCGCCGGGAAACGGCGCGGATCTGAAGCGCCGGCGAAGGGCCCGCGACACATAATCCGTATCTGAGCACAAAATTGAACGCAATAGTGTAGACACTTTCTTGACGACGATCCCTTTGTCTGCTTCGATGGCGATCAAGGAGAAGAAGACCAGAACGGCCGCTCCCGTCGTGACCAGTAGCCAAGGGGAACCATCATGAGGAAATTCACTGCCACGCTCCTTTTGGGAGCATCGTTGTTCGCTGCGCCGGCCATGGCCGAGCAGGCCACCATCGGTCTTTCTGCTCCGCTCTCCGGCCCGCAGGCCTATTTCGGCACCACGTGGCACAACGGCTTCAAGCTCTATGTCGACAAGCTGAACGCCGACGGCGGGGTCAACGGCGTGACGATCGCCTACGAGCAGGAAGACGACAAGGCGGACCCGCGCGAAGGAACGCTGGTGGCGCAGAAATTCTGCGACAACGACCAGGTGGTCCTCGGCCTCGTCAACTTCAATTCCGGCGTCGCCCAGTCGACCCTGCCGATCTATGAGGATTGCACGCTGCCGACGATGACCTTCGGGTCCAATCCTTCGCTGACCAAGCAGGGTTACAAATTCATGGTGCGCCCGGTCGCCAACGACCTGGCTGGCGCGCTGCTGCCGGCCGAATATGCGCTCGGCAAGCTCGGCGCCAAGACCGCGCTCGTCGTCAACGACAAGCAGGTCTTCGGGCAAGGCATTTCCGAAATCTTCGCCAAGAACTTCGAGGCCGGCGGCGGCAAGGTTCTCGATACCATCGCGGTCGCGCCGACCGACGTCGATTTCACCGCCGTGCTGGCGCAGATCAAGCCCAAGAAGCCGGACGTGATCTATCTCGGCGCCGTCATGCCGCAGCTCGCGCTGTTCGCCAAGCAGATGCACGAGCAGGGCATCAGTGCCACGCTGATCGTTCCCGATGGCGGCTACACGCCGGACCTCATCAAGCAGGCCGGTGAGGCCAACGTCCAGGGCACGCTGGTCGCGATCCAGGTGCCGCCGATGGACGCTTCTCCCGAGATCGCCGAGTTTGCCAAGCTCTACAAGGCCAAATATGGCGAGGACGCCGGCCCCTACTCGATCTACGGCTATGTCCAGGGCCAGATCCTCGAGCAGGTGCTCAAGACGACCAAGGGCCTTAAGCGCGAGGACATCAACGCCGCGTTGCACGCGGTCAAGGTCAAGACCGCGGTGGGCGAGCTGGAATTCGACGAAACCGGCGAACTTAAAGTCGCCCCCTCCTACCTCTACAAGGTCGAAGGCTCGGACTTCAAACTCGTCGGCCAGAAGTAACGATTGCGCGCCGGAGCCGCTTGCCCTTGGCGGGCGGCTCCTTTTTTATTTGCGGCCGTGCCCGGCAGAAAGCGCTGCGGCCACGTTGATCGTTCCCCTCCGCGGCTGGCCTGTCGGGCGGAACCTATTGCACAGGGACGCCAGCCCATGCTGGGAAACCTCATTCAACAGACGGTCAATGCCCTGACGATCGGCGCCGTCTACGCGCTAATCGCGCTCGGCTACACCATGGTCTACGGCGTGCTGCGCATGATCAATTTCGCCCATGGCGAGATGTTCATGCTTGGGGCCTACGTCGCCTTTCTACTGCTCAGCATGCTCGTCGGCGATGTCGGCGCGACGGGCGCGATCGCTCTCACGGCGGCGTTTGTCATCGCCATCTTCCTGGTCGGCGTCATCGGCGTCGGCATCGAAAGGGTCGCCTACAAGCCATTGCGAAATTCCACCCGGCTCGCGCCGATGCTCTCCTCGCTCGGCGTGTCGCTCTCGCTGGTCACCGGCATCCAGATCCTTGCCGGTCCGCAGCCTGTCGCCTTTCCGAGTTTCTTTCCCGCCGTCCGCTACGAGGTGCTGGGCGGCACGGTCAGCGCGGTGCAGATCGGCATCCTGATCGCCGCCTTCGCGCTGATGTTCGGCCTGCATTTCCTCGTCAACCGCAGCCGCATCGGCATCATCGTGCGCGCCGTCTCGGAAAGCCGCCCGACAGCCCAGCTTCTGGGTATCAACGTCAACGGCGCGATCTCGATGGTGTTCTTCGTCGGGCCGCTGCTCGGCGCGGCGGGCGGCATCCTCTACGCCAGCTATTATGGCATCATGACGCCGACCATGGGCGCCGTCATCGGCCTGAAAGCCTTCACCGCAGCGATCCTCGGCGGCATCGGCTCCATTCCCGGCGCCATGCTCGGCGCCTTCATCCTCGCCTTCGTCGAGGTTGGCGGAACGGCGCTGCTGCCCGTCGTCACCCATGGCGTGCTCGGCACCGAATATCGCGACGTGCTGTCCTTCGCGATCCTCATACTCGTGCTCCTGGTCCGTCCCGCCGGCATTCTGGGCGAGGCCGTTTCCGAGGAAAGCATCGTGTACAAGAGGGAGTTCTGATGTCCGTCGCCGAGACCCTCACCACCGCCAAGCCGCGTTCGGGACGGGCCATTTCGTTCCTCTTCTTCGCCATCGCGATCGCGCTGATCGTAGCGACCCCCTTCCTGCCCAACTACTATGTCCGCGTCATCAACAGCCTGCTGATCTATATCCTGCTCGGGATCGGCCTGAACATCGTGATCGGCTATGCGGGACTGCTCGATCTCGGCTTCGTCGCCTTCTACGCGGTCGGCGCATACAGCTACGCGCTGCTTGCCAGCCCGCAGCTCGACCTGCACTGGCCGTTCCTCATCATCCTCCTGGTCGCCGCATGCCTTGGCGCGGTCACCGGCATATTGCTCGGCATACCGGTGCTGAGGCTGCGCGGCGACTACCTCGCCATCGTCACGCTCGGCTTCGGCGAGATCATCCGCATCATCATCAACAATCTCGACTGGCTCACCGGCGGGCCGAAGGGCATTCCCCGCCTCGACAAGGCCTCGATCCTCGGCATTCAGGTCGCCCGTCCGATCGATTTCTTCTGGCTGCTGCTCGTCACCGTGCTCGTGGTCGGCACACTGGTCTGGCGGCTGGAGCGCTCCATCCTCGGCAAGGCCTGGGCGGCCATCCGCGAGGACCAGGACGCCGCGCGCGGCATCGGCATCAACACCACCAACGCCAAGCTGGCGGCCTTCGCCACGTCGGCGACGATCGGCTCGATCGCCGGCGCGATCTTCGCCGCCTCCCAGCGCTTCGTCAGCCCGGAGAGCTTCACGCTGCAGGAATCCGTGCTGATCGTGCTGATGATCGTGATCGGCGGCATCGGCAACATTTTAGGCATCGTCGCGGGCGCTGCGATCCTGATGCTCTTGCCGGAAGTGCTGCGCGAGTTCGCCGAATGGCGCATCCTCTTCCTCGGGCTCTTGATGATCTTCCTGATCATCGTGCGCCCGGCGGGAATCGTGCCGCGCAGCTTCGGGCCGGACAAGCTCATCCGGAGGCTTTTCGGCAAATGACGCTCGCCTTCGACAGATTGCGAAAGCAATACGGCCAGGTCGTCGCCATCGACGACGTGACGGCCTCCTTCGCCCCGGGGCTGATCCACGGCGTGATCGGGCCGAACGGCGCCGGCAAGTCGACGCTCATCAACATGACCGCCGGCTCCTACAGCGTCTCCTCGGGATCGATCGCGCTCGACGGCAAACGCCTCGACATGCTCAAGAAATACGAGATCGCCAATTCCGGCGTGGCCCGCACTTACCAGAATATCCGCCTCTTCGATCAGATGACGGTGCTCGAAAACCTCGAAGTGTGCTTCTACCCGGCCGATGTCGGCGGCACATGGAAGGAAGTGATGTGGCCGCCCTACGCCTCGGCCAGGCGCGAAAGACGGCGCGAGAAATGCGTGGAGGTCCTGCGTTTCTTCGATCTGCAGGGCTACGCGGAGGCGGAGGCCGGCAGCCTGCCTTATGGCCGGCAGCGCATGCTGGAGATCGCCCGCGCGCTCGTCCCGAATCCGCGCGTGCTGCTGCTCGACGAGCCGGCAGCCGGCCTCAATCATCACGAGACGGCGGAACTGACCGCAAGGCTCGCCGCCCTGCGCCTGCCCGACCGGATCACCATCATCGTCGAGCATGACATGGATCTGGTCATGTCGCTCTGCGACAACATCATCGTCATGCATCACGGCAAGCTGCTGTTCCAGGGCACGCCCGCCGAGGTGCAGGCGAGCCCCGACGTCCAACTCGCCTATCTGGGAACCGCCAATGACATCGACGACATCCGGGCCGCTGCTCAGGATCGCCGGGCTCAGCTCGGGATACGGACGCGTCGGCGTTCTTGAAGGCGTCGACATAGAAGTCGATCCGCATGAGATCGTCGTCGTGCTGGGCCCGAACGGCGCGGGCAAGACGACGCTGCTCAATTCCATCTCCGGCGTCGCGCGGGCGAGCGCGGGCGCGATCACCTTCGAGGGACGCGACATCACCGGCATGCGTCCGGAGCAGGTCGTGCGCCTCGGCATCACCCATTGCCCTGAAGGCCGTCAGATCTTCCAGCGCCTGACGGTGGAGGAGAACCTGGTCGCCGCTCATATCGGCCGCGCCGGCAAGAGCTTTGAGGCGCTTCGCGCCGAGGCGTTCGATCTCTTCCCGGTGCTCAAGGAGCGCCGCAACAGCATAGCGAGCCGGATGTCCGGCGGGCAGCAACAGATGCTGGCGATCGGCCGCGCGCTGATGGCCGAGCCGAAGCTGTTGATGCTCGACGAACCGTCCCTCGGCCTCGCCCCGAAGATCGTGCACCAGATCTTCCGCATCATCCTCGACCTGTCGCGCAACGGCATCTCGATCCTGCTCGTCGAGCAGAACGTCCAGCTCGCGCTCGAATGCGGCGACTACGCCTATCTCCTGAACACGGGCAAGGTGAAGCTGCACGGCCCGGCCCAGGAGATGGCCGAGCACTCCGCATTGAGCGAGCATTATCTCGGCGGCGCCAGCGAGGCGGTCCTTCATGTTTGAGGTCGACTGGAAGACGCCGCATCTGTGGCGCAAGACCGCGCGCTCGCGCGAAACGGCGCCGGCGCTTCAAGGTGACCTGAAGACGGATGTGCTGGTCGTCGGCGGCGGCTTCACCGGCATGGCCGCGGCACTTGGCGCGCGCGACAGCGGGGTCGGCGTCATCCTGCTGGAAGGCAACGAGATCGGATCGGCGGCCTCCGGCCGCAACAACGGCCTCGTCATCTCGCATCACTCGAAGGCATCGCCTTCGGAATTCGAGGCCGCCTACGGCAAGACGGTCGGCACACGCTACAACCGCATGGTCGCGGACGCGGCCGGCGTCGCCTTCGGCCTGATGCAGCGCTTCAACATCGATGCCCATCAGGTGCAGGAAGGCTGGATCCAGCCAGCCCACACCGAGGCGACTCTCGCCCGCGCCCGCCAGTTCCATGACGAATGGAAAGCCTTCGGCGCAAATGTCTCCTGGCTCGACCGCGCGGAAGCCAGCACGCGCATCGGCAGCCCCTATCTCGGCGGCTGGATGGTCCACAATTCGGGCCACATCAATCCTTTCGCCATGACCATCGGCCTGGCGGCCGCGCTGGAACGCGAAGGCGTGACCATCCACGAGAACTCGCGCGCGGAGCGGATCGAGCGCCTGGAAGGCGGCTGGCGCGTCTTCACGGCGACGGGAAGTGTCACGGCGCCGGAGGTGGTTCTGGCGACCAACGCGCTGACCGGCGACATCTGGCCGGGGCTCAAGAAGACGCTCGTGCCCTTCAAGGTGTTCCAGGCGGCGACAAATCCCCTGCCCGAGGCATTGCGCGCCAAAATCCTTGTCGGCAATCCGGCCGTGTCCGACATGCGCAGCGACCTGCGCTACTTCCACTATGACCGTGACAACCGGCTGGTCAGCGGCGGCACGCATACGTTCTGGCTGAACGAGGCCGACTGCGGCCGCGCCAAGGTCTCGCGGATGCTCGGCAAGGCATTTCGGGCTTTCGGCGGCGAGCCGGAGATGGTCGAATACTGGCACGGCACCTTTGCGGTGGTGCCTGACCGCAGGCCTCGCCTCTACCGGTTGGGACCCGGTCTCGTCTTCGGCGGCGTCTATTCGGGCCGCGGGGTGGCGCTTTCCATGTCGCTCGGCCAGGAGATCGGCCGCTGGGCGGCAGGCCGCCGCAGCGACGGGCAGATGCCGCTGCCGGTCACCGACATGAAACCGGTTCCGTTCCATCCGATCGCGGTGCAGATCGCCAACCGCATGCACGCCTGGAACCGTCTTCAGGACCGTCGCTCGTAAGAAGCGTTTCTCACAAAACGATAGGGCAATGAGTACGCTCAACGGCCAAGGCCCGCTTCCCTTTTGGCCAAGGAAGCGAGCCTTCATTTTTCGGGTCGCGCAGCCGCTGGAATTGCCCCAGCGCGGCTCAGCCTCTGATGCGTTCCCCTTTGGGGTCATACCAGCTCTTGAGCTGCGCCCGCGCCGGATAGCGTCTCCAGGCGATCTCCACTTCCAGCGGCATCGAGGCGAGGTAGGCGTCGGTGACGCCGTCGGCGCACTCGACATAGGCCATGCCGAGCGACGCGCTGAGGCGGTGCCCGTAGGCGCCCGAAGTGACCGAGCCGATGATGCGCCCGTCGCGCCAGACCGGCTCGTGGTGATAGAGCAGCGGCGCGGACTCGTCCTCCAGCCGCAGTTGCACCAGCCGGCGGCGTATCGGGCCGGCTTCCTTCTGGCGCAGCAGCGCCCCGCGCCCGATGAAGCCGCCCGGCTTGTCGAAGGCGACCGAGAAGCCGAGCCCGCCCTGCAGCGGCGAGTCCTCCTCGCCGATGTCGTGGCCCCAGTGGCGATAGCCCTTCTCCATGCGCAGCGAGTTGATGGCGAAATAGCCGCCATGACGCAGCCCGAAGGCGGCGCCCGCCTCGACCAGCCGGTCGAAGACATGGGCGGCGAATTCCGCCGGCATGTAGAGTTCCCACCCCAGTTCCCCGACGAAGGTCAGCCGGCTGGCGCGCACGCGGGCGTAACCGAGGTCGATCTCGCGGCTGGTGCCGAACGGAAAGCCGGCGTCGGAGAAATCGTCGGGCGAAACCGCCTTGAGCAGGTCGCGCGCCTTCGGTCCCATCAAGGCCAGCATCGGCAGGCCCGATGTGATGTCGCGCACGAAGACATGGGCGCCCTCGGGGATATGCCGCGTCAGCCACGTGAGATCGCGCCGCTGCGATATCGCGATCGTCACCACCATGAAGGTGCTTTCTGAAAGCCGCGTCACGGTCACGTCGGCCTCGATGCCACCGAGCTCATTCAGCCATTGCGTGTAGACGACGCGGCCGACCGGCGCATCGATATCGTTGGCGCAGATACGGTTCAGCACCTTCAGCGCGTCGCGTCCCTCGACCTCGTATTTGACGAAGCAGGAATGGTCGAACAGCGTGACGTTCGTTGCCGTGTTGCGGCATTCGGCGCCGGTGAGGTCGAACCAGTTCTGCCTTCCGTAGGAATATTCGATCTCAGGCTTCATGCCCGCTCCGGCGAAGAAGCCTGGCCGTTCGAAACCGGCAGCCTCGGTCATGAAGGCGCCTTCGGCAAGCAGCCGGTCGTGGAAGGGGCTGCGCCTGATGCCGCGCGCCGTAGCGAACTGGCGGTAGGGCCAATGCATGTCGAAGAGCAGGCCGAGCGTCTCGGTGGTGCGGTCGTGGAGATAGCTCTTGTTGGACTGGAAGGAGATGGTGCGGCGCACGTCGACGTCGGCGAGGTCGACCGGCGGGCGGCCGTCGCGGATCCATTCTGACAGTGCCTTGCCGACGCCGCCCGACGATAGGATGCCGATCGAGTTGAAGCCGCAGGCGCAGAACAGCCCGGCCACCTCCGACGTTTCGCCGATCAGGTAGCGGTCGTCGGGCGTGAAGCTTTCGGGGCCGTTGAAGAACAGCTTGATGCCAGCCTCGGCCAGCAGCGGCACGCGCTTGGTCGCCATCTCCAGGATCGGCTCGAAATGCTCGAAATCCTCCGGCAGGGAATCGAAGCAGAAATCCTCGGGAATGCCCTTGTGGCCCCACGGCTTGGCGTTGGGCTCGAAGCAGCCGAGCAGCAGCTTGCCGGCGTCTTCCTTGTAGTAGGCGCACTCGTCGCCCATGAACAGCACAGGCAGGTTGCGCGGCAGCTCGGGGATCGTCTCGGTGACGATGTAGAAATGCTCGGCCGCGTGCAGCGGCAGCGTCACGCCAGCGGTAGCGGCGAGATCGCGCGACCACATGCCGCCGCAGATCACCACTCGCGAGGCGCGGATCTCGCCCTTGTCGGTGACGACGCCGATGGCGCGGCCGTTCTCGACCAGGATCTTGTTCACCTTCGTATTCTCGAAGATCCTGCCGCCGCGCATGCGAGCGCCCCTGGCGTAGGCCATGGTGACGTCGGCCGGATTGACCTGGCCGTCATGCGGAAACCAGAAACCGCCGACGATGCCATCGAGGTCGATCGGCGACCAGCGCTCCTTGATCTCGCCGGGGCTGACCTTTTCGACCGGCAGCCCGAAATTGCGACCCATCGACGCGCCCCGCGCCAGTTCTTCCAGCCGCGCCTCGGTGCGGGCAACGCGCAACGAGCCGCGCCGCATGAAGCCGGTGGCCTGCCCTGTCTCTTCCTCGAGGCTGGCGAACAGCTCGCCGGTGTATTTGGCTAGCTCCGTCATCTGGCGCGTGGCACGCAGTTGCGTGACCAGGCCTGCGGCATGCCATGTCGTGCCGCAGGTGAGCTGCTTGCGCTCGCACAGCACCACGTCGGTGATGCCGAGCTTGGTGAGGTGGTAGGCGATGGAACAGCCGGCTACGCCGCCGCCGACGATCACCACGTCGGCGCGGTCGGGAAAATGATTGGAGGTTGTGTCCGTCACCTTCTGGCTCCTCGATGTCAGGATTTTTGTGGTCGCGGCGCCGCCGCGTCAGCCATGCGGCGCGCCGGCGGCATGGTCGCGGGGCTTCGCCCAGGCAAAGCGCCGCTCGAAGCGCTTCTGCAGCGCCATCAGCGCGTAGACCATGGCCAGATAGTAGATGGAGGCGACGGCGTAGTACTCCGCATAGCGGAACGACGAGGCGACGCTCTGTTGAGTCACCGCCATCAGTTCGGTCAGCGAGATGACCGAGGCGAGCGACGTGGTCTTCAAGAGGCTGATGAACTCGTTGACCGTCGGCGGCAGCGCGACGCGCAGCGCCTGCGGCACGGCGATCAGGAAGAACACCTGCGGCTTGCGCAGGCCGAGCGCGGCGCCCGCCTGGTATTGTCCGCCGTCCACGGCGCTGAGCGCAGCGCGGTTGATCTCCACCTGGTAGGCCGCCTCGTTCAGCGTCAGCGCCACGAAGGCGGCGATGAAGGGCGAGAACCAGGGCTCGCGGAAGACTGGCGATATCTGCGGCAGGCCATTCCAGACGAAGAGCAGCAGAAGCAGCGCAGGCAAGGCGCGGAACAGGCCGACATAGGCGGTCGCGGCCCAGCGCAGCCAGGCGCGCTTGCCGTCGAGCGCCAGCGCCAGCGGCAGCGACAGCAGGATCGCCGCCGCATGGGCTAGGATTGTCAGCGCCAGCGCGATCAGCGCGGCCTGGAAGAAGGTCGCGGAAAAGAGCGCCGACCAGAACAGATCCGTGTTGAAGCTCACCGCGGCCTCGTCCGCTGACTATTCGCCGACGCCCGTTACCGTCGAGGGCGGCAGCTTCCACTGCTCCGCGATGGTCTTCATCGTACCGTCGGCCATCAGCGCCTTGACCGCGTCGGCCACGGCCGCCTGGTCGGCGGCGTCCTTGCGGAAATAGGCCGCGTACTGGTCGGCGGCGCCGGCCGAATAGAGGATCTTCAGTTCGCCCGGCTGCTGCAGGTCGCGATAGGCGAATTCGGTGTCCTGGCTGATCGTGCCGACGGCGCGCCCGACCATCACCTGCTGGATGGCGTCGGTCTGCTTGGGATAGGTCTGCAGGACGATCTTGTCGCGGCCCGCCTTGGCGAGGTCGTCGTTCACCTTGTTCAGAAGGTCGATGTAGGAGGTGCCGCTCTGCACGGCGACGACCTTGCCGGAGAAGTCCTCATAGCTCTTGTAGGCGGTGCCGTCATCGGCCTTGCCGATCATGACGACGCCGGTCTTCAGGTAGGGAACGCCGCTGAACTTCTCCAGCCGCTCGGGCTTGAGCAGGGCGCCGCTGATGACGATGTCGCAGCGCTTGGATTCGAGGCCCGGCAACAATCCGTTGAAGTCCATCGCGGTGATGTTGGCGTCGACCTTCCAGTGCGCGGCGAGCGCCTTGACGACATCGACGTCGATGCCGACGGGCGGCTGGCCCGGCGTCTTGACGAACTCCATCGGCGGGAAGGTCGGGTCGACGCAGGCCTGCAGCTTGCCGCCAGCGATGAAGCCCGGCCCCTCGGCCATGGCGGGCGTGGCGACGAGAAGTGCGAGAAGGCAGATCAGTTTTCTGGACATTGGTTCACCTCTGGGTTCGGGCTCTTGGCGGCCTTGCATCAGGCTTGCTTAAAGTTCTTACATAGTCAACATAATTCGCTATAAACGAACATCCTCAAGCGCGCCCTTGCCGGCTATAGCTGTGGCATAGTGCTTGGAAACATCCCGAATCAGAGGAGGCGTTCGTGTCAGATTCACCATCCAGCCGGCGTCCCGCCCCCAATATCGGCAGGCTGCTGCGCGCGCGACGGCGTGACCTCGACATGACGCTGGACGAGGTGGCAGGCGCCGCCGACCTGACGAAGAGCTTCCTGAGCGACATCGAGCGCGACAAGACCTCGCCGTCGGTTGCCTCGCTGGTGCGCCTGTGCGAGGTGCTGGCGCTGCCGGTGGGCGACCTGTTCACGCCGGCGCGCTCGGGCGTCGTGCGCGCCAACGACCGACCGCCCATCCGCTTCGGCGGCACCGGGGTTTGCGACTATCTTATCTCGCCGGCGGAGGCGAAGCGGCTGCAAGTAATCTTCTCCGAGATCGAGCCCGGCGGCACCGGCGGCGAGAAGCTCTACACGCTGGCCTGCGAGGAGGAGTTCGTCTTCGTGCTGGAAGGCGCGATCCGCATCGTGGTGGAGGACACCACCCACGAGCTCGGCACGGGAGACTCGATCGCCTTCGATCCGCGCCGTGCCCACACCTTCGCCAACGCTTCCGCGACCGAGCCGGCCAAGGCGCTGTTCGTGCTGACGCCGCCGCCGCGTTGACGGCGGCGCGCGGCATGGCATGGCGCCGGGCCGCCTCACGCCGGCTTGTGTTCCGGCTTGTCGGTCCGCATGCGGTCCGCCATCAGGCAGATCATCTCGAAGGCCACGACCATGGCGTTCATCGCGGTGATCTGGTTGGGGCTGTCCTTGGTCGGCATCAGGCAGACGATGTCGCCGCCGACGATGTTGAGCCCGCGCAGGCTCTGCAGGATGCGCACCGCGTCGCCGATCCTGAGCCCCGGATAGCCCGGTTCGATGTTGGATACGCCTGGGCCGTCGGCGGGATCGAGCACGTCGAGGTCGAAGGTGACGTAGACCGGCGCGTCGCCGACGCGGTCGCGCACCTGGCTCGCCACCTTCTCCCAGCCGTCGCGCTCGATCTCGTCCATGCCGATGACGCGGTAGCCCAGTTCTTCGCTGGTGTTGCGCGAACCCGGCGTGCCGACATTCGGGCGGATGCCGATCTGCGAGGAGCGCGTCGGATCGACATTGCCTTCGGTGGCGGTGTAGCTGCTCCAGTGCGCCGCCGAGCGGCGGTTGCCCAGCCAATGCGGCAGGTGATGGTAGCTGTCGGTGTGGGAATCGAAATGCACCAGCGCCACCGGCTTGCCGTCCGTCATCGGCGAACCCGGGCCGGCCACCGCCTTGAGCAGCGGCCCGGTGATGGAGTGATCACCGCCGATCGACACCAGGCGGGTGCCGGCCGCGGCGAAGCGCTTCGCATAGAGCTCGATATGGCGAACGCTGGTGTCGTTCACCATCGCTTCCGGCAGCGGCACGTCACCGGCGTCGACGATCTTGCAGACATCCCACGGCACGAAACCGAAACGGCCATGACCGCGCCGGTAGAGCGCCGAGACATGACGCACGGCGCGGGGTCCCAGATGCTGGTCGCGCTCGGTCGAGCCATTGCCCGAGGAGTGCGGAACGCCGAGCACAGCGATCTCGCTGCCCCCCGGTTCCTCGTCCCAGGGCGCGCGGAAGAAAGTGGGGATGCCCCACCAGTACCAGCGCTCCATCTCCTTGCGCGCGGCGGCCCAGTCCACGGTGTCGGCTTCGGTCAGACTCATCATTGGTTCCGTATTTACGAATATTGTTCTCCAACAGCGTACCAACGATCTCCGAAACGTCAAGCGGCGCCACAGCGAGACTCCGCCATAGCCTTGCGGGTACGGATCCGTCGGATCGAGATAATAAGGGCCGGAACAAGATTTGCTTTCCCAGACACGCTAAGGTCGAACGAAGCACAAACATCTGTTTGTCCTCCGGATAAGGTTGCCAACTCGATTGCGATCGATCTTGCAGCGACAATAGGCTCGGCTCCTTCATAGCGAGGAGCGAACGAATGGTCCGAAGAAGGTTGGTCAATGCGGCGGAGGCAGAGGTTCTTTGGCCTTCCGGCTGACGAGGATAGTCTGCTGCGGCATTACACTCTCGATCCAACTGACAGGTTGGAATGTCAGGTGCGTCGCCGCCCGCATAGCAGGTTGGGCTTCGCCATCCAGCTTTACGTTATGCGTTATACTGGGCGCCAGGCCCAGCACGGGCTCACTCAACATAACGCTGGTCGTTCATGGATGTCTCCGTCAATTGCCGTCGGAAACAAGATGGTCGCTGACCTCAGCAAATGGGATGCTGCGTCGACTCGGACTTCCACTGTTTTATCCACGAACGGATGCTGCTCAGCCGCGCCCCTCCCTCATTCTTCAGCGCAATATCGGCACCGTCCGCTCCGCGCGAAAAATTCAATGGTAGTTTCTATCTTCTGTCTGCCGACGCTCTATCTCCCGATAGAGCAGAATGATCATCACCATCTCGGCGCTACCGACGGGCGAGGTACGGGGAACGGTTTCCAGCAGCCGTTCGAGCGTGGAGCCGTCCATGCCCGAGAGATGCGCCTTGATGGCCTCAATGCTGTCGCCAAGCGCAGCAAGTAATTGTGCCGCTATTTGCATCTAACCCATTGTCCAAGCCGGTGACGGACGCGACACCACGATATAGTCGCGACCGAAAACGAAGGTCTCAGAATCGATCAAAATCGAACGAAATACCTTCGGCGGTGTCAGGGCCATAGTGCCCCTGTTCAATTTCGCATTTCTCTACCTGAACGGAAGCACGCTTTTCCTGAGTCTGGCTAACCTTGATTGAAATACGCCAGACGAAAGGTGCAGATTGAGACGATTCGCGCAGAAATGCGCAGTCGATGCAGCTGCATGAGACACTGCCCCGGACAAACGCCGCCCTCCGCCTTCGGTGAGCCTGTCACGACGGCGCCGCGGCTATGCCGGCCTTGGCCGCGGAATAGGCGGCCTCGCCTTCATTGGACACGTAAGGTCGGGTCACCGGACGGATCGGCCGGGTTCCTGCGTCTCGCCGTGGCATGTTTCGGTAGAGAGCGAATGGGCCGGTACAGCCGGCCCATTCCCAATCAATCCTCCGCAACGGGTGCCGGGATCTCATCCGGCAGGGTTTGCCGTCCAACCCGGTCGGCAACGAGCATCGAAAGCATCATCTCGACAAGGCCGTTGGCGGCCCCCTTCTCGCCGCCGGTAGCGCCGATCTGGATCTGCGGCACGAGCGGCAGCCTGCCATTCTCGATCGCCTCGGCGAAGCGCATGAGAACCTGCGAGTTGAGCTGATAGTCCGGGCCGCCGAAGGCCGCGACCTTCTTCTCGGTGGCCTCGGCCTCCGCCAGACCGATGGCGCGCACCTTCTCGGCCTCCGCAAAACCAGTCGCCTTGATGCGTTCGGCGTCGGCAAGCGCGACAGCCTTGATCATGTCAGCCTCGCCCTGGCCGGCGAGGCGCACCTTCTCGGCCTCTGCTTTGGCGGTGACCTGAATGGTTTCCGCCTCCTGGCGGGTGCGGGCGAGTTGCGCCTTGCCCTCGTTCTCACTGATCTCGATGGTAAGTGCCGACGTCGTGATCTTGGCTTGCTGTTCGGCGAGCGCCTCTTTCTCACGCAACGTGCGTTCCTGAGTGGCAGCCCTCTCCTGCAATTTGTAAGTCTCGACCTTTTCGACTGCGATCTGGCGCTCGCGCAGCTGGATCAGGATCTGCTCTATGCTGTTCTGGCCATTGGCGGCACGGGGCGTACCAATCAACACTTCCTGCAGCTCGAGGCTGTAGGAATTGAATTTTTCGCGCATCTCCTCGCCCGATTTGCGCTGGATATCGCTACGCTCCTGCAGAAGCTGGATCAGCGTCTTTGTCTGGGCGATATTCTTGAAGTAAGCAGAAACCATCGGATCGAGCGTTTGTTCGACCAGCCGCTTGATGTCACCGAAACGCTGCACCACGAGCGGCGCCTTCATATAGTCGATATGCACGACGACGGAGAGCGGCAGCACAGGCTCGAACGCATCCTTGGTGATCAAAGACACCTCCGACAGGTTCTCGTCCAGCCTGTGTTCGCCAAACTGCTCCTTCGTCCATTTGAGCACGAAGTTGGTGGTCGGCACGGTGATGATATTGCCGGCATAGGTGTTGAACGCATACTTGCCTGGCAGCAGCGGCGTCGACCAGACACCGCGTGAGCCGACTTCGACCAGCTCGCCGTGACGGTATGCCTGACCGGATAGGTCCGTGCCGTGGCGGCCATTATAAGAGACGACGACACCCACCGTGCCGACGTCGATGACTGTCTTTCCGACCAGTTCGACGGTCGCGAAAATGCGGTTGAGGAAGTAGCTGCCGTCGGCCAGCACCTGCAACTGCCGGCCACGGTAGCCACCGGCATTGAGAAACTTCTCCGGGTCCTGGAAATTGTTGTGAAAGTTCGGGTCGTTCGGATCGTTGGCCACGGTCGGCGCGATGATCTCGCCGTCCGGCAGGGCCGGACCGTCATGGATGGTGACGATACCGATCATGTCCTCGGCATTGTGGATGACGACCGGCTCAAAGCCGCCCCGCTCCGAGATCATGCTCGACATATTGGCAAAAAGGCTTTGTTCCGACGCGCTCAGATTGACGGCATAGGTCGACTGGGCGGTGAGCACGATGAATTGTGCGAGATTGATGGCATAGGTGCCTTCGCGCAAAATCTTGCGCTGCGGTCCTTTCTGTCCGCCTTTTTCGAGAAAGCCGCGCACATCTTGGAAATCATCGGCCTCTGTGTTGGAGGCAAGTGTCTGCGTCGGAGGCAGCGGCTTGCCATCACGGGCAAAGACGTAGCCGATCTGGCCCTGCGGTATGGTGACGAGATTGGCGCGATGCATCGAATATTGGAACGGCATGAAGAAATGCAGGCCGCCGCGCACGACTTCCGGCTGGTAACCTGCCTCACGATTCAGCGCAATGAAGCCATCCCTGACGGAGCCGCGAAAGCTCCATAGTTTTTCCAGGATGCCAAGCCTGTCATTCGGGATGTAGCGAACCATGCCGCTCCGCCAGAACAGGATCGCCAGCACGATAACCGGCACGGCGATCTCGATCGCCGTCCATTTCATCGGGCCGAGATATTCTAGGGCTTCCATCTCTTGTCTCCTATGGGCGCTCGGGTTCGTTCACCCGACGGCCACCCGGCTGGTGTTGGTCATTTAAGCGGGGAGATTGCGCACCGACGCGCTCGACGCACTAGGCGCGTGTCGAACGTTTGGGCTGCTCGTTGTATCGGAAAATGACCGCGCTTCCCGAGTCCCCCATGAGGGAGCGTGGCCGACAGCGATGTTACATCGGTTTTGCCTTGATAGACATAACGTCAAACAACGTAGGGATCGCGCCTCCAGGTTTAAAGATATTCCGTGCGAAAATCGTATAAATCACAGAAACGGCATCTCGCGGTACACTACGGGCTCACTCCAGATGAATACCGCGAGAAAAGCCAGAATACCCGATGGTTGCGCCGAACTACAGAGGCTCAAAGATCTTCGCTCGCGAAGGCGGCGGAGCCCGGACCCAAACCGTTGCCGAACCCTCCGCCAAAGAGCTCCTGCCAAGCACAAATCTAGGTTAAGGCAAGATTTGGGAGCGCCTGACCTCGGGCCCTCTGGTTATTTTGATGCTTTAGACTGAGCGCCACCGATAGCAGAAGAGTGCCTCCTAGATAGTCTCACGATGTAGCGCCCTCCCGCTACCGTCTCCTTACATTTTTGGCTTTCGCGCTCAGGATTATCCCTTGCGTTCCTGCAGGATGTTGCCGCCGTCCACGACCAGAACGGCGCCGTTGACGTAGCTCGCCGCGTCGGATGCCAGGAACAGCACGGCGGCCGCCACTTCCGCGGGGCTGCCGGCGCGGCCAAGCGGGGTGTTGCGCGCGGCGACTAGCTCCTCCTGCGTCGAGGCGCCCGTCGCGATCCAGCCAGGCGCCACGGCGTTGACGGTGACGCCGCTGCGACCGACCTCAAGGGCAAGCGCATGCGTCAGCCCGATCATGCCGGCCTTGGCCGCCGAATAGGCGGCCTCGCCTTCATTGGACACGTAAGGCCCCGTCACCGAGGCCATGTTGACGACGCGCCCATGGCCTCGCCGCACCATGCCGGCCAGAAATCCGCGCGTGCTCAAAAAGGCGGTTTTCAGGCTGACGTCGATGCCGCGGTCCCATTCGCTTTCGCTGAGGTCGAGAAACCGCCGCTGCAATGCCGGCTGAGCGACGGTGCCCATCCCGGCATTGTTGACGAGGATGTCGATCTCGCCGGCCTCGGCGCTTAGCCGCTCGACATCACTGGAGAGCGTCAAGTCGGCCACCACAGCGCGGACGTCCAGCCCATCCGCCCGCAATTCCTCCGCTCGCTGCTCGACCCGTGCGGAAGAAGCGGTGAGGGTGACCGAAAGACCGGCCTCGCCCAGCGCCCGCGCGATCGCCATGCCGATGCCGTCAGCGGCGCCCGCGCCGGTCACCAGAGCCTTGCGGGATTTGCGAAACACGATCATTTGCTCTCCAGAGTGCGGATGCCGGCATGCCCGGCGCGGGCAATCATAACCGCGATGAAACCGATCCCACGCGGGTTCAATAGCCGGCGCTGACGCCGAAATCGATCGAAAGCGCGGCCCCAGTGATCGGCGCCGCGCCCGGTTGGCAAAGGTAGTGAATGAAGGACGCAATCTCCTCCACCTGGATGAACCTTGCTTTGTCCCCTTGCGGATAGTGCCCCAGGAGCCGGCGCTTGTAGCCGTCGGGATCGTCCGCCCCATAGGTCTTGGCCTGATATTCGATCATCGGCGTTGCCGTGTCGCCGGGACAGACTGCGTTGACCCTGATGCCTTGCGGCGCGAGTTCCAGGGCGAGAGCCTTGGTCAAAAGCACCAGCCCGCCCTTCGAGGCGCAATAGACGGCCGCCCCATTGTTGCCGACGATGCCGGCGTCGGAGGCGATGTTGACGATCACGCCTTGCGCCGTCGACAGATGCGGGATGGCCGCCGAGATCAGGAAGAACGCGCCCTTGAGGTTGACGTCCAGCACCAGGTTCCACTGGTCCTCCTCGACCTCGTTCGCTGGCCCCTCGAGCCAGACCCCTGCGGCGTTGACGAGAATGTCGATCGCGCCGCCCCAGTCCCTGGCCTTGCCCACCACGCCGCGGCAGGCGGCGACCGAGCGGATGTCGAGCGGCAAGCCGATAGCGTCCGCCCCGGTCGCGGCAATCCGCGCCACGGCGGCGTCGAGCTTGGGGCCGGCAAGATCGGCGAGCGCGATCCGCTCGCCGTCGGCGGCGAAACGCAGCCCGGTCGCCAAACCCATTCCCCCGGCGCCGCCGGCGATGAGGACCGTCCTTCCAGCCATTCGACAACCTCCGCGAAACGCAGCCCGACAAAGGCAACCACGTCATTGAGCCATGTCGCATGGACCAGCGAGGCAAAACAATGATCTCAGCGCGCGATCAGCCCAGCTCGAGCGTCGTGACGCCGAAAACCGTCGAGGGGGCGTCGCCGGGCTTGCCGCCCTTGTACATGCGTGTCGTCGTGAAGCCCGCAACCATGCCGGCGGCCTGAAGCATGGCGGTGAATTGAACCTGGCCGGCCGGCACGTCGATATGCAATTCCTCGCCGGCGGTTGCGTCCGAGAGGTCCGCCACCATTGCCAGGGCGAGCTGCGTCCTGTCGGCGAACAGCGGCCCGACCTTGAAACCCTCCCGGCACCGGCGCGCCACGGCATAACCGGCGATACGGTCGGATCCGGCTGAGAGCAGCGCAATCCTGGGCTGCCGCAGCCACTCGCCAAGGAAGACCTCGCGCGGCGCCGGGAAGCACTGGCGGTCGTAGGCAAATATCCCGGCCATGTCGGCGGCCGTCACCGGCCTTATCTTGCCGCCCCCAGACAAGCCGGCGGGGCGGCCACTGTAGCGGACGGTCTCGTAGGCAGGCGCGAAGCCCATGCGCCGGTAGTTGGCCCGCTGCTCGGCCACTCCGTCGAGACCGATGATGCGGTTGCCGAGGCGCGCAATGCCCGCGCTCCAGACCGCCTTGCCGTGACCTTCGCCACGCCGGTCGGGCCGACAAATATAGAGGCCGATGAAGCCGAAGCCCGAGCCGTATGCGACGGCCGAAATGCCTGCCACCATCTCGCCACCGACAAAGGCGCCGATGAATCCATCCGGATCGGCCGCTCGAAACGCCGTGGCATCGTCCATCCCCGGATTCCAGCCCTCCCTCGCCGCCCAGTCGACAAGCGTCTCCACTTCGCTGGCGGTCAGGGTCCTGATTGATCTCGGCATCGTTTCACTCTGTGGCAAAGGCCGCACCATGCTCGGCCATCGATCGCCACGATAGGCCGCCATCCGCGGGCTGCAAAGGCCGCGCCGAGTATCGATATCGGCGCACTATCGACCAGCGCCGGGCTGCCCGGCCAATGCCGGCGCGCAAATGTCGGCGACCGTTCCGACGGCACGGCAGAATGTGGCATCATCGAAGCGTGGATCCTCGACGATCGCCTGCGGGTCGGCGCCAGGCGCGGCCCCTGAGAAGACGACCGGCAGCGGAGCGCCGTTGCCTCGGGCTGCAAAATTATGGCCTACCGTGCTTGCGACCTCGGTTGTCGGCACGACCCCGCTCGCCTGTACCACCAGATTCGCACCGACATAGCTCAGATCGTAGTTCGCCGAGGCACTCAGGCTGCCTTGCTCGATGGCATAGCTGCCAGGGCCGCTTGCGGTGGTCGCTTCGGTCGAAAGCGCTCCGGTGAGCGTATTGCCGGCGGCCAGGCCCAGCCCGCCGATGCTGTAGGTAAGCGGGGGATTGGCAGCACCTTGCGGCCGGCTCTTGGCATCGGCCGTGACGATAATGGCCCGCTTGGCGATGCTGAAATCGGCGCCGACGAAGGTGATGTCGTAGTTGGAATTTGCGGCACCCGTCAGCATACCCTGGCCGATGGCGTAGCTACCGGCGTTCTCACCCGTTTCGCGATCGAGATCGCCGACCAGCGCAACGCCGCTACCGAGGTCGCTATAGGTGTAGCTGTAGGACGACGGGTCGGCGTTGCCGTAGATCTTGCCCTGGCCGGCCGTCGCCGCCACCGTCACGGCCCGTTTGCCGATGGTGAAGTTGTCGTCCTCGAACGTGATGTCATAGTTCGAATTGTTGGCATCGGTCAGTGTGCCCCGCCCGATCGCATAATCGCCGACATTTTCGCCGGCTGCCCGATCGAGCGTGCCGAAAAGCGCCACCCCGCTGCCGAGGCTGCTGTAAGTGTAGCCGTAGGACGACGGATCGCTATCGCCATAGGTCTTGCCCTGCCCGGCATTTACCGTCACCGTCACGGCCCGCTTGCCAATGGTGAAGTTGTCGCCCTCGAACGTAATGTCGTAATTCGAATTGTTGGCGTCGGTCAGCATGCCCTGATCGATGGCGTAATTGCCGGCATTCTCGCCCGCCATACGGTCGAGCGCGCCGACCAAAGCGACGCCGTTGCCGAGGCTGCTGTAGGTGTAGCCGTAGGACGACGGATCGCTATCGCCATAGGTCTTGCCCTGCCCGGCATTCACCGTCACCGTCACGGCCCGCTTGGCGATATCGAAGTCGGCGCCACCTTCAAAAGTGATGTCGTAGTTCGAGTTGTTGGCGTTGGTCAGCGTGCCTTGGCCGACGGCATAGTTGCCGACATTCTCACCGGAAGCCCGATCGAGCGAGCCGACAAGCGCCTCGCCGCTGCCAAGGTCGGAAACCGAATAGGTCAGGGTCGGATCGGTATCACCATAGGCCTTGCCCTGATCGGCATTGACCGTGACGGTGATGGCCCGCTTGCCGATGGTGAAATCTGCGCCGACGAATGTTATGTCGTAGTTCGAATTGTTGGCATTGGTCATCGTGCCTTGGTCGACGGTGTAGCTGCCGACGTCCTCGCCGGCTTCCCGGCCGAGCGAGCCCGCCAGCGCCACGCCGCTGCCGAGGTCCGAAACCGAATAGGTTAATGCAGGATCCGCATCGCCATAAATCTTGTGCTGATCGGCATCGGCCGTGACCGTGACCGTGCGCTTCGCGACGGTGAACAACCCGGCACTGTCGAAGGCGAGCCCATAGCCGTTCAGGACAGTGATATCGCCAGCGCCGACGGTAATCGTGTAAGTCCCAGCTCCGAGCTGCTGAGTGGCAAGCGGATTGGGGGTGGAGAGCGACGGCGCGCCGGTGAAAGTGTTGCCGGCGCTGTCGCCGAGATAGGCATTGGCCGCCCCTGCCCGATAGCCCGACACCGTGTAGGTCAATGTCGGCATGGCGGTATCGCCGTAGGTCTTCGAAGTATTTTGGGAGGTAAACTTCAGCGTCGGCTGGTAGGCAAAGACATAGCGATTGCCGCTCGCGCTTACCGTAGCGCCGGCCGCCGTATTCCAGATCGCCGTGTTGTTGCTGTTGAGATTGCCGAACGTGTTGCCTGTCGGCGCGGCCGCGTAGACCAGCCAGCGTCCGCTGGTCGCGGTCACGGCATCGCTGCCGCGGCTGTTGATGAACTTGCCGCCTGCCGCCAGCACCGGATCGGTACCGCTGACCTTGGCTGCCGCGGCGATCGTCAGGTCGCCGGACGTCTGAAGCTGGACCTGACCCGTCGTACTGGCGCCGGTCGTCGTCACGCCGCGCGCGCTTCCGGCGCTGCCGATGACGAGGCCGCCGAGATTCGCCAGGTTGACCGATCCGGCATTGACGGCGACCGTGCCGACCTGGTTGCCGGCATTGGTCAGGTTGAAAGCGCCCGTGCCGCCAAGCCATAGCGAGCCTGCGCTCAGGCTACTCGTCTGCGTGACCGTGCCGTTCGACGACAGCGCCAGAGTGCCGCTGCCGGTCGACACCGTCTGATCGAGCGCGAATGTCGTCGACGCCGTCTCGATCTGCCAATTGGCAAAGGACAGACTGCCGACATAGGTCGATCCGACGGTCGTCGCTGCAATGTCTTGCAGCGCCGAAAGCGACGTGACCGAGCTGTCGACCTCATCGAGGCGCCAGTTGCCATAGACATTGAGGTTGGCGACATTGCCGCCCGACAGACCCGTCCGGAGCGTCACCGCGTTCTGCGCCCCGGCGGCATCGGGGCCGCCGTCCTGTACGGTATAGACGAGCACGCTGCTGCCGATCGTGCCGTTCGGCGTCGCGATGTAATAGTAGCCGTTGACGCCGGTGGACACCGTGCCGAGGTCGACGCCATTGGCGACCGCCGTGACGAGCCCTGGGTTCTTCACATAGATCGGCTGACGCGTACCTGACGACAGCGGGGTGACGCCGCTATCCTTGTAGGCGATGCCGGAGATCGCCTGCACCCCGTTCGGATAGAAGCTTTTCAGATAAGGGTAGAGGCCGCCCGAACCGCCGCCGAAGGCGGCGCTCAAACCGTTGACGCCGCCGTTCTGGAAGTCGGCGGTGGTAAGACCGATCACGCTGCCCGCGTTGCTGCCGCTGCCAAAGGCGTTGCTCAAGCCCGACGTCGTCATGTCAAAGGCGCCATTGGTGACGGCGCCTATATTGTAGCCGACCAGCCCACCGATCGTTGTCTCGCCATAGGTCCCGCTGGCCGGGCCGGTTGAATAGGCGTCGCTGATCAATCCCATATTCAGGCCGACAAGCCCACCGACAAACCTCGACCCGAGGACCCAGCCATACGAATAAGATTGGCTGATTGTCCCGCCGGTGCCGTTGGAGCCGACAAGCCCGCCAACGCTATTGAAGTCGCGCGCGTTGACGCCGACCGTGGAGAAGGATTGGGTGATCGAGCCATCATTCTGGCCGACCAATCCGCCTGTTGTACCGGCGCCATGGATCTGCCCGCTCGCCCACACGCCGGAGATCGAGCCTTTGTTCCAACCGGCGATGGCGCCTGTGAAGCGGGACGCCATGACGGAGGCATCGACAAGCCCGACATTGCGCACCACGCCGCCACCGCCGATATAGCCGAACAGGCCGGCATAGTTTGCCCCGCCCGGTGTCGAGCGCAGGTAGTCGATGGTGTTGCCAAGGCCGTCGAACGTGCCGTTGAAGCCGTTGCCGCCGTTCAGGATGTTGGTGTTGCCGTCGGTGCCGAGCGGGATGAAGGCCTTGACGCCGTTCCAGTTGTAGGTGTCGCTGGCATCGATGGTGTTGGCGAGCGCATAGCGCCCGCTGAGATCACTGTTGATCGCCTGTAGCCCGTTGATGTCGTAGATCAGCGTGTAGCTCTGACTGTTGACCGACAGCGCCTGCGCGCCCGGCGTGCCGGTGAAAGTGGCCGACGCGCCGAGCGCATAGGAGATCGTGCCGCCGGAGCCGCCATCATTGGTGACCAGCGCCAGGCCACCGACGCCGCCGATCGTGGCATTCGCATTGAAGACGATCGAGTGATAGGCGTCGAGCGTCAGCGTGTTGGCGCTCCACGCGATAGGCACGGCAATTGTGATGTCGCCGGCCTGCGAACCGCCACTGCCCGTCGAGATGGTGACGTTGGCGCTCGCGAGCAGGTTCTGCAGCGTCGTGACGTTGATGACGCTGTCATTGGTGTTGGCGCTCATGCTGCCGCCGGTGTTGCCGGCGGCATTGGAGATGGTGACGTTGTAGGGATCGAGCAGCAGGTCGCCCGTGTCGCCGAAGCGTGCGCGCAGATCCGCCGAGCCGGTGAAGTCGAGGCGCTGCTTGCCGGAGACTTCGACGAAGCCGCCATTGCCGCTGATATCGCCGCCACGCGCCGAGATCTTGCCGGCGAAATTCGTCCGCTCGTCCGACCAGACGATGATCGTGCCGCCGTCGCCATTGCCGGTCGCATCGGCGCTGATCGTCGTGTCCTTGTCGATCTCGGTCGTTTCGGCATGCTGCAGCGTGCCGGAGCCCTGCTTGTCGCCGCCGATCCTGACCGCGCCGCCGCCATCCTTGCCCGAGGCATCGACAACAGCGCCCTTGAGCTTCAGCTTGCGGCCGGTGATGGTCACCTTGCCGCCCTTGCCGCCGGCCTTGGCCGAAGCGCCGAGCGTACCGGACACTTCGACCGAGCCGTCGCTGCCGCCAAGCACGATCTCGCCGGACTGCCCGGAGACGGTGCGCGCCTCGACCAGCCCCGACATGTTGACGGCCTGCCGCGCCGCTTCCTTGGCGGCAGCGGCCTTGATCTCGACGCGGCCGCCATTGGCGCTGATCACGCCCGAATTGGAGACCAACGCACCCGTGCCGTCCGCCTTGGTCGGCACCGCCACCTGGAGAAAGCCATCGCCGGAAAGATCGAGCGTCGCCTCCTCGCCGGAGCCCAGCCCGACCTTGCCGAGCGGCACGCTGATGGTGCCGGAATTGTCGACACTGCCGCCGATCAAGGCCGCATAGCCGCCCGGGCCGATCGAGACGGAGCCTTCGTTCGAAACGGCGGCGGAAGCGCCCTTGCCCTTGAACGTGAGCCTTCCGGCCTTGAAGTCCTCGTCGTCGATGTCGAGTGAGGAGCCGACGAAGCCGGCGGCGCTCACCTTGCCGGTCTTGGAGATGGCGATGCCGTTCGGGTTGACCAGGAACACCTGGCCATTGGCGTTGAGCTGGCCGGCAATGGTCGACTTGGTGTTGCCGGTGACGCGGTTGAGCATCACCGAGGACGATGTCGGCTGGTCGATGTCGACGCGTGCGCCGGCGCCGATGGAAAAGCTCTGCCAGTTGACGATGGCCGAATTGGTCGACTGCTTGATCGCAAGCTGCGAGGCAGACGGCTGGGAGATGGTCACGCCGCCCGACGCGACGCTGCCGCCCGTCGGCAGTTCCTGCGCCCTGGCCGAGGTGAAGCCGACAAGCGCCGTCGAGGCGAGCAGCAGCGCCGTCAGCGGCAGGTTCGCGGTGCGAAGAAGGGGAAATGTGTCGCGCATGGTAGGACCTAGAACTGGATGGCGCCGCTCAGCGAGAAGCGATCGCTGATGGGCTGATGATCGTCACGGTGCTGACGGCCCCATTCGAGGGTCAGGCTGGTGTTGGTGGGGTCGATTGCCAAGGCCATGCCGAGCTTGACGCCGAGCCCGTACGAGGCCCCGACGATGCTGGCGCTCTCGAGCGCCGTCGGCATTTCCAGTCTGACTTCGCCGACAGCTCCGAAGATGTAAGGCGAGAACTGGACCACGCCGCCCGTGAAGGGCACGTACCAGGGCGAGGACAGTTCGCCGCGAACCACGTAGCCGGAATCGCCCTGCAGCGCGCCGGCATCGAAGCTCGACAGGCCGGTCGCGCCGGTAAGGCCGATCTGCTCTGACTGCAGCAGCGGCTTGCCGAAGGAGGTCTGCGCGCGGGCGAACAGGTCGAGCCCGACATGCTCGGCAAGCGTCTGGCTGTAGCTGGCCGAGATTTCGAGTTTCTGGAACGTCGCGTCGGCGCCCTGGCGCGACAGCGGCAGGAGCGGCGTGGCGTCGGCTGCCATACGCGCGCCGAGGCCATCGATGCCGAACGATGCCGTGACATTGCCGACGAACACGCCGCCGAGCGGCGTGAACCAGGTGGCGTCGGTGCCGAACCGGATGATGCGCAGCCGGTCCTCGGCGATGGGTAGCGAGACCGGCGTGACGGCATTGAGATAATCGTTCTGCGCGTCGAAGGACAATTGGCTGCTTACCGTCAGCGCTCGGCTGCGGATCCAGGGATAGCGCAGCCGCGCCGAATAGCGCTCGAATTCGCTGCCGAAGCCCAATGAACCGGGCTCGGCGTCCGGATTGGCGCGCGTGCGGCTGGCCTCAAGATTGAGCGTCAGCCCGTCATAGCCGATCGGGACGACGATGCCGGCGGCGGAGTTGCGGTTGCGCGGATGGTCGCTGAACAGGCCCTGGTCGCCGCCATCGGGATATCCACCGGCCCGGAGGTAGACGAGCTCGCCGAGACCGAGCAATGAATTGAAATCGACGCCGACGCCGGTCGACCAGCGCTGCAGCGAAGGCGACAGCGAATTGTCGACGGTGAGCTGCCCGCCGATCGGCCGGTATTTGCCGTCGATGACCAGCACGCTGGCGCCCTTGGTCGAGCCCGCCTTCAGCGTCGAGCGCAGCCTGGCGCCCGGCGTGTCGCCGGCCAGCAGCAGCTTGCGTTCGATCGCGGACAGCTTGATGCCTTTTTTCCCGACCAGCGGCGCCAGCGTCGCGTCGACCCTGCCCCTTATCCGTTCCGGCAGATTGCCAGTGTCGATCTTTTCGAGGAAACCATCGACGACGATCAGCCGCAACGTCGCGCCGTTGGTCAGTTTCTGCGCCGGCAGCACCACCCGCACCAGCACATAGCCGGAGCGCGCGTATTCGGCTTCCAACTGGCGCGCCGCGACGAAGATTTCGGCCGCCGTGACCGTGCGGCGGGAAAACCCGGCGGTGATCTCGCGCGTTGCATCCGTCATATCGGCAAGGCCGCCCTCGATATGCACCCCGGCAAGCCTGACCTTCAGCTTCTCCGCGCCGGCGGGTGCCTCCAGCCCCTTGCTTTCGGGAATGGAGACACCTGCCGTGTCCGGCCCGGGTGGTGGCCGAAAGGTGGGCGGGGTGATCTGGCTTGCGGTCTGCGCGAAGGCGCCGGATGAAAGCCAGAGGCAAGCACAAGCGGCGACAACCACCAGCCTGATGCCGCTATGGCCACACCATCCCGCGCCGGGCCGGGCACCGTGTCGGAGGTTGCGGTTTTCGTCGGCATGGAAGCCGGTTCCGCCCATATGGCTCACGCGGTCACTCTTGATCCGGGACGGAAATCGGGCGCAAAGCGTTGCCACCGCCGATGCCGCGCATCGGGCGCCCAGACCCTGTCCTAGTTTTTTTCCGGGAAAGCGCTCCCCGCAGCCCCGATGGCGCGGAACCTATGCTCGCCTGGCGGGACTCGTCAATTCAACGCAGGGCTGTGGGGCCGACTATTATTGGGACGGGTTCCCGAACCGGCGCAAAGAGTTAGCCGGGAACACACAGCCCAATCGGCGGTTGTTCCAATGGGCAACTGGACACAATCGGCGAAGACTGGGAATCTTCATTTGTCGTTGCTTGGAATCGCATGGAGTGCCGCAGGAAATGCCGCTGAGTGCCGCAGAGATCGCCCGTCATCCGGCAGCGCTTAGCAATGTCCAGGAACAGGCCAAGGCGCTCATCCATATTTATGAAACGAGCCCGCGGCTGGCGGCGGTGTTTGCCACCCAGCAGCGATGGCTGCTCGCTCATGTCGGCCTGGCGCTGCATTTCCGGCGCGATCCCAACGACCGCCGCACCGAAATGACGATGGCGCGTTTCATCGAGGTCGTGCGCCGCAATTCGGTGGCCAGCCGCAACACCGCCGAAGCCTTCGTCAAGGAGATGCTGCACTACAACATCGCCGAATATATTTCGGCCAGCGGCGACGGACGCGCCCACCCCATGCGGGTCACGGCGGGCACCATCGCCACCTTCACCGGCTGGATTTACGCGCATCTGAGGACACTCGACCGCATAGACGGCGGAACCCGGCTGGCAGCCTTCCTCGACCAGCCCGAAATGCTGCCTGTCTTGCAGCCGCTGATAGCCGACGGATTGCTGGCCAGCAACGGCGTGCGGGAGCCTGGACAAACTTTCTCGTTGTTTATCTGGCTAAATAACGGCGGTATCGTCATGGACTGGCTGATGTCCGGCATCGATCCCGAAGACGTCCATCTCGACAGGATCCCGACCGGCGTCATATCGGTCAGCGAGTTCGCGCGCTGGCTGAAACTCTCACGCACCCATCTGGCGCGCAAGCTCCATGATGCCGAGGCGCTCGGCAGCATCGGCTGGGTCGGCCAGCGCGGCCATTCCGTGATGTGGGTTTCGCGGCAGTTCTTCGACGAGTACATGGCCGTCCAGGCAGCCAAGCTCGCCGTCGTCGACGAAGCCTTCGAAGCCTGTCACTCGGCTCTGAAGGATCGCTGACCGTCAAACTCCGCGCTGCGGCGCGCAAAACCGGCGCCCACGCTGGCGGGTGCCGGCCAAAACTGCTATCCGCAACTTGCGAGACTACAGCATCTTTGGGTGGAAGCTGGGAGGGTGCGTTGACCTACGAGGACATTGCCGGTCACCCGGCACTGCATGCTTGTGTGCGCGCACAGGCCATGGCGATGCAGCAGGCCTATGAAAGAAACCCGCGGGCATCCTCGGTCTTTGCCACCCAGCAACGCTGGCTGATGGCCCATATCGGCCTTGCCCTGCATTTCCGCAGGGATCCCAGCGACTACCGGAAAGAAATGACGGCGGCGCGTTTTGTCGACGTCACCGTTCAGCACGCGGTGGCAAGCCGGAACACTGCACATGCCTTCATCAAGGAAATGCAGCACTATAATTTCATCGAGGTCGGGCCGGCGGGCGATGACGGCCGCATTCGCCCCTTGCGACTGCCCGCCATGACCTTGGAGCCGTTGATCGGCTGGATTCATATGCATCTGAGCACGCTTGACGCGCTTGACGGCGCGAAGCGGCTGCAAACATTTCAGGCAAGGCCGCAAATGCTGGCCAAGTTGCAGCCGCTGATCGCGGACGGCCTGATTTCCTCGGTGCCGGTGCGCGAGCCGCAACAAACATTTTCGCTGTTCACCTGGCTCAACAATGGCGGCGTCGTCATGGACTGGCTGATCGCCAGCGTCGACCCGCAAGATGCGGGCCAGGAGCGCATCCCCACCGGCGTGCTGTCGATCGGTGATTTCGCCAAATGGCTGAAGCTGTCGCGCACCCATCTTGCGCGCAAACTTCGCGACGCCGAGACGCTCGGCAGCGTCGGCTGGCTCGGGCAGCGCGGCCATTCCGTCATGTGGATATCGAAGGAATTCTACGGCGAATACATCACCGCGCAGGCGGTCAAGCTCGCCATCATCGATGCGGCTTTCGCCGCCTGCACGACACAGGCGACGGACTGACCGCTTTCCGTTTTCTAATGCATGTCGCCCAGAAGTGTGCAGCGGTTCTGGGACAACGACATGCATCAAAACAAGACCTAAAAGCGCGTCGCCTGAATCCATTTCAGCGCTACGCGCTTTAGAGCGGCAATTCCGGACGGAAAACCGCGACGCACTTTTCCTGGAATTGCTCTATCCGGCCTTCAGGATCGCGGAAAAACGCGGATCGAAGGCCCGGCTGATCGGCTCGGCCGCGGCGCCCACGGCGATCGCCCATGGATCCGTGATGCCGAGTTGCAGGCGCGGCAATCGCCTCCCGGGGCGGTCGGCGATCGACGGCAGCAGCGGATGTATGGCCTGCAGCAAGCGGCCCGCCAACGCCTCGGGTGCGCCGCTGGTGAGGATGACAGTCTGCGGATCGAAGATCGTTTCGATCAGATGCACGCTCCAGCGCAGATCGTGCGCGGCGCCCTCGATCCAGCCCATCACCTTCGCATCCTCGGCGGCGGCCAGAGCGCCTATTTTTTCATAAAGATGCTCATCGGCCGGGTTGAGGCCGAGATGCTGGTACAGCGAGGCGAGCGAGGCACGGTGCTCGAGCGGCGTAGCTCCAGGCCCGGCCGGCGACAGCAGTGCCCTGCCGATCTCGCCGGCGTTGCCGTTGCCGCCATTGTAGAGTTCGCCATTTAGGATCAGCCCGGCAGCGATGCCGTAGCCGACATAAAGGCAGACTGCATGATCGACACCGTGCGCGGCGCCGACGATGCGCTCAGCCGTGGCGCAGGCGGCGGCGTCATTCTGCAGCCCGACACTCAATCCGGTCCCGGCCGTAAGGGTCTCCAGCAACGGGAACTGCTGCCAGGCCGGCATCATCCATTTGTCGTCGGACTCTTTAAGACCGAACGGGCCCGGCATGGCGACGCCAAGCCCGACCAGCCGCCGTTCGGACTGGGCGGAGATGTCCGCCAGTTCGCGCCTCGTATGCGCGATGAGACCCAGGATGGTCTGGACGCCCGGCGACGGCTCGTCGAGGGGCAGGCCGGCCTCGGCACGCGCCACCACGTTGCCGACCAGGTCAACGACCACCACCCGTGTCAGATGCCGGTCGATCTGCAGCCCGATGGCGAAAGCTCCCTCGGGAACCAGCCGGTAGGGCGTGAAGGGCTGCCCCCTGCCCTTGCGCACCGCATCCAGCGCGACAACCAGTCCATCGCGCTCGAGATCCTCGATGATGTTGGAAACCGCCTGCTTGGTAAGCTGCGTAGCCCGCGCCAGGTCGGCGCGCGAAAGCGCGCCGTTGAGCCGCAGCGCCTCGATCATGACGCGGCGGTTATGCGCGCTGGTGCCTTCCTGGTTGGTGCCGCTTTTGGCACGGATCGGGCTGATGTCGTGCACCGTCGTTTCCCCTCTTGACTCCATTAAAGGATTGATCGACTAATTAAGTCAAGCGAATTGACTTAATAGGCGAGACCCTCGCGGCTCTACAAAAAGACGGCAAAGCTTTCGGGCTCAGCCGCACGCCGTTGGGGACGGATCCGGTCAGACGCGATGCGAATTCGAGGAAGCGGCACGGCCTTGGCCGCCCACTCGCAGCTGTCGAAAATGGGAGAAAGACAAATGCTGAAATCGATCGGTAAGACACTTCTGGGCGCAGTGTTCGTCGGCGGACTGTTCGTCCCTCACGCCTTCGCCGAAACCACCTTGAACGCGCTCTTCATGGCGCAGGCCGCCTATAGCGAAGCCGACGTGCGCTCGATGACGGAGGCCTTCACCAAGGCCAATCCGGACATCAAGGTCAATCTCGAATTCGTCCCCTATGAAGGCCTGCACGACAAGACCGTGCTCGCCCAGGGATCGGGCGGCGGCTATGACGTGGTGCTGTTCGACGTCATCTGGCCGGCCGAATATGCGACCAACAAGGTGCTGGTCGACGTATCGTCGAAGATCACCGACGACATGAAGAAGGGCGTGCTGCCGGGCGCCTGGACCACCGTCCAGTACGACGGCAAGTACTACGGCATGCCGTGGATCCTCGACACCAAATACCTGTTCTACAACAAGGAAATCCTGGAAAAGGCCGGCATCAAGGCGCCGCCGAAGACCTGGGAAGAGCTTGGCCAGCAGGCCAAGATCATCCAGGAAAAGGGCCTGCTGAAGACGCCGGTCGCCTGGAGTTGGTCGCAGGCCGAAGCCGCTGTCTGCGACTACACCACGCTGGTCAGCGCCTATGGCGGTGATTTCCTCAAGGACGGCAAGCCCGACTTCCAGAACGGCGGCGGCCTCTCGGCGCTGAAATACATGGTCGACAGCTACAAGTCGGGCCTCACCAATCCGAATTCCAAGGAATTTTTGGAGGAAGACGTCCGCAAGGTGTTCGAGAACGGCGATGCCGCCTTCGCGCTGAACTGGACCTACATGTACAACATGGCCAACGATCCGAAGGACTCCAAGGTCGCGGGCAAGGTCGGCGTCGTGCCGGCGCCGGGCGTTGCGGGCACCAGCGAGGTCTCGGCCGTCAACGGCTCGATGGGCCTCGGCATCACCGCGGTGTCGAAGCACCAGGACGAAGCCTGGAAATACATCGAGTTCATGACCTCGCAGGCGACGCAGAACCAGTATGCCAAGCTCTCGCTGCCGATCTGGGCCTCGTCCTATGACGATCCGGCCGTGACCAAAGGCCAGGAAGAACTGATCGCCGCCGCCAAGCTCGGTCTCGCCGCGATGTATCCGCGCCCGACCACGCCGAAATATCAGCAGCTGTCGACGGCGCTGCAGCAGGCGATCCAGGAATCGCTGCTCGGCCAGACGACACCGGAAGACGCGCTCAAGACGGCTGCGCAAAACAGCGGCCTCTGATCTGGCGTTCCCCGACAAGCGGGCGGCCTCATACACGAGCGCCGCCCGTGCTATTTCTGATCGGATGAAGGAAGAGAGGCGCCTCTGATGTCAGGCACCTGGATGACGACTCGCGCGTGGCTGTTGATGCTGCCGCTCCTGGTGATCATGGTCGCAATTATCGGCTGGCCGTTGGTCGATACCGTCAGGCTCTCCTTCACCGACGCCCAACTGGTCGGCACGGCGGGCAATTACGTCGGCTTCGACAACTACACCAGGATGCTGACGAGCTCGAATTTCACCCGCACGCTCTCGACCACCACCTGGTTCGCGGTCGTCTCGGTCGCCGCCGAGATGGTGCTCGGCGTCCTTGCGGCACTTCTGCTCAATCAGGAATTCCGGGGCCGCGCCGTCTTGCGTGGGCTGATGATCCTGCCCTGGGCGCTGCCCACCGTCGTCAACGCGACGCTCTGGCGGCTGATCTACAATCCCGAATATGGCGCGCTCAACGCAGCGCTGACGCAACTCCATCTCATCGACGACTATCGCTCCTGGCTGGGTGAGCCCGGCACGGCGCTTGCGGCGCTGATCGTCGCCGACTGCTGGAAGAATTTTCCGCTTGTGGCACTCATCGCGCTTGCCGCCCTGCAAGCGGTACCGCGCGACATCACCGCCGCGGCGCTCGTCGACGGCGCCGGCCCGTTCAACCGCTTTCGCTTCGTCATCCTGCCCTATCTCGCCGGTCCGCTGATGGTGGCGCTGGTGCTGCGCACCATCGAGGCCTTCAAGGTCTTCGACATCATCTGGGTGATGACCCGCGGCGGCCCGGCCAACAGCACGCGCTCGCTGTCGATCCTCGTCTACCAGGAAGCCTTCTCCTTCCAGCGCGCCGGCTCCGGCGCTTCGCTGGCGCTGATCGTCACCTTGCTCGTTACCGTGCTCGCCGTCGCCTATGCGACGCTGGTGAGAAAGACCGCGGGGAGCGCGACCTGATGGAACGCAAGGGCTCGCTCTTCACCGTTTTCGTCTATGCCTGCGCCCTCCTGCTTGCCGCCGTGATCCTGGCGCCGCTCGCCTGGCTCTTCGTCATGAGCATATCGCCGGCGGCCGATCTCGCCGCCAAGCCGCTGCGCTGGTGGCCGCAGGCGGCCGACTTCTCCCGTTACGCGCAACTTCTGTCGACGGCCGAGAACAGCGCCGGCGCCGCCTTCACCGCCTCGCTGCGCAACAGCCTGGAGGTCGCCGGCATGGCGACGCTTGCCGCTGTTGTCCTTGCCGTGCCGGCCGGCTGGGCCGTCTCGCGCACGCCTTCGGTGGGCTGGTCGCTGTCCATGGTGATCGCCACCTACATGCTGCCGCCGGTGGCGCTCTCGGTGCCGCTTTACATGGGCCTGTCCTGGCTCGGCCTGCTCAACAACGTCTTCGGCCTGGCGCTGATCTATCTGACGATCCTCGCGCCCTTCACGACCTGGCTGATGAAATCGGGTTTTGATTCCATCCCGCGCGAGATCGAGGCCGCGGCGATGATCGACGGTGCCGGCCTGTTCCAGACCTGGCGCATCATCACCTTGCCGCTGGCGGCGCCCGTGGTGGCGACATCGGCGCTGTTTGCCGTGCTGCTTGCCTGGGACGAGTTCTTCTACGCCCTGCTCTTCACCTCGGACCAGCGGGCAAAGACGCTGACGGTCGCCATCGCCGATCTCGCCGGCGGCCGTGTCTCCGACTACGGACTGATCGCCACCGCCGGCGTGCTCGCGGCCTTGCCGCCGGTGCTGATCGGCCTCGTCATGCAACGCGCGCTGATCTCGGGCCTGACCAGCGGCGGGGTGAAAGGGTAATCATGACTGCAGAAAAGAACCGCCCGGCAGGGCTTCTCGCGATCGACCGCGAGATGGCGCGCCAGCATACGGATGCGCTTGCCTCGTTCGAGAGCAATCGAGAGACAGCCGCCAAGGTCGCCGCCTCGATCAGGAAGAACGGCAGGCTCGTCCTGCTCGGCATGGGCGCCTCGCATGCCGTCGCGCGCGCCGTCGAGCCGCTCTATCGCGCGCATGGCATAGACGCCATCGCGCTGCCGCTGTCGGAGCAGCTCGGACAGCCGCTGCCGCTTGACGGCAGGACGGTGATCGTCACCTCGCAGTCCGGTGAGAGCGCCGAGGTGCTGCGCTGGTTTGCCGAGACCGGCGACCACGCCGAAACCTTCGGCCTGACGCTGGAGGCCGGCTCCTTCCTTGGTCGCACCGTGCCTTGCCTCGTCGGCGCCGGCGGCACCGAGCTCGCTTTTGCCGCAACCCGCAGCCTGACCGTGACCTTCGCCCTGCATCTCGCCATCCTGGCCGCGCTCGGCGATGATCCCGCCGCAGCACTTGCCGCGCTCAAAATGCCGGAAACGGTTGCGACCGATGCCGCTCTTGCGGCGCTCGGCACTGTTGCGACCGTGGTCACATCCGGCCGCAGCCTGCAGGGTGTGGCCGAAGCGTTGGCGCTCGGCCTCACCGAACTGTCGCGCCTGCCCTGCTACTCGCTCGAAGGCGGCCAGTTGCGCCACGGGCCGATGGAGATGCTCGGGCCGAAGATCGGCATCGTGCTTTTCCGCGGCAAGGACCCGACCGCCGACCTCGTCACCGCCATGGCCCTGTCTGTCGTCGAAACTGGCGCGCCATTGATCGTCTTCGACGCCTCGGGCATGCCGCCGGTAACGGGCGCCGTCACGTTGAGCTTCAAGCCTGCCTCCGGACTGGCGGCGGTTTTCGCCATGCTGCCGGTGGCGCAACGCCTGATGATCGCCTTCGCCGATTCCCGCGTCGACAATGCCGGAACGCCGGTGCGCACCACCAAGATCACCAGGAGCGAGTGATGCGGCCGCTCGCGGTGATCGGCAACGTCAATGTCGACCTGATCGTCGGGCCGGTCGCGCCCTGGCCGAAGGCAGGCACGGAGACCGTCGTCGAGCACGACGATCTGCGCGTCGGCGGCCAGGCGGGCAACACCGCGCTTGCCTGGCAGGCGCTGGGCATCGACTTCGAGATTGCCGCCAATGTCGGTGACGACCAGTTCGGGCGCTGGCTGCGCGAAGCCTTCGGACGTCGCGCGCAAAATTGGCCGGTTCGTCCCGAAGGCACGACATTGTCGGTCGGCATGACCCATCCCGACGGCGAGCGCACCTTCTTCACCACGCGCGGCCACCTGCCCCGCTTCAGCCTGGCCGACGTGCTCTCCGTGCTGGACGGCAATCGGCTTTCCGGCGGCTACGCGCTGCTCTGCGGCTCTTTCCTCACCGACGACCTGACGCGCGATTACGACGCCTTCTTCGATTGGACCGAAGCGCATGGCATCGCCGTTGCGCTCGATACAGGCTGGCCGATCGACGGCTGGACTGAAGCGAACTGCACTGCCGCGCGCGGCTGGCTGTCGCGCTGCGAACTGGCCCTCTTCAACGAAGTCGAGACGACCACGCTGGCCGGCCTGGCAAGTCCGGCGGAGGCGGCGTGCAAGATCCGCGACGGCATGAGGGACGGCGCAACCGTCGTCGTCAAGCGCGGACCGGACGGCGCGATAGCCATCGGCGCCGACGGCAAACTCATCGAAGCGGCGGCGCCACGCGTCAGCGTCATCGACACGATCGGCGCCGGCGATGTCTTCAACGCCGCTTTCCTGGCCGCGCTGGCACAGGGCAGGCCGCTCGAGGACTGCCTGTCCGCCGCCATCCTGGTGGCCTCGCGCGCCATATCAACCTTGCCCCGCGACTATGGCGGGCCGATCCAGTTCGAGGATGCCGTCCATGAGCGCGCTTGAAATCCGCGATGTCCGCAAGAATTACGGCAACGTCGAGACGCTGAAAGGCATCGACGTCGCGCTCGAGAACGGCGAGTTCCTGGTGCTGCTCGGCTCGTCGGGCTGCGGCAAGTCGACCTTGCTCAACATCATCGCCGGTCTCGCCGAGGCAACCAGCGGCGACGTTCTGATCGGTGGCCGTTCGGTGCTTGGCGTGCATCCGAAGAACCGTGACATCGCCATGGTCTTCCAGTCCTACGCGCTCTATCCGAACCTCACCGTCAGCCGCAACATCGGCTTCGGCCTGGAGATGCGCAAGGTTCTCGCCGCCGAGCGCGACAAGGCGGTGCGCGAAGCGGCGAAACTCCTGCAGATCGAGAACCTGCTCGACCGCAAACCCGGCCAGCTCTCCGGCGGCCAGCGCCAGCGCGTCGCCATCGGCCGGGCGCTGGTGCGCAAGCCGCAGGTCTTCCTGTTCGACGAGCCGCTCTCCAATCTGGACGCCAAGCTGCGCATGGAAATGCGCACCGAATTGAAGCGCCTGCACGAGATGCTGCGCACCACGGTCGTCTACGTCACGCACGACCAGATCGAGGCGATGACGCTGGCGACCCGCATCGCCGTCATGCGTGACGGCCGCATCGAACAGCTCGGCACGCCGCAGGAGATCTATAACCACCCGGCGACGCTCTACGTCGCCGGCTTCGTCGGCGCGCCGGCGATGAACATGCTGGAAGCGGTTGTCGAGGACGGCAGGCTGGCGATCGCCGCCACGGATGCGCGGCTGGCGCTACCGGAACGCTACGCCAGCGCCGTCCGCAACGGTGCTTCGGTTGTGGCCGGTATCAGGCCCGAGGCACTCCGCCTTGGACCGGCCAGCGGCGCCGACATGTCGCTCCCGGTCGAGATCGACGTCGTCGAGTTGACCGGTCCCGAGCAGGTCACCACCGCCAGGATCGGTTCGCAAAGGCTGACGGCAACCTTGCCGCCGCAAGCCCGCGTCGCCAAAGGCCAGCCCTGCGCGTTCGTCTTCGACGCGGACGCGCTTCGCCTGTTCGATCCGGCAACCGGCAAGGCTTTCTGAGCGGCGATATCCCCCGCACGGCAGATGCCGAGGCAATCGAGACAGGCGCCGCAATTCGCGGCGCCTGCTGCCGTCCTTAGTCGATGTCGAACGACACGCCTTGCGCGAGCGGCAGCGCCTTGGAGAAATTCACCGTGTTGGTGGCGCGGCGCATATAGGCCTTCCAGGCGTCCGAGCCGCTCTCGCGACCGCCGCCGGTTTCCTTCTCGCCGCCGAACGCGCCGCCGATCTCCGCGCCCGAAGTGCCGATATTGACGTTGGCGATGCCGCAGTCCGAACCGTCGACGCCGAGGAACCGCTCCGATTCCTGCAGGTCGCGCGTGAAGATCGACGACGACAGGCCTGCGCCGACCGCGTTGTGCTGCTCGAGCGCCTCGTCGAAATCGGTGTATCTCATCACATAAAGGATCGGCGCGAAGGTCTCCTCCGTCACCGGCGAAACCTGCTTCGGCATCTCGACCAGCGCCGGATGCACATAATAGGCGTCCGGATGGCCGTTTTCGAACCGCGCGCCGCCCGTCACCTTGCCGCCATGGGCGGTGGCTTCCTTGAGCGCCTTCTGCATGCCGTCGAAGGCGGCCTTGTCGATCAGCGGACCGACCAGCGCCTTGCCCTCCAGCGGATTGCCGACCGAAACGGACTGATAGGCCTTCTTCAGCCGTGGCAAGAGCGCGTCATAGACGCTGTCATGCACGAACAGGCGCCGCAGCGTCGTGCAGCGCTGGCCGGCGGTGCCCATGGCGCCGAAGGCGATGGCGCGCAGCGCCATGTCGAGATCGGCGGTGGGCGTGACGATGCCGGCATTGTTGCCGCCGAGCTCCAGCACGGCGCGGGCAAAGCGCTTGGCGAGCCTGGGACCGACCTCGCGGCCCATGCGCGTCGAGCCGGTGGCCGAGACCAGCGGCACTTTCGGATGGTCGACCAGCACCTCGCCGGCGACGCGGTCGCCTATCAGCACCTGCAGCAGTCCTGCCGGCGCGTCCGCGCCGAAACGCCTGGCGGCGCGCTTGAAGATCGCCTCGCAGGCAAGTGCGGTCAGCGGCGTCTTTTCCGAGGGCTTCCACACCACGGCGTCGCCGCAGACGAAGGCGAGCGCCGAATTCCAAGACCAAACAGCAACCGGGAAATTGAAGGCCGAGATCACGCCGACCACGCCCAGCGGATGCCAGGTTTCCATCATGCGATGTCCTGGACGCTCGGTGGCGATGGTGAGGCCATAGAGCTGCCGGGACAGCCCGACGGCGAAATCGCAGATGTCGATCATCTCCTGGACTTCGCCGAGCCCTTCGGACGGGATCTTGCCGACTTCGATCGACACCAGCCGGCCGAGCTCGTCCTTATGCGCGCGCAATTCTTCGCCGAGCAGGCGCACCAGTTCGCCGCGCTTCGGCCCCGGCACCAGTCGCCAGGACTGGAAGGCGTTGTGCGCGGCATCGATGGCCTTGCCGGCATCGGCGGCCGAGATCGATTTCAGCGCCGCGATCTGTTCACCCGTCACCGGGCTGCGCACGATAAGATCGCCTCCTGAAAGCGCATCCTTGGCGACGCCCAGTTTCTCAAGAAGTGCGGCCGTTTCCTTCGCTAACGTCATTTTTGTCCCTTTCAGATCCCGCCTCGCAGGGCGGAATGAAGCCACGCGCCATATCTTGGACGTGCCGTCGGGCACGACCGGGCGCTTTGATGGCGTGGCATTACTCGTTTCGGGGAAAAACCGCCACCCCGGTATGGTCCAAGGCCGGAACGCGGAATTGGGCCAGACAGCAAACCACGGCCAAGGCGTGTTGAGATTCAGGTCAGGCCGAGTCGGAGTCGAAGACGGGCGCGAAGCGACCAAACTGGATGGGTTCCGAGAACCGGAGCGGAGCGTACTTCCGGTATGTGAGCACCGGAAGCGCAGGAAGCCGTCATTGCAGGCCGGCCTCACCTGAATATCAACACGCCTTAGCGCGCTTTCTGGATCGTCGGCTTCCGGGCGCTTTCCTTGATCAGCCGGTCGATATGCATGCGAATATGCGCCGCCTCGGCGGCGGTGTTGGCCAAGGCGATGGCGCGGTCGAAGGCGACACGCGCCTCCTCGTTGCGGCCAAGCTGCATGAGCAGCCCGCCCCTCAGCCCGAAGAAATGGAAATAGCCCGACAGCCGCTCTTCCAGCGGCTCGATCATGGCAAGCGCCGCTTCGGCACCCTTCACTTTGCTCACCGCGACAGCCCGGTTCAGCGTCACCACCGGCGACGGCTGCATCTGTTCCAGCAGGCCGTAGAGCAGGTCGATCTCGGTCCAGTCGGTGTCCTCGGCGACAGCAGCCCGCGCATGCAGCGCCGCGATCGCCGCCTGCACCTGGTAGGGGCCGGGCTTGCGGTGGCGCAGCGCCTTGTCGACCAGCGCCAGGCCCTCGTCGATCATCTTGCGGCTCCACAGCGAGCGGTCCTGGTCCTCGAGCAGGACGATCTCGCCATTCTCGTCGAACCGTGCTGGCGCCCGGGCATGCTGCAGCAAGAGCAGCGCGGTCAGCCCCATGATCTCCGGCTCGGCCTGGAAGAGCCTGAGCAACAGGCGGGCAAGGCGGATCGCTTCTTCGCACAGCGGCGCCCGTGCCGGCGCCTCGCCGCCATTGGTCGAATAGCCTTCGTTGAAGATCAGATAGACCATCGCCGCGACAGCGGCGAGCCGCTCCGAGCGCTCGACCGCGCCCGGCGTCTCAAACGGCACGCCGGCATCGGCAATGCGCGCCTTGGCGCGGGTGATGCGCTGTTCCATGGCGCTCTCGCCAACCAGGAAGGCGCGCGCGATCTGCTTGACGGTGAGGCCGGAGACGATGCGCAGCGCCACCGCGATCTGCTGCGTCGCCGGCAGATCCGGATGGCAGCAGATGAACAGAAGCCGCAGGATATCGTCGCGGTAATGCGCGCCGTCCAGCCGTTCGGCCATGTCGCTCTCCGCGTCCTCCAGATCGGAAACCTGGTCCTCTTCCGGCATCGGCGCCTGCTTGGCGCGCTTGCGCACGGCGTCGATGCCGCTGTTGCGGCCAACGAAGATCAGCCAGGCCGCCGGATCGCGCGGCGGCCCGTTCTTCGGCCAGTTGTTGAGCGCCCTCAGGCACGCATCCTGGAAAGCCTCTTCCGCGGCGTCGAGGTCGCGGAAGTAGCGCAGCAGCGCGCCCATCGCCTGCGGACGGGCGTTGCTGATCGCGTTGCTTATCCAGGCAAGCTCCGTCATACCGCGACCTTTGTCGGGTTGAAGATCGAAACCGGCCGGATCTCGTAGGAGCCGCCGCTCGGATTGACCTCGGAAAGCTCCCGCGCGAATGCGACGGCTTCGTCGAGATCCTTGCATTCGAGCGTGTAGAAGCCGAGGAACTGTTCCTTGGTCTCGGCGAACGGGCCGTCCAGCACCACCGCCTCGCCCTTGACCTTTCTCAGCGTGGTCGCCGCGGTCGTCGGCAAAAGGCGCGCCACGGGGCCGAGCCGACCCGCCTTGGCGTATTTGTCCTGCACGTTGAGGAGCTTAGCCATGACTTCGTCGTCCTGTTCCTTGCTCCAGGAGCAAACGACGTCTTCGGAAGCGTAGCAGAGGATGGCGTAGAGCATGGCAGGTCCTTTCCGTATCAAAGGACGCGACACTAGGGCCCTTCCCGACACAAGGTCGATAAAAAAATTTAACGAGGGATCACGGACTTGGCGGTCTCCACGCCTGCCTGTCAGGCGCCGCGCGCCTGCAGCCATCCGAGCACCAGCGTTTCTTCCTCGTCGAGGCCGGATATCAGGCGTTTGCGCTTGTTGGCCTCGGCCATTTCGTCAAGCAGGCGCCCTTTGCTCCACGACTCGAACACCAGCGGATGGATGTAGCATTTGCGGCAGACCGCCCGCGTGTTGCCCAACCGCTCGGCGACTTTGTCGACGACACTGTTGATCACCCGTTTTTGCTGGGTTTTGCTCTCCGGCAGCTCGGTCTTCGCAAACAGCGACGCCGCATGGATCGTGCCGCCCCAGGTGCGGAAATGCTTTGAGCTGAATTCGGCGCCGGAAGCCTCGCGAATATAGCGGTTGACGTCCTCCGAGCGCACCGGCCGCCGGGCGCCATCTTCACCCAGATATTGGAACAGCTTCTGGCCCGGCAGATCCTGGGCGCCGCGCACGACCTTGGCGATGCGCCGATCGACCAGCTTCAGCTTCCATTCCTTACCCGACTTGCCCTTGAAGGCGAAGCGCAGGCTAGAGCCGGTGATCTCGACATGGCGGTCGCGCAGCGTGGTCAGGCCGAAGCTCTTGTTGTCGCGTGCGTAGGCCGCATTGCCGATCCGGATCATCGTGTTGTCGAGCAACCAGACCACCGAGGCGACGACACGTTCCAGAGGCAGCCCGTGCCGGCGCAGATCCGCATCGATCTGCCGCCTGAGAGCAGGCAGGCTTTCGGCGAAGGCGACGAGGCTTGAATATTTGACGCCGTCGCGCTCCTCGATCCATTGCGGGTGATACCGGTACTGTTTACGGCCGCGCTGATCCCGGCCTGTCGCCTGGATATGGCCGTCCGGGTCGGGCGAGATCCACACATCGGTCCAGGCCGGCGGAATGACGATCGCCTTGATGCGGGCAAGCGTCTCCGCGCTGACTGCCCGCCCGTTCGGACCGGCATAGGAGAATCCCTTGCCTTTTCGCAATCGCCGAACGCCGGGATCGGCGTCGCTGACATAGCTGAGCGACGCGTGCTCGGCCGAATCTTGCGCACCGTTCCTCCGGGTTTCCTCGTTCCGCGGCGAACGGTCCGAGGACAATTGTGAATGCTGCAACATGCCGGCTCCGCGAAATTGTCGTAGATAAATCCGCGCGCTGGTCACTGGTTCCGAAAGAGATTTCAGTCCCGCCGGTTGGCGGATAGATCAGCCATCCAAAGCCCACCGTCATCGGCATGGGCGGGAAGATACTCGCGGCCCTCCGGCACGGCCTCGAGGACCATTCCCGACTCGTCCGCCAGATAGTCGTAGCCGATCTGCTGCAGCCGGTGATCCGGATCGAGACGATTGTAGAGGTCGCGACGCGCCGAACGCCGTTTCGGCTCGATCATCTTCAGATGATAAAGATTGAGACCGCTGTCCTTGAGCCTGAAGTCGATTTCATCGGGAAACCAGGCGCCATGCAAATCCTGCGATCGATATCGATCAGGATGGTAGGCGGAAAAAAGCCTGTGTTGCATCTTCTGGCCCCAGGTGCCGTCGACCCGGTAGCTGGCCGGCGTATACATCTCCCGGCAACGAAATCCCCAGGCGATGCGCCTGGACCCGCCGGTCAACCGGCCGATCCGGCCGGCGACGGCATTTTCCAGCCTTTCATCGGGATCCATGGCCAGAACCCAATCGGCGCCCGCCTCATGGGCCGCGGCGATAAGCGCGCGCCGCCTTTGCGGCTCGCTGCTGAAAACCCCTTCCGAGGCGCGGTCGTCATAGGCGATCCAGCCGTCGACGACAGGCTCGAGGTTGGCGATGAGGTCGGGCACGAGATGCTGATCGTAGCGATAGCTGAAGACGGCGACGATCTTGCGCCGCGACCAAGGCCATCGGCCGCGCCGCCGGTGCTGCGGCTTCATCTCGACGGTAATCATTGCCGGCCCTTCGGCGTGCCGACATGCCGGGCCCCGACCGACGCCCCCAGCGATTTGGCGAACAATGCCATCCACACGATCGGCAGCGACAGCCTGGCGAAAGTCCGGTCCCTGCCGGACAGCCCCTCCTTGACCAGCTTGCCGATATTACGCCGGTCCCGGAACACTTTTCGGAACGGGCGCACGGGTTTTCCGGCTTCGATTGACCCTAGATAGGCGCCATAGCGACGCCCGCGGCGATACTGGTCCGCAAGCAACCCGAACAGGCTCGTCTCGTTGCGATGAAGGGTCAGCACCCTCGGTTCCCAGACCGGCCGCAAAGCCTCCGGCAGTCTAGCCATGAATTCGGTGTCTTCTCCCGATATCAGTTGCTCGTCGAACGTCCCGTATCGATCGAACAGCGTCCGCTCGAACGATGCGCCGTAGCGCTGCGCCTTCTCGGCCGGCAAACCGGGCAGGCGTCGCATGGAGGTGACGAGATGCGCCGCGCAGGCGACCAGATTGCGCGGATGACTGTTGAGGATGGCGCTCGCCACAGCCGCGGCGCCTTCCCGATGACGCAGCAGCCGGACTTCGGCCCATCGCGGACAGGCCAGGCAATCATCCGCGAGAAAGGCGATGAACGGAGCCTGCGTGGCTGCGATGCCCCGGTTCCGAGCGGCGCCGGCAAACAACCGCTCCCTCACTTCGATGACCCTCACATCGATGCCGCCATCGGCAAGAAGCGCCTTGGCGTTCCCGCCGCCGGAATTCACGACCACGATCTCGAGCGGGACATCCTGGTCGAGCACGGACCTCACCGCCGCCACCAGTGCGGCGGGTGCCTGGAAACCTATCACCACGACCGCGAGATCCGGCCTCCCGGCCATCAGGCGCGTTGCAGTTGGGCGGCCGGCGCCGAGAACCGGCGTCGCAGCGCGATCTTCAACCTGTAGCGCATGCACCGCCAGACATCCGCGCCCGCCCTTGGCGCGGCTTCGGCCACGTTGAGGAATCTTGCCGCCATATCGAAATCGCCGCGCGCGTAGTGAACGCGCGCGATCTTCAGGGCGACGAGGCCTTCCCTGGTCTTGAGCGATCGTTCCGCGATGCCGCAGGACCGCAGCCGGCGCAGCGCCAGGCGCCATTCGAGAAAGCCCTTGGCAGGTCTGACAGTGAAACGATCGTCGGAGCGCTCCACCGACACGAAATAGATGAAGATGGGCCGTGTGACGACAGCAAGCGAGGCTTTAGCCATCACGCGCGTCCAGAACAGCGTGTCCTCATCATAGGCAAGGCCGGTCGCGAATCTTGTTTCGCCGACAACCCGCCGCGACACCAGCGCGCTGCCGACCGCGATCGACCGTATCCGCCCTTCGAGATAGGCGCAGGCGTTGGCCGGTCCGCTTGCCACGTAGCCGCCCGGCAGCTTGGTCGACCGCTCCTCGCCCTTGACATGGCGGCGGTAGGCGCCGACCACCATGCCGGGCCCCGGTTGCGCGCTCGCCTTGGCCAGCAAGGCGCGCAGGCCGCCTTCGAGATGGAGGTCGTCGGCATCGATCAGATAGATCCAGGGAAAGCGGGCCTGCTCCAGCGCCAGATTCCTGGAACCGCCGGCGTCGCGGCAGCTCGACTTTATGATGCGCAAGGGCAAACCGCAGCGCAAGGCCGCATCCGAGGCGACAGTCGCGGTTGCGTCGGACGACGAATCGTCGACCAGCAGCACCTCGCCGATAACTTCCTTTTCCGACGCCAGCGAAGCGAGCGTTCGGGCGATCGTCCGAGCCGCATCATGTGCCGGAATGATGACGCTTACCGCTTCCAAATCTCTCTCCGCGCCCGCTACGCGATCCGCAAGCGCTCGCCGATCCCCCGTCAATCCCAACGCCCACGATACCGGCCGCATCCGCGCTTGAGAAGCGCTTGTCGGCAATCGGGACTGCCATCACACCTTTTCCACGGCGACCGGAATGACGTCGACCGCCTGCTCGCCGACCTGACCACCGGTCGTCTTCAGCACGCCGACGATCGGTGCCACGTCGGAATAGTCGCGGCCGTATCCGACCGTGATATGATCGTTGCTCGCCCGCATGCCGTTGGTCGGGTCGAACTCCTGCCAGCCGGCATCGCGTCCGCACCAGGCCATGACCCACGCATGCATGGCGTCCGCGCCTTCGAGCCGAGGCTTGCCCTTGGGCGGGATCGTGCGCAGGAAGCCGCTGACATAGCCGGCCGGGATGCCAAGCCCGCGCAGGCCAGCGATCATGATATGCGAGAAGTCCTGGCAGACGCCGCGTTTCAGGGCAAACGCGTCGCTGGCCCGGGTCTGCACGGTCGTCGCCTTGCCGTCATAGGTGAAATCGCGATGGATGCGATTGCACAGATCGACCGCCGTGGCGACGGTTGACCCCGATAAACTGTCCCGCGCATAGGCCGTGATCGCCGCGTCGATGCCGACATGATCGCTGGCGGCGAGGAAATGATGCGGCGCGGACGGCGAGAGCGACCGCACCAGATCGAGCTCCGACCTCAGCCCGTTTATATCGGGCGAGACATCGAGACCCGGCTCGGGCCGCGAGACAGAGACGCGCGCGCTCATTCGGATGTCGAGCGTCTCATGCGCGTCGCGAAAGGCGATCGATGTGACGTTGTTGCCGAAGAAATCGGAAAAATCGGCACGCTCGGCCGGCGGCGGCTGGAAGGATAGCGAGGCGGCGATCACGCGCTGCACGCCGGCGATCGTCTGCGGCATGACGCGCACTTGGTGCCGTCCGCCGCCGGCCGCGGACGCATAGTCGTAATGCAGATGGAGTTTGATGTCGTAGAGCATTAGAGCAATTCCAGCAAAAGTGCGTAGCGGTCAGGCTCGGCGGCTTCGCCGTAGCCTTGCGTCCGGAATTGCGCAAAAACAGAGAGATAGAGCATTGGAGGCGATCCTTTTCGCTGGAAATGCCCTAACCGAAATAGGCTCTGGAGAGGCTGTTGTAGAGATCGCCGATCTGGCCGGCGAAGTCGTCGAGCACCTTGGCGCTCATATCTGACGGCTCCATGACGGCGATTGCCGTGTTGAGCTGCAGGATTTCCTTGGCGGCGGGCGACATATGCCCCTCGCCGCCGATCGAAGGCAGCATGCCGATCTCGGCCTTCAGCCGCTCGAGCTGGAACAGGACCGAACGCGGGTTGAGCGGATCGAGCGCCAGCAGGTCGATCACCGTGCGCCGCCCGGCCTGCACCGGATATTGCCGGCGATGGGTCATGACGCTGTCGCCGATCTCCAGCATCATGTCGAGCGCGCCTTCAGGCGCCCCTTTCCGCGTCAGCCGGCTGAGCGTGCCGGCGATCTGGATGCCGCGCTCCAGGCGTCGGCCGATCTCCAGGAAGCGCCAACCGGTGAAGCGGTACATGTTCTCATGCAGCAGGCCGGAAAAGCCCGCGAGCTTGCGCAGCATCACCGTCATGGCCCGCGTCGCGTCGTCTCCGGGCGCGACCGTCTCCGCGAATTTGTGGATGGTCTTCGACAGATCCTTCAGCGCCAGCCAGCCATCGGGAGAGAAACGGTCGCGAATCTGGCCGGCGCTGTAGACCGCGCTGTCCAAAGTCCCGATCAACCCCGGCGGTATCGCCGTTTCGACCTCGATGCCGTACGGCTCCAGATAGTCCCTGATATCAGCGAGCAGCGGCATGTCTGGATCGGACGTCTCGGCAAGCCGCACGTGATAGGCGCGCAGCACGCGCACCGTGTCTTCGGAACGCTCGATATAGCGCCCGAGCCAGGTCAGGTTCTCGGCCGCGCGGCTGGGCAGGCTGCCCGGCATGGTGCGGGTGAAGCCGTCATGTTCCTGCGGCAGCAATGTCTCGCGCTCGACCGGCCTGTCGCTGACCACCCAGACATCCGCCGCCTGGCCGCCGCGCTGCATGGCGATCGCCGTCGGGTCGAGCGAAAAGCCGACGCGGGCGAAGCCGCCGGGCATCACCGTCCAGCCTTCCGGCGTGCGCGCCAGATAGACGCGCAGGCTGGCGGGCCGTGGCTCCAGCAGGCCGCCGACGAACACCGGCGTGGTCGACAACGTCACTGCTTCCTGGCCAACGAAATCGGCGCCGCCAGTCTCGATCCGCGCGACGAGCTCGGCCCGCTCGCCGGCCGAAAGGGACGAGCCGAGCCGGGTCGCGCCATCGTCCTCGAAGGCAAGCCGGGTCGACAGCGCCGGGCCGACCACCATGCGATCGATATTGGCCAGCACATGGGCGCGCTCGGCCTCCTGCCCGCACCACCAGGTGGCGATGCTCGGCAGCTTGAGGTCGTCACCTTGCAGTTCCCGCGCGATCCTGGGCAGGAACGACAGCAAGGCCCGCGTCTCCAGCAAGCCGGAACCCAGCGCATTGACGGCCGAAACGGAGCCGCGCCTTATCGCCTCGACCAAGCCCGGCGTGCCGATCTGCGAGTCCGGCCGGAGCTCCAGCGGATCGGCGAAGGCGGCGTCGAGCCGCCGCCACAGGACGCCGATCGGCAGCAAACCCGAAACGGTGCGCACCACCAGCCTGCCGCCGGATACAGTCAGGTCCTCGCCCTCGAGCAGCATGATGCCGAGATAGCGGGCGATATAGGCGTGCTCGTAATAGGTTTCGTTGAGCGGTCCCGGCGTCAGGATGGCGACCCGGCCGCCCGATTCCCTCGCCATGCCGTTCAGCGCGTCGCGGAAACGGCGGAAGAAGCCGGCGAGCCGATGCACATGCATCTCGCCATAGATGTCCGACAGCGCGCGCGTGGTGGCGACGCGGTTCTCCAGCGCGAAGCCCGCGCCTGACGGCGCCTGGGCGCGATCGCCCAGCACCCACCAGCGCCCGTCCGGGCCACGGCCGAGCTCGAAGGCGACCATATGCAGGAAATGCCCGCTGGCCGGCCGGACGCCGGCGACGGGGCGCAGGTATTCGGGGCTCGCCGCGATCAACGCGGCCGGCAGTATCCCCTTCTCGACCAGCCGGTTCGGCCCATAGATATCGGCCAGGATCGCCTCGAACAGGTCGGCGCGCTGGACGAGGCCGGCGCTGATGTCGGCCCATTCCTTCTCGTCGATCAACAGGGGGACATGCGCGAGCGGCCACTCCCGCTCATTGGCCCCGGCCTGTTCGTAGACGCGGTAGTAGACGCCGGCATCGCGCAGATACTGGTCGGCGCGCGCGAACCGCTGCCCGAGCCGCTCCGCCCCCAGATCGTCGAGCGCGTCGATGAAGAAGCGCCAGGCCGGACGCGGGCTTCCCGCGGCGTCGACCATCTCGTCGACGACGCCTTCGATCGGCCGATAGCGTTCCAGCAGGCTCTGCGCCCGCGGCCCGCCGCCTGCCCGTCTCTGATTCCCCTTGGCCATTGTCGATCAGAGTCTCGCCGGCCGCCTGAGGTCAAGGGTCATGGGGAACTCTTCAGAGGCTTCTTCGTCACGCAACACATAGCCGCCCGGCGTGTGGCCGCGCGGTTCGAACCGGGCAAGCCGTCGCGCCTCGGCCTCGTTGCCGTTGACCGGGAAGGTGTCGTAATTGCGGCCGCCCGGATGCGCGACATGGTAGACGCAGCCGCCGACGGAGCGGCCCGACCAGCGGTCATAGATGTCGAAGACCAGCGGCGTGTTGACCGGCAGGGCCGGATGCAGGCCCGACGCCGGCTGCCAGGCCTTGAAACGAACGCCGGCCACCGCGACCTCGCGGTTGTCGGTGACTTTCATCGGCACGATGCGGCCGTTGCAGACGATGGCGTGGCGCTCCGCATTGAGGCCTTCGGTCCGTACCTGCAACCGCTCGACGGAAGAATCGACGAAGCGGACCGTGCCGCCGATCGCACCTTGTTCGCCCATCACATGCCAGGGCTCCAGCGCTTGCCTCAGTTCCAGCTTGACGCCGCCATGCTGCACCTCGCCGCAGAACGGGAAGCGGAATTCGAGCTGGGCCGCGAACCATTCGGGGCGGAAGTCGAAGCCGTTCAGCTTCAGGTCCTCCAGCACGTCGAGGAAATCCGCCCATACATAATGCGGCAGCATGAAGCGGTCATGCAGCGACGTGCCCCAGCGCGCGAAACGGCCATCCAGCGGGTTCTTCCAGGCCCGGGCGATGATCGCGCGCACCAGCAACTGCTGAGCGAGGGACATGCGCGCATTGGGCGGCATTTCGAAACCGCGGAACTCGACCAGACCGAGCCGCCCGGTCGGGCCATCCGGCGAGAACAATTTGTCGATGCAGATTTCCGACCGGTGCGTGTTGCCGGTCACGTCGGTCAGGAGATTGCGGAACAGCCGGTCGACCAGCCAGGGCAAAGGTGCCGCGCCCTTGTCCGGATGCGGCACCTGCGCCAGCGCGATCTCCAGCTCGTAAAGTGAATCGTGCCGCGCCTCGTCGAAGCGCGGCGCCTGGCTGGTCGGACCGATGAATAGGCCCGAAAACAGGTAGGACAGCGACGGATGCCGCTGCCATTGCAGCACCAGGCTCTTCAACAAGTCCGGCCGGCGCAGGAACGGGCTGTCATTGGGCGTCGCGCCGCCGACCACGACATGGTTGCCGCCGCCGGTGCCGGTATGGCGGCCATCGATCATGAACTTGTCGGTGCCGAGCCGCGATTGCCTTGCTTCCTCATAGATCGCCGTGGTGGTGGCGACGCATTCCTGCCAGTTGGCGGCCGGGTGGATGTTCACCTCGATGACGCCGGGATCCGGCGCGACGCGGATGACGTTGAGGCGCGGATCGTGCGGCGGAGCATAGCCCTCGATATGCACCGGCACGCCGATGGCCTTCGCGGCATTCTCCGCCGCCGCCACCAGTTCGAGATAATCTTCCAGCGCCTCGACCGGCGGCATGAACACGCAGAGCCGGCCGTCGCGCGGCTCGACGCTGAGCGCGGTGCGCACCGCGCCGCCGATCTCGGTGATCTCCTGCTCGACCCGGTCCTGCTGACCGGTCGCCGCCGTGAACGATACCGCTTGCTGGCGGCGCGCCATTTCGTCGGCGCCTTCGAGTTCGGCTGGTGCCGCCGTGGGCAAAATCGCCTCGCGCGCCGGCAGCGGACCGCGCGGCACGGATGGATCGACCGGCACGATATAAGGGAACTGCGCCGGCGGCACATAGGGCAGCGTACCGAGCGGCAGTCGGTAGCCGACCGGCGAGTCGCCCGGCACCAGGAACAGACGGCCGCGCCGCGTCTTCCATTTCTCCGAGCGCCAGCGCTGTCCGGCAGCCTGGCTGTTCCAACGCTGCACCGGCAACACATAGCCCGACGGCTTGGTCAGGCCGCGCTCGAAGACGCGGGCCATGCGGCTGCGTTCTTCCGGATCTTCCAGCTTCGAATTGGACGGGTCGACATTGTCCGGCAGCTTGCCTTCCTTGAGCAGCCACTCGCCGGGATCCTCATAGGCCTCGCTGACCATCGATTGTTCGATACCAAGCCCGTCGGCGATTGCCTTGAGCAGGCTTTCGGCTTGCACCGGCCCGATATCCGCTTTGCCCGTCTCCCGCGCGATCAGCGAAGGATCGCGCCAGACCGGCTCGCCGTCTGCGCGCCAGTAGAGCGAGAAGGTCCAGCGCGGCAGGCTCTCGCCCGGGTACCACTTGCCCTGGCCGTAATGCAGGAAGCCGCCCGGCGCGAAGCGCTCGCGCAGCCGCCGGATGAGCTGGTCGGCCTTGTCGCGCTTGGTCGGGCCGACGGCCGCCGTGTTCCATTCGGCGGATTCGAAATCGTCGATCGACACGAAGGTCGGCTCGCCACCCATGGTGAGCCGCACATCGCCGTCTCCCAGCGCCGCGTCGACTTTTTCGCCCAGTTGATCGAGCGCCTCCCAGCTTTCGTCGGAGAACGGCTTGGTGATGCGCGGATGCTCGGCGATCCGGTCGACCCGCATGTCGAAGCCGAAATCGACATTGGCGAAGCTTGCCATGCCGGAGATCGGTGCGGCATTGCGGAAATGCGGCGTCGCGGCGAGCGGCACATGGCTTTCGCCGGTCAGCAGACCGGAGGTCGGGTCGAAGCCGATCCAGCCGGCGCCCGGAAGATAGACCTCGCACCAGGCGTGCAGGTCGGTGAAGTCGACGGTGGTTCCAGGCGGTCCATCGAGCGCCACCAGATCGGGCTTGAGCTGGATCAGGTAGCCGGAGACGAAGCGCGCGGCGATGCCGAGATTTCTGAGGATCTGCACCAGCAGCCAGCTGGAATCCCGGCACGAGCCCTTGGCCGCGGCAAGCGTCTCTTCCGGCGAGAAGACGCCGGTCTCCATGCGCACGATATAGGCGATCTCGCGCTGCAGCCTTGCATTGAGGTCGACCAGGAAATCGACGGTGTTCCTCGGGCTGCGGTCGATGCTTTCCAGGAATTTGGACAACAGCGGCCCGGCCGGCTCTGGCGTGCGGTAGATGGCAAGGTCGTCCCTGATCTCTTCGGGATATTCGAACGGAAACGTCTCGGCCGTAGGCTCGACGAAGAAGTCGAACGGATTGTAGACCGTCATGTCGGCGACGAGGTCGACCTCGATCTTCAATTCACTCACCGGCTCCGGAAAGACGAAGCGGGCGAGGAAGTTGCCGTAGGGATCCTGCTGCAGATTGACGAAGTGGTTTGCCGGCTCGACCTTGAGCGAGTGGCTGAGCACCTTGGTGCGCGAATGCGGCGCCGGCTGCAGCCTGATCACCTGAGGACCGAGCACCACCGGCCGGTCATATTTGTAATGGGTCAGGTGATGAACGGCTGCCAGAATTGCCATGGGGCCCCGGAGTTCGGCGTTTCAGTCGCCGAACCCTGACATAAATGCTGGCCATTCTCCAAGCAGAGATGTTGCGCTGCACCTAATTTATGCAGCGTTGCCGGCTTAGAAGAACGCCTGGATACCGGTCTGCGCCCGTCCCAGGATCAGCGCATGCACGTCATGCGTGCCTTCATAGGTGTTGACCGTCTCCAGGTTCTGCGCGTGGCGCATCACATGGTAGCCGATCTGGATGCCGTTGCCCCCATGCATGTCGCGGGCCTGGCGAGCGAGGTCGAGCGCCTTGCCGCAATTGTTGCGCTTGACGATCGAGATCATCTCAGGCGCCATCTTGCCTTCGTCCATCAGCCGGCCGACGCGCAACGAGCCCTGCAGGCCGAGCGCGATCTCGGTCTGCATGTCGGCGAGTTTCTTCTGGAATAGCTGCGTGCCGGCAAGCGGCTTGCCGAACTGTTTTCTGTCGAGGCCATATTGCCGCGCCCGGTGCCAGCAATCCTCGGCGGCGCCCATCGCGCCCCAGGAAATGCCGTAGCGCGCGCGGTTGAGGCAGCCGAACGGACCGCCGAGGCCCCTGGCGTTTGGCAGCAACGCGTCTTCGCCAACCTCGACGCCTTCCATCACCACTTCACCGGTAATCGACGCCCGCAGCGACAACTTGCCGCCGATCTTCGGCGCCGACAGCCCCTTCATGCCCTTTTCCAGCACGAAGCCGCGGATCTCATCCTTGCCGTTGTCGCCCTTCAGCTTCGCCCAGACGACGAAGACGTCGGCGATCGGCGCGTTCGAGATCCACATCTTGGAGCCGGAGAGCTTGTAGCCGTTCGCGGTCTTCTCCGCGCGCGTCTTCATGCCGCCCGGATCGGAGCCGGCATCCGGCTCGGTGAGGCCGAAGCAGCCGATCCATTCGCCCGAGGCGAGCTTCGGCAGGTATTTCTTGCGCTGCGCTTCCGAGCCATAGGCATGGATCGGATACATGACCAGCGAGGACTGCACGCTCATCATCGAGCGGTAGCCCGAGTCGATGCGTTCAACTTCCCGCGCGACCAGGCCGTAGGTCACGTAGCCGGCGCCGAGCCCGCCATATTCTTCCGGAATGGTGATGCCGAGCAGGCCCGCCTCGCCCATCTCGCGGAAGATCGACGGATCGGTCTTCTCGTCGGCATAGGCTTCCTCGATGCGCGGCGCCAGCTTGTCGGCGGCGAAGGCGGCGGCGCCGTCGCGCACCATGCGCTCGTCCTCGGAAAGCTGGTCCTCGATGAGGAAAGGATCGTTCCAGACGAAGGCGTACTTCTCGGCGGCCATGGCCTCGCTCCCGGTAAAAATCTTGGATTGCCCGGCTTATCCGCCTGCGCCGGCGAAAAATCAAACAAAATTGCATCACGCATCAATGAGCGTTAGTAATAGGTCATGAACGTCCAGCGCCGTCTTTTGCCGAACACCGCCGCGCTCGCCGCCTTCGAGGCGGTGGCGCGCCTCGGCTCCTTCACGGCAGCCGCCCGCGAACTCGATCTGACACAAGGCGCCATCAGCCGGCAGATCGGCCTTCTCGAGGAGCAGTTCGGGCGTCGGCTCTTCGAACGCGACAGCCGCAATGTCCGGCTGTCGACGGCAGGCGAGATCTATGCCGAGGCGGTTCGCTCGGCACTCGGCCAGTTGCGCGATGCCGCGCTCGGATTGATGAGCAATCGGCATAGCGGCGTTCTCAACCTTGCCATTCTGCCGACCTTCGGCACACGCTGGCTGATGCCGCTGATCCCGGATTTCGTCGCCCGCCATCCCGACATCACCATCAACTTCGCCACCCGCATCGGCCGCTTCGACTTTGCCCGCGAGCGGCTGGACGCCGCCATCCATCACGGCATGCCCGACTGGCCGGACGCAGACTGCACGCTTCTGATGCGCGAAACCGTGATGCCTGTGGCTTCACCCGAATTCCTCGCCAACCGCGCCATCGCCACGCCGGCCGATATCAGCCGCCTGCCGCTGCTGCACATGGCGACACGCCCCGGCGCTTGGAGCGAATGGTTCGAGCATCAGGGGCTGGAGGCGCCGACCGGACCCGGCATGCAGTTCGAGCAGTTCGGCACGGTCGCCCAGGCCTGCATGGCGGGGCTCGGCGTCGCGCTGCTGCCGGAAATCCTGATTGCCGGCGAATTGCAGCGCCGCCAGCTGGTGCCGGCGCCGGGCACGCCGATGCAAAGCCGCAGCGCCTATTATCTGGTCGTGCCGCACGACAAGCGCGGCCACCCACCGGTCGCCAGTTTTCGCGACTGGCTGCTGGGTCAGATCGGCAAGGAGCCGGCTGTCCTGGCCTGGTAAGCTACTTGCGCTTCATCGCCTCTGTTTTCGGCTGTAAGCGTCGCGTCATTGCGACTCGCGTTTCGGCAACTTTCGCATCGAGCTTGCTCTTGATCCGGGCGAAAGCCTGATTTCCGTCGACCGAACTGCCACTCGCCATGCCCTCGTCCCAAAGACGCCCCAACTCGTGGACACTCACTTCCTCGAAGCTTGCCATATCGCGCGTCCCTCCAGGCACGGATGGTAGATAACGCTCTACCGATTGCAAGGAACCATTCGAGGCTATTTCCGCTTCATCGCCTCGGCGAGCGCGGCACCGAACGCGCCCTGCGAAGGCTTTTCCGGCTGGCGCTGTGGTGCCGGCGAACGCGGCGCCGGCTTGCCACCGCCGTGATCGCGCTGGCCGCCGCGAGGCGCCCCACCCTCGCCGCCATCCTTGCGCATCGACAACCCGATGCGCTTGCGCTTGATGTCGACATCGACGACCCGCACCTTCACCACGTCGCCGGCCTTCACCACGTCATGCGCGTCCTTGATGAAACGGTCGGCCAGTTGCGAGACATGCACCAGCCCGTCCTGGTGCACGCCGATGTCGACGAAGGCTCCGAAAGCCGCAACATTGGTGACGGTGCCTTCGAGCAGCATGCCGGGTTTCAGGTCCTTGATGTCGTCGACGCCCTCGGCAAAGGTCGCCGTCTTGAAGCCGGGGCGCGGGTCGCGTCCGGGCTTTTCAAGCTCGGCGATGATGTCGCGCACCGTCGGCAGGCCGAAGCGCTCGTCGACGAAGACGCGCGGGTCGAGCGCCTTGAGCGCGGCGCCGTCGCCCATCAGCGCGCGGACATCCCTCCCGCAAGCGGCGACGATCTTCTTGGCTACCCCATAGGCTTCCGGATGCACCGATGACGCATCGAGCGGCTCCGCGCCGTTCGGGATGCGCAGGAAGCCGGCGCTTTGCTCGAAGGCGCGCGGCCCGAGCCGCGCCACCTTGAGCAGGTCCCTGCGGTTGGCAAACGGCCCGGTCGTGTCGCGATGCGCGACGATCGCCTCGGCGAGCGACGGCCCCAACCCCGACACGCGCGCCAAAAGCGGCGCCGAGGCCGTGTTGAGGTCGACGCCGACCGCGTTCACCGCGTCCTCGACCACCGCCTCCAAGGAGCGGCCAAGCCGGTACTGGTCCACATCATGCTGGTACTGGCCGACGCCGATCGACTTCGGCTCGATCTTGACCAGCTCGGCCAACGGATCCTGCAGACGCCGGGCGATCGACACCGCGCCGCGCAGCGAAACATCCAGGCCCGGGAATTCCGCCGCTGCCGTAGCCGAGGCGGAATACACGGAAGCGCCGGCTTCGCTGACGATGACCTTGAGCGGCTTCGGCCCCGCGCCTGCCGGCATATCCGACAGCATGTCGGCAACCAGCTTCTCGGTTTCGCGGCTGCCGGTGCCGTTGCCGATCGAGATCAGCTCGACCTTGTGCTGGCGGATCAGGGCGGCAAGTTCGGCCTGCGTGCCGCGCACGTCGTTCCTGGGCGGGAACGGATAGACGGTCGTGGTCGCCACCAGCTTGCCGGTGCCATCGACCACCGCCACCTTGACGCCGGTGCGGATGCCGGGGTCGAGCCCCATCGTCGGCCGCGAACCGGCAGGCGCGGCCAACAGCAGGTCCTTGAGGTTGCGGGCAAAGACATGGATCGCCTCTTCCTCGGCCCGTTCGCGCAGGTCGCGCATCAGATCGAGCGTCAGATGCAGCGACAGCTTTATCCGCCAGGTCCAGCCGGCCACGTCCATCAGCCATTTGTCGCCCGGCAGGCTGCCGCCGATCGCATACGCATTGGCGATCATGCGCTCGACCGGTTTTACGGGTGAGGCGTCATCGGCATCGACTTCGATGTCCAGGGACAGAACCTCTTCGTTGCGGCCGCGCAGCATGGCCAAGGCGCGGTGGCTGGGCACGCCCGCCCAGCGCTCGACATGGTCGAAATAGTCGGAGAACTTTGCGCCGGCTTCCTGCTTGCCGTCGACGACTTTTGCACGCAGGAAGGCGCGTTCCTTCATATAGGCGCGCAGCTTGCCGACCAGATCGGCATTTTCGGCGAACTGCTCCGACAGGATGTCGCGCGCGCCTTCAAGCGCCGCCTTGGCGTCGGCCACCTCTTCGGTGATGTAGGCGAGCGCCAACTCGGCAGGTACGGCGGAACGATCGGCAAGGATCGCCTCGGCCAGGGGTCCAAGCCCGCGCTCCCTGGCGATCTCGGCCTTGGTGCGGCGTTTCGGCTTATAGGGCAGGTAGATGTCTTCCAACTCGGCCTTCGTGGCGGCCGCGACGATCTTAGCCTCCAGCTCCTCTGTCAGCTTGCCCTGTTCGCGGATCGAGCCAAGAATCGTGTCGCGGCGCGCATCGAGCTCTCGCAAATAGGCCAATCGCTCGGCAAGGTCGCGCAACTGCGTGTCGTCGAGCCCGCCGGTGACTTCCTTGCGGTAACGCGCCACGAACGGAACTGTCGCGCCCTCGTCGAGCAGCCCGATTGCCGCCGCGGCCTGCTCCGGCCGCGCACCGATCTCGGCCGCGATGATTGCTGCGATGCGCTTGATGTCCGATGCCATGCCGATCCCTGTCGAAAAGAGCGGCGACCATAGGCCCGGAGAACCGTCACGCCAACCGCGCCGGTTTCATCATGCGCCGAAGGTCCACAGAAAACAGCCCTTGGAACCAATCTCGGGTCGGCTCAGACCATGCCGCTCAGCGCATCCAGGAACACCACAATATCGTCATCCAGCTTCTCATCCACCGGCTCCGGCTGCGACGACATCTTGGCGACGACCACTTCCGCCCTCGGATTGACGTAGAGCCACTGGCCGTGGATGCCGATACAGCAGAAGGCGCCGCTGTCATGGCCGGTCTGGTACCATTTGTTGCGGTAGCGCCCGTTCGGAAACAGGAAGGCCATCGTGCCCCGCTGCCAGGCTTCATGGCTGCCGCCGGTGGCGACCGTGTCGCGCACCCAGGCTTCCGGGACGATGCGGTGGCCATTGGCCGTGCCGCCCTGCCGCATCATCTCGCCGATGCGGGCAAGGTCGCGCGGCGTCATCGACATGCCGCCGGCGGTGCGCGCCGTGCCTTCCATGTCGACCGTCACCGACATCTCGCTTGCGGCACCGAGCGGCTGCCAGAGTTTTTCGCTGAGCAATTGGCTGACGCGCTTGCCGGAAGCGCGCTCGACAAGGATGCCGAGCATATCGGAATTGGGCGAACGGTAGCGATAGGTCTGGCCGTGCGGCTCGGCAAGGCGCTGGATGCTCATCAGGAATGCCGTGAGGCTCTCCGATCCGCCACCGGGGTTCCACAGCGTCGAGCGGCGGTAGCGGGCGAACGCGCTCTCTGGATCGAGATAGGCTTCCTCGAAATCGAGGCTGACCGTCATGTCGAGCACGTTGCGCACGCTCGCATCGCCATAGGCCGAGCCCTTGGCTTCGGGAATGTATTGCGTCACCGGCGCGCCGGGGTCGAACACCCCTTCGCCCTCCAATATGCCTGCGAGGATCGCCGTCACCGACTTGCTGATCGAAAAGATGATGTGGCGGGCTCCAAACGGCATATGCGGCGCCGACCAGTCGCCAACCAGCTTGCCCGCCTTCAGGATCGTCAGCCCATCGGTGTCGGAACGCTTCAGGAAGCTCTCGACGGTTTCGCTACCGCCGGCGAGCGAGACCTTCTCCTCGAGCAAAGCGCCGAGCGACTTCGCCTGCTCCTCGCCGCCGGGCGCCGCCGCGACATGCGCGCTCGGCACCAACTCGCCGACATTCTGGAAGGACCATCGGTTGAACGGCGCCAGCCGCCAGGTTTCGAGCCGCACATCCTTGCGGGCAAAACCATATTGAGCCTCGAACGCGGTCTTGCCGCTCATGATACTCTCCCGGATTCTGCTTGCGGCTTCAGCCCAGCGCGGCGGCGATGGCATGCACCGCCTTCTGCGTCGCCACCGAATAGGCGGCGTTGAGGAAATCCGGATAGGTCGAAAGCTTCACCACGACCATCCTGTTTTCCCAGCTCATATGGATCAATTGGCCGAATACGCCGCGGCACATCAGCGACCGTGAACGCGAATCCTCGATCCAGAACTGGTTGCGATAGCTGCCGTCCGGAAGGCTCGGGCTGAAATTCGGCCCGTGCTTGCCGCTGCGCGTCGCCTCGATCCAGTCGGCCGGGACCACGCCGCCGCCATTGTCGAGTATTAATTGTCCGAAGCGGCCATAGTCGCGCAGCGTCGCGTTGAAGCCGCCATCGGCCAGCGCGTAGCCGGCGCTGTCTACTGTAAAGCAGGCGCTTTCGTCAGCGCCGAGCTTTTGCCAGAGCTCTTCGGAGACGAGCTGCGCCAGGCGCTTGCCGCTCACCCGTTCCATGACGAAGGCGAGCACGTCGGTCTCGATCGAGCGGTATTCGAACGCCGCGCCATGCGGGCGCACTCGGTCCTTCAGCCGCAGGATCAGCTCGAACAGGTGCGACGGCCACGCAAAATCCGGATCGCTGCCCGGAGGGACTGGCTTCCAGCCAGTCGCGACATCGACCTGTCCGATCTCCGAATAGCGATCGGTATATTCCTCGGAGAAGCGCACGCCCGTCGTCATGTCGAGCACTTGCTGCACGGTGGCGCCGGCCCAGCCGGTCTGGCCGAGCTCCGGCAGATAGTCGGTGACCAGCTTGCCCGGATCGATCAGGCCGCGCCCGACCAGGATGCCGCACACCGATCCGGTGATCGATTTCGCCATCGACTGCGACAGGTGCAGCGTGCGCTCATCCATGCCGTTGAAATAGCGCTCATAGGCTATCCTGCCGTCCTTCAGCACCAGGAAGCCGTCGGCATAGGTTTCGTCGAGCAAGCCGGCGAGCGTCGTCGGTGCTCCATTGCTGTCCACGACAGCCAAGCCATCGAGGTCAACCTCGTTGCGCTCCAGGCGATGGCGATGGCCGTTACCGCGCCAGACTTCGACCGTCGGCAGGAATTCGCGCATGTGCTGGAAGGCCCAGCGGTTCCACGGCGGCCGGTCCCAATCGAGCTTCGGCGGCACAAGGCTGGGTGGCGAGCCCTGCATGATCGGCGGCCGCGGATCGGAGTTGCGGTACGATGTCATCAGATCCTCCCTAATGCATGTCGCCCAAAAGTGCGCGGCGGTTTTGGGAAACGACATGCACAGAAACAGTCACACGAAGGGGAGGCCGGAGCCTCCCCTCCTGTCATGCTTGCCTGCGAAATTACTTGCGCAGGTTGGTCCAGATCTTGTTGTAGATCTCCACCACGTCCGGCGGGCACGGCGGCACGAATTCCGGCGTCGGCGAGCCGGCCGGAGGGCTGATTTCCGGCGAGTTGGCGAATTCCTCGGGCAGGAATTTGTGGCTGCCGGCGATGCCGTTGTCATAGCCGGCGAACTCCGAGATCAGCGCCGCGTTCTCGGGCGCCATGACGAAGTCCTGGAACAGCTTGGCGTTGTCGAGGTTCTTGGCGCCCTTCAGCACCGCGACATTGTCCATCCAGCCTTCGATGCCTTCCTTCGGATAGGCATATTTGATCGCCGGTATCTTCTGGCGCGAGCGATAGCTGGCGCCGTTCCACTGCTCCGACACGATGACGTCGCCGGAGGTGATCTTGGTGATGGTGTCGTAGCTGAAGGTCTTCCACGACGGCTTGGCGGCCATCAGTATGTCGTTGACCTTCTTCAGATTGGCCTTGTCGGCGCCGCAGCGCGGCACACCGGCATAACGCTCGGCCGCATGCAGGACGCTGTTGACGTCGTCGAGCACGTTAATCTGGCCCTTGAGTTCATCCGGCGGATTGAACAGGATGGCATAACTGTTGATGTCGCCCTTGAACTTGTCGGTGTTGACCGAGAACGCCGTCGTGCCGAACTGCCACGGCGCGGTATAGTGGCGGCCCTTGTCCCAATAGACGTCCACGAAGCGCGGATCGATGTTCTTGCCGTTCGGCATCGCGTTGGGCTCGGTCTTTTCGAGCAGGCCCTCTTCGACCATGATCTTCACGGTGTAGTCCGACGGCACGACGATGTCGTAGCCGGAATTGCCGGCGCGCACCTTGGACAGCATGGTTTCGTTGGAATCGTAGTCGTCCAGCGTCACCTTGATGTTGTACTGCTTCTGGAACTTATCGATCAGCTTCGGGTTGGTGTAATCGCCCCAGTTGTAGATATGCAGTTCGCCGTCGGCGAGCGCCGGCACTGCCCATAAAAGCACGGCCGCGGAAACGGCCGCCATCAGTTTTCCAGACATTTATGTTCTCCTTGCCTTCCCATTGTTGTGTTTGGAGCTCATTTGGCGCGTCGCCGCGCGATCAGGAACGAGATCGAGACGAACAGGATCGACACCATGAGCAGGATGGTGGAGATGGCGTTGATCTCCGGCGTCATCGGGCGCCGGATCTGGTTCCAGATGTAGAGGGGCAGCGTCGTCTGGCCAGGGCCGGCGACCAGCTGCGTGATGGTGAAATCGTCGAAGGAAACAATGAAGGCGAGTGCCCCACCCGACATGATGCCGGGAACCAGCAGCGGCAGCGTGATGCGCCTGAAGGCATTCCACGGCGTCGCGTAAAGGTCCGCCGCCGCATATTCGAGCGTCAGATCCATATCCTCCAGCCGCGCCCGGATCGGCATATAGGCGAAGGGGATGCAGAACACGGTGTGGGCGAGGATAAGGTTGCCGATGCCGAAATTCAGCCCGAACGCGCCGGCGATCAGCGCGAAGAAGGAAAGCGTCGCCACTGCCGTGATGATCTCGGGCACCATCAGCGGCAGGTTGATCACCATGAAAGCCGCCGCAAGCCCGCGCCACGGCTTCACGCGTGTCATGCCGATCGCTGCAAGCGTCGCGCAGATGGTCGAGACGATCGTCGCGGTCACCGAGATGATCAGCGTGTTGCGTGCCGCGGCATGGAATTCCTCGTTGAGGAACGCGCTGCCGTACCAGTTGAGCGTGACGCCTTCCCAATGTGTGACCAGCGATCCGCTGTTCAGCGAGAAGATCATCAGGATCAGCACCGGCACATAGAGCACCAAAAGGCAGATGATGGCGATCGAACGGAAGCCCGGCTGGTCCTTGATGTCCATGATGCGGGGCTCAGCCATGCTGCACCTTGCCCGACGTGTTGCGGACATAGAAGAACAGCGCCACCAGCACCGCCGCCATCAGGATCAGCGCTTGCGCACAGCCGAGCGGCCAGTTGCGGCCCGAGCCGAACTGCTGCGCGATGAGATCGCCGATCATCAGGTGGACGCCACCGCCAAGGATCAGCGGTGTCACATAGGCGCCGAGCGCCGGGATGAAGACGAGCAGGCAGCCGGCGATGATGCCGGGCTTGGACATCGGGATGATCACCCGCCACAGCACCTGTCGGCGCGTCGCGTAAAGATCATACGCGGCTTCGATCAGCCGGAAGTCGAGTTTCTCCAGGCTCGAATAGAGCGGCAGCACCATGAACGGCAGGAAGGCGTAGAGCAGGCCGAGTTGGATGGCGAAGTTGGTGTAGAGCATGGTGATCGGCTTATCGATCACACCCAAGCCGATCAGCGCGTCGTTGATCAGGCCTTCGTCGCGGATGATGAACATGATCGCCAGCGTGCGCACCAGAAGGTTCGACCAGAACGGGATGGTGATAAGGAGCACCCACCAGTTGCGTTGCGCCGGCGGCCGGGTGGCCATGAAATAGGCGGTCGGAAAGCCGAGCAGCAGGCAGATGATCGTCGTCACCACCGCGAACAGGAAGGAGCGCAGGTAGATGACCAGGAAGTCCGGCGTGAATTGCAGCGTATCGTCGAAAATGTCGCGCTGGAACAGGAAGTTCAGATAGGCGTCGGTCGAGAACTGCCACTGCACGCCGCCATAGGGCGCGGCGACCAGGAACGAATAGACGCAGATGATGAGGAGCGGCAGCACGCCGAATATGCCGATGATGATCAGCGCCGGCAGTGACAGCAGCCGGTTGCGCCGAGCACCGGCTTTCACCGCCTGGGCTTCGAACAACGCGGCCTTGGAGAGCGTGGTCGGGGAGAGCGCGGCTGTCGTCATCAGTCTTTCAGGACGCGGGCGGCGTCCTCCTCGAACTGGATGCCGACCTTGGCGCCGGTCGCGTAGGTGACCGACGACGAGCGGCTGTTCTGGTGGCGCACGATGAAGTTTTCGCCGCCGTCGAGCTTGACGTGATAGTGCGTGTCGGTGCCGAAATAGACGATGTTGGAGAGCGTCCCGGCGATCGTGCCCTTGGCCGGATCGGGTACCAGGTCGGCGTGTTCGGGGCGAACCACAAGCGTCACCTCGCCGGTCGGGTCGAAGCCTTCCGGATAGCCCGCGGCGATCGTCGCGTTGCTGGCGAACTTGACCGTCGCCACGCCAGGCTTTTTCGACACCACCGTGCCAGGCAGGAAATTGGTTTCGCCGATGAAGTCGGCGACGAAGCGTTCGGCCGGCCGGTCGTAGATGTCGCGCGGCGTGCCGACCTGCAGGATCTTGCCGGCCGACATGACCGCGATGCGGTCGGACATGGTCAGCGCTTCTTCCTGGTCATGGGTGACGAAGATGAAGGTGATGCCGGTTTCGTTCTGCAGCCGCTTCAATTCGATCTGCATTTCCTTGCGCAGCTTGTAGTCCAGTGCCGACAAAGGCTCGTCGAGCAAAAGCACCTTCGGCTGTGGCGCCAGCGCCCGGGCCAGCGCCACGCGCTGCTGCTGGCCGCCCGAGATCTGGCTGGTGCTGCGCGCCTTCAGCGCCTCCATCTTGACCAGCTTCAGCATCTGGGCGACGCGCGCCTCGATCTCGGCTTTCGGCTTGCCGAGCATCTCCAGTCCGAAACCGATGTTCTGCGCCACCGTCATGTGCGGGAAGAGCGCGTAGCTCTGGAAGACGGTGTTGACCGGACGTTTGAAGGGCGGCAGCGGCGCGATGTCCTGGCCGTGCAGCAATATCTCTCCGGCGGTCGGAAAATCGAAGCCGGCAATCAATCTCAGCAGCGTCGTCTTTCCGCATCCGGACGGGCCGAGCAAAGTGAAAAACTCGTTTTCTCGGATCGACACGGACACCGTGTCGAGAGCGGCTACCTGATTTTCGCCGGTACCAAAGACCTTGCGAACACCGCGAACTTCGATCGCGTTCTTACCCGGTTGTTCCGGCACGATTACCCCATTGAGAGAGCCTGCTCTTGTCGGCAGGTGTGTTCCTGTTTGATTGTCACCACAAGCTGGTCGGCTTGGCAACTGCGGAGCAGTGACTCGATCCGAGCCCCTATTCAATTAAGCAATTCCTATGCCATCGTTAGGCTTGGTAAGTGATCTTTCCCCCGCAGATGGTGGTCACCGGGCGCACGGTGTGCAGCGCTTCCGGCGCGGTCGCCTCGATGTCAGCCGACAAAACGACGATATCGCCCAGATACCCGGTCTTCAGGCGACCCTTGCGATCTTCCATGAACTCCGCGTAGGCGCCCTCGACCGTGTAGCCCTCGATTGCTTCCTGCAACGAAAAGCTCTGGTCCGGCATGCCTTCTGCCCAAGGTTTGCGCATGACTGCCGCCTGGATGGACAGGATCGGATCGATCGGCGAAACCGGCCAGTCGGACGCGAACACCACGCGCGCGCCGGCGTTTTTCAACGTGCGCCAGGCATAGCTCAGCGCCCACTTGTCACGGCCGATGCGCGAGATCGTCGGCTCCATCGGGAAGTTCAGCGCGCCCGGCGGATGCGCCGGCTGCATCGAGGCGAGCACGCCGAGCTCGGCAAAACGCGGCACGTCGGAGGCCGTTGTCACCTCGATATGCTCGACGCGGTGCCGGCTGTCGCGCCTGCCGTTTTTCTTCTGCGCCGCTTCGTAGCCGTCCAGCACCGCCCGCACGGCGCCATCGCCGATCGAATGCACGGCGATCTGCAGGCCGCGCCTGTCGGCTTCGACCGCCACTTCGGCGAAATGCTCCGGCGAAAACAGCGGCTCGCCGCGCCATCCGGGCCGGTCGGCATAGTCGTCGACCATCACCGCCGTCCAGGAATCCAGCACCCCGTCATAGAAGACCTTGACCATGCCGGACGTCAGCCATTCGGAATTGTAGGCCGCGGCCATCCGCGAGGCTTTTTCCAGCATGTCCAGCTTCATGAAGTTCTTGAAGTGGAACGGGATTTTGGTGCGGCAGAGAAGCCGCCCCTCTTCTTCCAGCCCGGCCAGCAGCTCGAGCTGATAGAGATTGCCGTCCATGTTCTGGATCGAGGTGATGCCGTGCTTGGCGCACCACTGCAGGCCGCGATGCATCAGGTCACGATCGGCGGCCAGTTCCTCCGCCGAAGGATAGGGATCCGGCTCGGCGCCCTCGAGGCCGAGCCGCGTCCGGTTGGCCCCATAATGGTCGAGGAGCGGCCCGAAGGCCTCGCCTTCGCGCAGCTCGCCCGCGGCAAGCCCGTCGGCGCCCATGACGATCTCGTTGCCCTGTCCGACCTCTCTGCCATTGAGCAGCCCGGCCTCTTCCAGCGCCTTGGTGTTCGCCCACATCGTGTGGTGGTCCGAAGCCGACATGGCGAAGGGCCGGTCGGGAATGATACGGTCGAGATCGTGTCGCGTCACCGGCTCCGGCAGGATCGCGTAGTCAACGCCGGCGCCGATCAGGAGCCTGACGTCCGGGCGCCTGGCCGCGAAATCCTGGATCGCGTCGCGCAGCGCGTCGAAGCCGTGCACGCCCGCCAGATGCAGGTTGTCGAGCTCGGCCGCGCCGCCGAACAGATGCATATGCGCCTCGATGAAGCCCGGCAGGACGGATCCGCCATGGGCGTCGACGACCTTTGTCGCCGGTCCCTTGAGTTCTTCGATGGAAGCGCGGTTGCCGATGGCAATGATGACGCCGTCCTTGACGGCAACAGCCTCGGCGGTGGGATTGTCATCATCCATGGTCAGCACTCGGCCGTTGACGACCACCAGATCCGCACCACCATCCGCAACCGACATCGCGACTCCACATTTTGCTGAGGGACCGGCAACGCCACGTCCAACGGTCAGCCGCTCCACCGGGGCGACGCCATGGGACAAAAGTCGATGCCGATGCGCCGTCTTCGAAATTCCCCTTGTTATCGTGGAAGACAGCGTGGATAAAGAATGCGACTGTTTATTCGCGTTTGTCAACAGCCGGAATTTGGAATGTATAGTGGACCGCACCGCGCGCCGATGGTGAGGCCGGGCGGGGAACGGGGGCAACGAACAGTGAAGCGCAGTCTCGACCGCAAGACCAAGATAGCGCTCGAACCGCGCAAGCAGCCGCGGCAGCAACGGTCAAGCAAGGTGGTCGACAGGATTCTCGACGCGGCGCTGATCCTGACGCGCGAGCAAGGAACCAGAACGCCAACGACACTCGCCATCGCGCAGCGCGCGGGCCTGTCGGTCGGTTCGGTTTATCAGTACTTTCCCAACAAGGAGGCCATTCTTTTGGACCTGGCCCGGCGCTGGCTGTCGTCTTTTCCCAAGGTCATCCAGAAGCGCATCGACGTCCCACGGCCAACCAACCGTGACGAGTTTCGGCGCGAGGTGCGCAAGCTCTTCATCGACACGTCCAGGCTCTATCTCGACAACGCCACGTTGATGCCGGTGATCGAGGCGATATCCGGCAATGCCGACCTAAGGCCGATCCAGGACGAATATGACAAGGAGATCATCGCCCTCTACGCCGCGTGGCTGCAGCATGTGAATCCGGCTCTCGAAGCCAAGATCGCCAGCCGGCTCGGCGTGCTGATGATGGAAGTCGGCCATGTCTGCCGGCTTGTCGGGCTGAAGAGGGATCGCAGGACCTTCGACCTCATCGAGGACGATGTGGAAGCCATGTGGCTCGCTCTGGTGACCCCCCATCTCAATCTCGACTGAATTTTCGCACCTCCAACCGATTTCGCACTTCCAGGGGAATTTCTATGAAAACTGTCTATTCGCCGCTTCACGCCGGTCATTCAGGCCAGATGGAACTGGTCACGTCGGCGATCGTGCCGGGCTTCGAGAAGCCGTCGCGGGCTGAATTCATCAGGGCGCGGGTGGAGAGCGAGAAGCTCGGGCCGATCATCGGACCGGTCGAGCACGACCTCGCCGCCGCCAAGCGCGTGCATGAAGCCCACTACATCGATTTCCTGCCGACGGTGTGGCCGGAATGGGTCGCCGCCGGCTTCAGGGGATCGGCCATGGGCTTCACCTGGCCGACGCGCGGCCTGCGCGGCGACGTGCCGCCGAAGCGGATCGATGCCTTGCTCGGCTATTATTCCTTCGACGCCGGCGCCACTTTCGTCGAAGGCACCTGGGCGGCGATCAAGTCCTCCTATGACGTCGCGCTGACCGCCGCCGCCCTGGTCAAGGGCGGCGAGCGCACCGCCTTCGCGCTTTGCCGCCCGCCCGGCCACCACGCGGGCGCTGCCTTCATGGGCGGCTATTGCTTCATCAACAACGCCGCCGTCGTCGCGCAGTGGTGTCGCGACCAGGGCGCCAAACGCGTCTCGATCCTCGATGTCGACTACCATCACGGCAACGGCACGCAGGAGATCTTCTATCGCCGCGGTGATATCCAGGTCCTCAACCTGCATGGCGATCCGATGGTCGAGTATCCGTTCTTCCTCGGCCATGCCGACGAGCGCGGCGAAGGCGAAGGCGAAGGCTTCAACATCAACTACCCGATGCCCTTCGGCACCAACTGGGACGGCTGGAGCGCGTCGCTGGAGGACGCCTGCGCCAAGCTCGCGGCCTACGCCCCCGACGTCGTCATCGTCTCGCTCGGCGTCGACACCTTCGAGAAGGACCCGATCAGCCAGTTCAAGCTGAAGAGCGAGGACTATCCCAAGATCGGCCGCCGCATCGCCAGCCTCGGCCTGCCGACGCTGTTCGTCATGGAAGGCGGCTACGCCGTCGAAGAGATCGGCATCAACGCCGTTGGCGTGCTGACCGGTTTCGAGGATCGCTGAACCAATCAGGGACATACGCCCTCGGACGCAACCGGGGGCGTGTTTTTTTGCGCCCCGCCGCGAAATCATCGGCTCAATTCGACTTTGAAATCACCGCCAAGTAACGCGAAGACCGGCTGCTGAGTCGCAAAGCGAGTCCACCGGATTCGATTTTGTCAAATCGCGTTTGATGTCGGATTCATCTGCGGGTAGATTAGACCCGAATCAGCCGGTCCATGGGGGGCGCGGCGACCACCCAAAGTCTCAAGTTCCGGCGCCAGGCCGGCACCAGACGCGGACGGTTTCGCGTTCCCTAGAGGGATTCGGCGCGGTTGGGCGCCGTTCGCGCCCGTGAGTGTGTCTTCGTAAACGTGACGCGTTTCGGGTCCGGCCGTTGGCTTCGCCAACACCGGGCACAAGGATCGATTCCGGCAAGAATCCAAGAATTAAAATGAGCAGTCCCGCCGCGCTTCTCCAACCCGACACTTCAGGCTCGCGCCTGACGTCGCGCGGCGATCTCACCTCCTTCTTCATGCAGCTTGCCGCCGATATCGGCGCCGACAGCTACATGCTGGTCGCCATCGTGCATGACCAGGACCGCAACGATGCGCGCATCGTCTCCTCCAACTGGATCTTCGATGCCATCGAGCTGATCGGCAAAAGGCTGATTGCCAACCTGGCGCTGGGTCCCTTGACCGTGGCGCCGGGCATACGCCCGAAGCCGTTGGTGGCGGCGCACGCGCCTGACGCCGGAGCATTGCTGACCGGTGAGGAAGCCCGCCTGCTCGACGTGCTCGGCCACGCTGAAATCTATTCGCTGAAGTTGAATGTCGGCCGGCAGCGCCTGTTCGTGCTGTTCTCGGCCGCCGAGGCGGGCAGGATCGACCTGACCGCCCTGATGAAGGCGCAGCTCAAATGCTGCTACGCGCTTTCCAGCATTCCGCAGCTGATCGCGGCGGCATCGATGCAGGATCCGCTGTCGGACCGCGAGCGCGAATGCCTCTTCTGGGTCTCGGAAGGCAAGACCACCGATGAGGTGGCCGTCATCCTCGGTGTCTCGTCGAACACCGTTAACAGCTACATCACGCATGCCATCCAGAAGTTCGCGGCCAGCAACCGCGCGATGGCGATCGCGACCGCGATCAGGAGCGGCATCATTTGAAGCACGCACAGGTCAGAGAGGCGGCAGCAGCCCTTTTCAACGATCAGCGCAATCCGTTTGGTGCCTTCTCGCTCGGCTCGGAGACCCATCACGCGGTCACCATTCCGGATGCCGTGCGGCGTTGCCGCTGGATCGCCGTCGATATCAACGCCTCGGCCTTCGGGCTCTATTTCGTCAGCCCCTCGCCCGAGCGCGCGCGACTGGTCGCGTGTTTCGATTCCGATTATCCCGGCACCGCGGTCGCGACCAAGTTCATCTCCGGCGCCAATGGCGAGGATATGGTGCGCCACAGCCGTCTCTCGACGGCGCCGCGCTGGTGGGCCGACGACGGCACCGCCGGGTCGCGACAGATCTTTGACGCGCTCGCCTGGGCCGAGCAGACCGCGCCGCTGGCGCCCGGCACCAACGGCATCGCCCTTCCGGTGCACGCCGATCGTGGTCAATGCGGACTGGTCGTTTTCCTGGGTTCTGAGATCGCGCTCACCGACGAAACACTCTGCGAGATCCACGCCCGCTCCTTCGCGCTCTTCGCGGCAGTCGCCCGCATCCGCCCCGGCGACGCCGGCAAAACGCGCTCGATCTCCAAGCGCGAGCTCGAATGTCTGAAGCTGACCGCCAACGGCAACACCAGCGAGGAGATCGCCAAGCTCCTCAAGCTCTCGGTACATACCGCCAACCAATATCTCACCCAGTCGACGCAGAAGCTCAACGCGGTCAACCGCAACCAGGCGGTCGCCAAGGCGTTGCGGCTCGGCCTGATCGAATAGCCGCGCCAATGCATGCAGCGGTTTTGGGCGACATGCATCAAAACCAAGGCTTAAAGCGCGTGGCCTGAACCCGTCTCAGCGCGCGGCGCTTTGAGCGTGCCATAGCGAGGTTTGGGACGACTGCAATCAAAAGGCCAGCGGCTCGGTCCTGCGGATGCGAGCCTCTTCGATCGCGTCCTCGAGCAAGGCCGTGTTGTGCTCGGGCGTCTCGCCGGGCTTCTCGAACGAGACATAGTTGACCACCACGGACGCCTCGTGCTCGGTCAGCGTCAGCTGGAAATAGACCGTCACGCCGCGTGGCCGCAGCTCGAGATCGAGCACGATGCGCGGGCTGCCGCTCCAGTCTACATGCGCCTCCGCGCCATGGCCGAGGCGAAGCGTGCCTGGCCGGAAGTAAAGCTCGGCCGCCGAATCCACCAGATCCGACAGGCAGGCGAGATGCTCGAGCCGGATGAAGGCGATATAGTCGGCAACGTCGATGAGCCTCAATTCACCCACAACGGGCTCGATGGCGCTGGCGACGATAAGCTCGCGGGAGTTGGCGTGTGGTTGCCGGTCCATGGATTAGCGGCGTCCGTTCATTGGGTTGCTTTGCGCGCGGCCTTTTTCGAGTAGACGATCCGCACCAACTCGGCGACCGCCTGGTAGAATTGCGACGGGATCACGCTATCAACCGAAACTTGCTTGTACATGGAGCGCGCGAGCGCCACGTCCTCGAAGATCGGAATGTTGTTCTCCTTGGCGATCTCGCGGATCTTGAGCGCTACCAGGTCCTGTCCCTTGGCCAGCACGATCGGCGCGGAATCTTCCTCGCGCACATATTTCAGCGCGATCGAATAGTGCGTCGGATTGGCGATCACCAGCGTCGCGCGCGGCACGGCCGTCATCATGCGTCTGCGCGCCCGGTCGCGCGCCAGCGAGCGCAGCCGCGACTTGACGATCGGATCGCCTTCCGACTGCTTCAGCTCGTCCTTGACTTCCTGCTTGGTCATACGCAGGTCGCGCCGCCAGTGGAAACGCGACCAGACGATGTCGATCACCGCGATCAGCCCCATGACGAAGACGATCGCCACAAGAATGTCGACGAAGATGCCGCGTATGACCATGCCGAACGAGACCGGGTTGGTGATCATGCCGGCAAGCAGCTTGCGATGATCTTCCGAGAGCGTGAAGCTCAGCACCGCGATGGCGAAGCCGAGCTTGGCAAGCGACTTCAGGAATTCGACCCAGCCCTGTGCGCCGAACATCCGGCTCCAGCCCTTGGCGATCGAGATGCGCGACAGCTGCGGCCTGATCCGTTCGCCGACGATTTGCGGCATGTTCTGGAAGACCGAGGCGCCGATGCCGGCAACCGTCAGCAGCACCAAGAGGCTGACCACGGCGCGGCCGATCTCGGTCATCACCTGCTTGTAGAGCGAGATGACGTCGGTCTCGGTGTCCATCGGCCAGGCTTCCGGCTTTTCCAGGAACGTCGACAGGAACATGCCGAGATCGACGATCGCGTCCTTGGCGTAGAAGACGGCGAAAACCAGTATGGCGAGGAAGGACGCAAAGATCGCGGTCTCACGCGAATGGGGCAGCTTGCCCTGTTCGATCGTGTCGCGGATCTTCTTTTCTGTGGCTTCCTCGGTTTTGGAATCCTTGTCGACCGCTTCAGCCATGGCGCTCTGACCGGGTCGCTATCGTCAGGCGGCTTCGGCGGGGGCGGTCTGCGTCGAAGGCAGCTCGAAAGCTCCTTCGCGCGACAGCCGGATGGCAGCGACCGATATGCTCTTGCGCGCCGCCATGATGTCGGCAAGGGCAATGCCTTCCGATCCCTGTCCAAGCTCGGACTCGATCATGCGGCGAGAGCGTGCGCCGATCGCCGACAGCGCCGATTCGGCGAGTTCCGGCGACGCGCCGCGCAGCGCCAGCGTGACGAGTTCGGTCGATAGCCCGTCGAACAGCAGAACCCGGGCTTTCTGCGGCAGTAGCGGCAGGTCGTCGAAGGCGAAAAGCCGCGACTTGACGCCGGCGAGATCGGGCGTGTTGGCGTTCTCCAGGTCCTGCATGAGTTCGTCCAGCTCCGGCTTCGCCATTTCGTTGAGCATGCTGGCGACGCGTTCCTGGCCGGCGGACGTGTCCCTGCTGGCCTTCTGCGACAGCACGCTCACGCGCAGCTGGTTCTCGACGATCCGCGATGCTGCGTCCGGGATGTTGGCCATCGTCACCATGCGTTTGGTGATCTGGCTGCGCATCGGCTTTTCCATGGTGAGCAGCACGTTGGCGGCTGTCTGCGGCGCGAGCTTCGACAGCACCATGGCCGACGTCTGCGGATGCTCGCCGGCAAGGAAGGCGCCAAGCCGCGCCGGCTCGAGCTTTTCGAGGTCCGGCCATATCGGCGCGGGTCCTTCCTGGACCGGCTCGAACTTCTTGTCACCCATGATGGCGCTCATCTCCTCGGGCGACAGCGATTCGTTGAGGATCGTGTCCATCCGGTCGGCTGAATCGAGCAGGCCGGCGCCCTCGGTGAATTCGGCTTCGAACTCGGCGACGATGCGCTCCAGATCGGCTTGCGGAATGGTGCGCAAGAGACGCGCGCCCTCGATCAGCGCCTTCAGCTCGTCCTGTTTGAAGAATTTGAGCAGGCGGCTGGCCGCGGGCTTGCCCATGGCCACCAATATGGCCGCCGCCTTTTGCGGACGTGTGAGCGCCAATGCCGTCGTCATGCGTGTTGCCCTCGCTGCCGGTTGGTCCGCACGCCGGCCATTCTCAGGCGCTCTTCGTCGCGGCGATGATTTCGGTGAGCCGGATGCCGAAACGCGTCGGATCGCTTTCCAGCACCGTGATCTCGCCGCGCGCGATCTTGCGGCCGTTGACCACGACGTCGACCGGCTCGCCGATGCGGCGGTTGAGCGCGACGGTGGAACCCTTTTGCAGCGCCATCAGCTCCGACACCGGCATCTCGGTGCTGCCCAGGATGATCTGCACGTCGACCGGAATGGCCATGATGATCGAAGAATTCGCACCCGACTGCAGGGCGGCATCCGGGCGCTTTTCCTCTTCCCGCAGCACGCCGCGCAGTTCCTCGATGGCGCGGTCGAGCTGTTCGTCGGGCTGGTCGGGTTCGGCTTCCACCTTGGTTTTTGCCATCTGTCGTCTCCATGAATCCCAGGCCTGGCGTCAGCCCGGCAGCAGTCCGTCGATGAAATCCTGCCCGGCATCATGCGGATGGCTGATGCGGACGGTGTAGTTCTGCCCCAGCTTGCCGAACTCGCAGACAAACAATGTCTTGTCGCGGGCGCTGAGCCTGGCGTTGATCTGCGCATTCTCCTCGAATTCGATCACCTGGCCGGGCTCGAACGCGGCGAGGTCGCCGAGCGTCAGCCGGGCGAGCGGCATCGTCGCTTCGAGCCGGACGGTCGAGCGCATCACCTCTTCGGAGAAGCGGGCGCGCCAGTCGAATTCCGTGGTCTCGCCGTCCTCACCCGTGGCGACGTCGCTGCTGCGCGCGGAAAGCAGCAGGCGCTGCGGGATCATCACCGTGAGCGTGCCGCTGTCGGACGGCGTCGACAGGCCATAGACGATGCGCACGGCGGCGCCGTCGCGCAACACGCGCCGCCTCGCGTCGTTGCCGGACATTGCTTTCGGCACCGGTAGGCGCAGGTCGAGCGAACGTTTGCCGGATCCGTTGAGTGCCGTCGCGACCTCCTGGAACACGGTGGTCGCGACATCGGCCTCGATCTGCGACAGGTCGCGCTCGATCGGCGCCACCGGCTGGTCGGGATCGCCGCCGAACAGTGCGCTCACCATCACGGCGACCGCTTGCGCATCCATCACCAGCGTCATGGCGTCGGCCGAAGCCGGCGACGAGACGACGCTCAGTGCAAAGGCGTCGCCGGCGCGCGAACGGGCCTCGGGAACGCGGCCGACCTCCACCACTTGGAGATCCACGCTCACCGGCGCGCCGAGTTCGCCCGCAAGCGCCTTCTGCAGCACCGGCAGCGCCCGCTCGGCCATGCCGCGGCCGACGCCGATCACCTGCGCCGCCTCGCCGCTGTCGCCGACGAGCCGCTCGATGATCAACTGCCGGGTTTGCGAAGGACTGCCCGGACTTGTCATGACGGCAGGCGGCCCTGTCTGAGACGCTGCATGCTCAGGCCGCCTTCTTCTCGGCCGCGCCAGCGTTCATGGTGCTCTGCTCCACCGCATCGATCGTCGGACGCTCGTAGGAAGAGATGGTCTTGCGGCCGAACTCGATCGCCACCTGCGGCAAGGCGCCGTTCATATACGCAAGCAGCGTCTGCTTGACGATGATGTAGAGGCGGTTCTTCTTTTCGCGCACCGTCTTGATCTTGGTGGCGACCGGACCGACCACCGCATAGGACAGGAAGATGCCGAGGAAGGTTCCGACAAGTGCCGCGCCGATCAGGCCGCCGAGGATTTCCGGCGACTGGTCCAGCGCGCCCATCGCCTTCACCACGCCGAGCACGGCCGCCACGATGCCCAGCGCCGGCAGACCGTCACCGACCGCGACCATTGCGTGATAGGCTTTCAGCTTGTCGGTGCGGATCGTCTGGATCTCTTCGTCCATCAGTGCTTCGATCTCATGCGAACGGGCATTGCCGATGATGATAATGCGGCAATAGTCGCAGATGAAATTCGTCAGGTCGTGGTTCTTCAGCACGGTCGGAAAGGCCTGGAAGATGGCCGACTCTTCCGGATTGTCGATATGCGCCTCGACCTCGCTGCGCGACTTCGAGCGCAATTCGCGCATCAGGCTGTGCAGGACGCCCAGCGTCTCCAGGTAGTCGCGCTCCTTCGGCACCGCCTGCTTGAAGGCCTCGAGAATGCCCTTGCCGGTGTCCTTGACCGTCTTCATCGGATTGGCGACGAGGAAGGTCCCGAGCGCGGCGCCGCAGATGACCACCGCCTCCCAAGGCTGCAGCAGCACATGCAGATGCCCGCCCATGGCCATGAAGCCGCCGAGAACGCAGCCGAGCGTCACCACAAGTCCGATCAGAATGCCCACGACAGGTCCTTCCGCATGTCACGTCGTGGATCAGGGATAGTCCTCGTGCCTTGTGTGAGGCTTGAATCGAAGGCAGCGAACGCGATTCAGCTTCGCGCAAGGAAGTGACGCTATTGTGCAGGGATAGCTTCGGCCGGAGGCGTCTCCTTGCTCAGTACCTACACCAGCTACCAGTTGATCGCCAAAGACATCAACAAATCGATCACCCAGGTCGAGCAACAGCCGACGGTCGATCGCGATACGCAATATTATCTGGCCAATATCGGCAAGGTTAAATCGATCGACGATTTCGTAAACAACGACCGCCTGTTCAAATATGCCATGAAGGCTTACGGACTGGAGGGCATGGACTATGCCAAGGCCTTCATGGTCAAGGCGCTGAAGGAAGGCGTCTCCAACACCGACAGCTTCGCCAACAAGCTGACCGACAAGCGCTACGCCCAGTTCGTCGCTGCCTTCAACTTCGCGGCCGACGGCGCCAATGCGACGGTCTACAACCCGACGCAGCAGCAGGTTACAGCGAACTACGCTGCACAGGCCGAGATCGCCGGCCTCGATCCGAATTCGGACTATGTGAAAGGCGAGACGACCTACTATCTCGCCAACATCACCAAGGTGAAGTCGATCGACGATCTGATGTCGAACGGTCGGCTCTACACTTACGCGCTGGCCGCGTTCGGCCTGGATTCGGCCACCGAGAACAAGGACCTGATCAAGTCCGTCCTGCAAGGCGGCGTGAAGGATCCCAAAAGCGTCGCCAACCAGCAAACCAACAAGGCCTATGCCGGCCTCGCCGCTGCTTTCAACTTCGCGCAATACGGCGACACGACCACCACTCGCGTTGCGGCGCAGCAGCCGACCGTCGACATGTATCTGCGCCAGACATTGGAAGAGAATGCCGGCCAGAGCAACGAAGGCGTTCGGTTGGCGCTCTATTTCCAGCGCAAGGCGCCCGACATCACCAGCTGGTACGACGTGCTGGCCGACACCGCTTTGGCCAGCGTGGTGCGCAGCGCGCTCGGCCTGCCCGATTCCTTCGCCACCGCCGACGTCGACAAGCAGGCGCAGTTGTTCGGGCAGAAGCTCGACATCAAGGACTTCACCGACCCGGCCAAGCTCAGCAAGTTCCTGACCCGCTTCACCAGCATGTACGAGATCGCCCATCCGACCTCGACGGCCGTGACGTCGGTCAGCGTGCTCTTCGCGCAGCCGACCACCGTCGGCATCTCTACCGATCTGATGATGGCCATGCAGCAGTTGAAGTTCTGAGAAGATCATGCAGGACAGCCTTTACGTCGCCCTTTCCTCCCAGATCGCGCTCGAGCGTCGTCTCGACACCATCGCCGATAACGTCGCCAACGCCTCGACCATCGGCTTTCGCGCCACCGGCGTGAAGTTCGAGGACGTGGTCTCGGGCACCGGGTCGAAGTCGGTCTCCTTCGCCTCCTCCGGCAAGACCTATTTGTCCGGTGCGCATGGCGCGCTGACCGAGACCGGCAACCCGTTCGACTTCGCCATCCAGGGCAACGCCTGGTTCGCCATCGACACGCCAGCCGGCACGGTGATGACGCGCGACGGCCGTTTCTCCATGAACGAGAACGGTGAACTGATGTCGATCGAAGGCTATCCGGTGTTGGACAGCGGCGGCGCTCCGATCCAGCTCGATCCGCGCAACGGCCCGCCCAAGGCAGGCGCCGACGGCTCGCTCAGGCAGAACGACCAGTTGGTCGGAGCCCTCGGCCTCTACGATTTCGACCCCGGCGAGAATTTCGTCCGCTATGGCAATTCGGGCATCGTTCCGGCGCGCACGCCCGAACCTGTCACCGATCGCTCGGACGTCGGCGTCGCTCAAGGGTTTCTGGAAGAGTCGAACGTCAACCCAGTGCTGGAAATGACCCGGCTGATCCAGGTGCAGCGCGCTTTCGAGAACACGGCGGCGCTGATGCGGCAGACCGATTCCTCCACCGACGACGCGATCAAGACGCTCGGCTCGAAGTGACGGCATGACGACCGGCTCGTCCCTGTTGCGCGCTTCGGAGAGCCCGGCGGATACCGGGCACACGGACAGGCTGGCCGCGCTCGAACGCGTCTGGCGGCGGTTCGACGATCCGCAGGCGCTGCTTGCGCGCGGCGGCCGCGTCGCCGAGATATCGCCGACGCACTACAAGGTCCGCGGCCTGTCCGGAATTGCCAGGCTCGGCGACATCGTCGAGCAGCGCGGCAAGGCCGGCACACGCCGCGGCGAGATCGTCAAGATCGGCAGCGACGAGGTGGTGGTCGCGCCATTCGACCGCAGCGCCGATGCCGGTATCGGCGACGCCGTCTTTCGCCGCGGCCCGCTCGCCGTCACGCCGCATGTCTCGTGGCGCGGGCGCGCCATCGATGCCTTGACCCGCGCCATTGACGGCGGACCGCCGCTGATCAGGCCGAATGCCGCCGAGGTCGGGCATGCCGCGACGCCGGGCGCCCTGGCGCGCCAGCGCGTCGGCACCGGCTTCCTCACCGGCGTCAGGGTGATAGACATCTTCACTCCGCTCTGCTTCGGCCAGCGGCTCGGCATCTTCGCCGGTTCCGGCGTCGGCAAGTCGACGCTGCTTGCGATGCTGGCCGGCGCCGAGGCTTTCGATACGGTGGTCGTGGCACTGATCGGCGAGCGCGGCCGCGAGGTGCGCGAATTCCTCGAGGACACGATCGGCGCCGAGAGCATGGCCAAGACCGTCGCCGTCGTCGCCACCAGCGACGAAAGCGCCATGATGCGCCGCCGCGCGCCCGACACCGCCATGTGCGTGGCCGAGCATTTCCGCGACCAAGGCCATCGCGTGCTCTTGGTGCTGGATTCCATCACCCGCTTCGCGCATGCGCTGCGCGAGGTGGCGACCGGAACCGGCGAGCCGCCGGTCGCGCGCGGCTATCCGGCCTCGGTCTTCACCGACCTGCCGAAGCTGCTCGAACGCGCCGGGCCTGGAGCCGAGGGCAAGGGTTCGATCACCGCCATCATTTCCGTGCTGGTCGACGGCGACGACCACAATGATCCCGTCGCCGACTCGGTGCGCGGCATCCTCGACGGCCATGTCGTGCTCGACCGCTCGCTTGCCGAGCAGGGCCGTTATCCGCCGGTCAATCCGCTGTCGTCGATCTCCCGCCTCGCCGACAAGGCCTGGAGCGCCGAGCAGCGCATGCTGGTGACAAGGCTGAAATCGATGATCGCGCGCTTCGAGGACACGCGCGACATCCGTCTGCTGGGCGCTTATCAAAGCGGTGCCGATGCCGAGCTCGACAACGCGGTGCGCCAGGTGCCGGTGATCTACGAGGCGCTCACGCAATCGCCGAGGGACCGCGCATCGGCCGATCCGTTCGCCGACCTCGCCCGCCATCTCAAGGGGAAGCTGAATGGCGATCAAGGAGACTGAGCTCCAATACACCGAGCGCATGTTGCGCGACATGCTTGCCGAGGCCGAGGCGGCGGAAAGAGCCGAGGCCGACGCGGCAAGGCTTGCCAAGGACAGGGCCGCCCGCGCCAGGACGGAGAAGGCAACAGCGCTTCTGACCAAAGCCGACAGGCCGCATCCACCGCGGACTTCCACCGCCGACGTTGCACAGGCCAGCCGCGATTCCTTGCTCGACGGCCTCTTTCCCCGGACCGAATGGCCGGAGCCGCCGAAAGCCCAGTTCCCGCGCCTGGCCGACAAGAGCGCCGATCGCCGCAGCGATTTCGTGATCGCCGCGCTTGGCATCACGCTCGGCCTGATCTGCGCGTTGTTCCCCTGGTATATCTTCTTCAATCAGGAGCAGTTCGGCGTTCAGTCGATCAAGTTCGGCGGCAGCGGCAGCAATTCCGGACGCGCGGGCGGTGGCGTCGTGGCCGAACGCAGCGGACCACTGACGGCCAAGGACGTTCCCGACGCCGATATCGACCTGTTCGCCACCGGAACGGTGCTGGACGACCCCGCGCCGCCGCCCGGCGACCAGCCCTTCCCGGCCGCCGCTTCGGAATTCAAGATGGTGCATGTCGCCAACGGCCGCGCCATGATCGAGGACGATACCGGTCTGTGGATCGTCCAGCGTGGCTCTGTCCTGCCCGATTCCAGCCGCGTCGCCTCGATCGAGCAGCGCGGCGGCAAGTGGGTGATCGTCACCAGCGCCGACAAGGTGATCCAGCTCTCCAGGTAACGGCGCCGGGTCGCGTGACCCATCCCGCGCAAGGTCCGCGCAAGACTGGCCGCCTAGTCTTGTGCGTAATTGCCCGGGAGATTCCCATGGAACCCGTAAATCTTTTCGATCTTGCCACGCGGCAGTCGCAATGGCTGGCCGTGCGTCAGTCGGCGATTGCCTCCAACATCGCCAACGCCAACACGCCGGGCTACACGGCCAATGACGTCGAGCCCTTCGAAAAGGTCCTCGACCGGACCGCGGTGACGCTTGCCGCCACGCAGACCGGCCACCTTGGCGCCGAAACGGCCAATGCCGGCTTCAACGTCAAGCCGGAAGACGCTGACGGCGCGATCATGCCTTCGAAGAACACCGTGGTTGTCGAGCAGGAATTGATGAAGGCCGGCGAGGTCCGCCGCTCCTTCGAGCTCAACACGGCGATCGTCAAAGCCTTCCATTCGATGATGACAATGGTGGTGAAGAGCTGATCATGGACGCCCTTACTGCAGCCCTCAAAGTCGCGGCATCCGGTCTTGGCGCCCAGTCGGAGCGCCTGCGCGTGGTCTCGGAAAACCTCGCCAACGCCCAGTCGACCGGCAGCACGCCGGGCGCCGACCCCTATCGCCGCAAGACGATCACCTTCCAGTCCGAGGTCGACCGCGCGACCGGCGGCTCGCTGGTGGAAGTCAGCGCGATCTCCCGCGACCCTTCGGACTTCCCGATCGAATTCCAACCCGGCAATGAAGCCGCCGACAACAAAGGGTACGTCAAGATGCCCAACGTCAACACGTTGGTCGAAATGGCCGACATGAGCGAGGCGAACCGCTCCTATGAAGCCAACCTGCAGGTCATCAAGCAGGCTCGCGATCTGATTTCCATGACCATCGACCTGATGAGGAACCAGTAATGATCGGCGGTATCGGGGCAATACAATTCAAAACGGCGGTTGACGGGGCGGAGTCGGCCTCACCCAACCTGCTGCAGGGCGGCATCGGAACGCAGGCCAGCGAAGGCCTCGGCAGCACCTTCGCCGACGTCCTCAGCCAGGCGGCGACGAAGACCGTCAACACGCTGCAGGGCGCCGAGCAGATGTCGATACAGGCGCTCAAGGGCGATGCCGACACGCGCCAGGTCGTCGATGCGGTGATGAGCGCCCAGCAGGCGCTGCAGACCACCATCGCCATCCGCGACAAGGTCGTCTCGGCCTATCTCGAAATCAGCCGCATGAGTATCTAGGACCGCGTCATGAAAGCCCTTGCCATCGCCGCCACCGGCATGAACGCCCAGCAGACCAACCTGGAAGTCATCGCCAACAACATCGCCAACATCAACACCACCGGCTACAAGCGGGCGCGGGCCGAATTCTCCGACCTGCTCTACCAGGTCGACCGCACGCAGGGCGTGCCCAACCGCTCCAACACCTCGCTGGTGCCGGAAGGCGTCTCGATCGGCCTCGGCGTCAAGACGACGGCGGTGCGCAACGTCCACACGCAAGGTGAATTGGCCAGCACCGGCAACAGTTTCGACCTGGCGTTGACCGGCAGGGGCTGGTTCCAGATCGAGGGCGCCGACGGCGGCACGCTCTACAGCCGCGCCGGCGCTTTCAACACCAATGCCACCGGGCAGCTCGTGACGGTCGACGGCGCCAATGTCATTCCGGCCATCACCGTGCCTACCAACGCCGTCGAGGTGATCGTCAACAAGACCGGCCAGGTTTTTGCCCGCCTGGACGGCCAGACTAACCTCCAGCTTCTCGGACAGCTCCAGATCGCCAACTTCGCCAACGAGGCGGGCCTGGCGCCGCTCGGCGACAACCTCTTCCAGGAAACGGCTGCGTCTGGCCCGGCCAATGTCGGCGTCCCCGGCGATCCCGGCTTCGCCACGATCCAGCAGGGCTATCTCGAATCCTCCAACGTCGATCCGGTCAAGGAAATCACCGAGCTGATCTCCGCCCAGCGCGCCTATGAAATGAACTCCAAGGTCATCCAGGCCGCCGACGACATGGCCTCGGTGGTCTCCAAGAACATCAGGTAACGGACGATGGCCGGGCCGATCTCCTCCGCAGTGCGTCGCGCCGCGCTGGCCACGGTCCTGGTGGCCGCGGGCACGCCGGCTTTCGCGCAGGACGCGACCGGCCAGTCGGCGAACCAGATCGCCGCCGGCCAGGCCGTCGGCGAGGCCGTGCTGATCCCCAACAGGGTCATCTATCCCGGCGAGACCATCGAGCCCGCCTCGCTCAAGCAGGTGACGCTGATCCCCGGCAAGCACAAGCCGGACGGCATGGCGACGCGTACCGAGGAACTCCAGGGCAAGGTCGCCAAGCGCACGCTCCTGCCCGGCCGCTACATCCCGGTCAGCGCCATCCGCGACGCCTGGCTGGTCGAGCAGGGCGCGTCCGTGCAGGTCTATTTCACCGCCGGCGCGCTCACCATTTCGGCGGCCGGCGTCACGCTGCAGCCAGGCGCCGCCGGCGACCAGATCAAGATCCGCAACATCGACAGCGGCAAGGTCATCTCGGGCACGGTGATGGCCGACGGCACCATCCAGGTCGGCGCTTCGTGATGCGCGTGCTTGCCCTCCTGCTGAGCGCTGCCATCGGCCTTCAGCCGGCATTGGCGGATGGGCTGACTCCCAAGGCCAAGCGCGAGCTCGCGCAGAAGAACGGCGGCGTCTACGACGATCCGGAATACGATCCGGCAACGACGCAGCGCATGTTCCGGGTCTCGACCGGGCCAAGCACGCTGCCGCCCGGCCAGGTCGCCGCGCGCATCAAGGACATCGCGCAGCTGCAGAGCGCGCGCGACAACCAGCTGGTCGGCTACGGCCTGGTCATCGGCCTTGCCGGAACCGGCGACAGCCTGCGCAACTCGCCCTTCACCGAACAGTCGATCCGCGCCATGCTTGAGAATCTCGGCATCGCCACCGAGGGTGGCAGCGCGCGCGCCAAGAACGTGGCCGCCGTCATCGTCACCGCCAACATGCCGCCCTTCGTCCAGTCGGGCGCCCGCATCGACATCGATGTCTCCTCGATGGGCGACGCCACCTCGCTTGCCGGCGGCACGCTGGTGATGACGCCGCTGAAGGCGGCCGATGGCGAGATCTATGCCGTCGGGCAAGGCTCCGTGATCGTCGGCGGCTTCACCGCCCAAGGCCAGGCCCAGCAGCTGACGCAAGGCGTGCCGACCGCCGGCCGCGTGCCGAACGGCGCCATCGTCGAGCGCGCCGTGCCGGCTGAATTCGACGATCAGGGCGTGCTGACGCTGCAACTGCGCAATCCCGATTTCTCGACCGCTATCCGCATCGCCGACGCCATCAACGACTACACCTCGCAGCGCTTCGGCATGCGCGTCGCCGCCGAGCGCGATGCCCGCACCGTGCAGATCAGACGACCGAAGAACGTCTCCGCCGCGCGTTTCTATGCCGAGATCGAAAATCTGGTCGTCGAATCGGACGCCCCTGCCCGTGTCGTCATCGACGAGCGCACCGGCACCATCGTCATCGGCAACAATGTCAGGATCTCGCGCGTGGCGATCAGCCATGGCACGCTCACCGTGCGCATCACCGAAGCGCCAAGAGTGGTCCAGCCGGAACCCTTCTCCAGGGGCCAGACCGCGGTCGAGCCTTTCACCGCCATCCAGGCGAGCCGGCCCGACGCGCGCGTCGCGGTGCTCGACGGCCCCGATCTCGAAACGCTTGTCTCCGGCCTCAACCGTCTCGGCGTGAAGCCCGATGGCATCATCGCCATCCTGCAGGGCATCAAATCGGCCGGCGCCCTTCAGGCCGACCTGGTTCTCCAATAGGCACGCCGATGAACGCGCTCTTCTCCTCAAACCCGCACCGTCACCTGAGCCTCTGCGCCGCCGGGGCGATCGTTGCTCTGTTGGGTGTGACCGTCGCCCGCGCCGACGAGGTGCGCCAGATATTGCCCGGTGGACAGGCGCCACTTCAGCCGGCCCAACTCAAGCGCGAGACCGTGCCGGTTCAGCCGGCCGCGCTTGCGGACGGGAAGGCGCCTGACGAAAGCGAGGTACAGCGCTTCTGCTCCAACATCGCGGATGCCGCGCGCGACCGCCGCTACGCTCTTCAGGCCGAGGAATTGAAGCAGCTACAAGCCGGCATCGACGAGCGCATGAAAGCGCTTGAAGCAAAGCGGGCCGAATACGAGGAATGGCTGAAGCGCCGCGAAGTGTTCCTGGCGCGCGCCGAGGACGGCGTCGTCAAGATCTATGCCGGCATGAAGCCCGATGCCGCCGCCGAACGTCTGGCGATGGTCAATGCCGAGCTCGCGGCGGCCATCCTGATGAAGCTGGACTCGCGCAAGGCCGGCGTCATCCTGAACGAAATGGACCAGAAGGCGGCGGCGACGCTCACCGGCATCATGGCCAGCGCGGCGCGAAGGGTTGATCCGTCATGAAGTTGAAACTGCTCGCCCTGGTCGCCCTCGCCACCCTGACCGGCTGCGGCACCGATCTCAGGGAGATCAACAGGGAACCCGCTCTGTCGCCGGTCGGTTCCGGCATCAGTGACGGCGGCCCGGGCCCGTACAGCTACCCCGAGCCGCCTGCCTCGCGGCCGAAGAAATTCTCGCTGTGGGACGATCGCCAGAGCCGGCTCTTCACCGATCCGCGCGCGCTGCGCGCCGGCGACATCCTGACCGTCAACATCAAGCTCAACGACAGGGCCAATTTCAAGAACCAGAACGACCGCAGCCGCACCGCCGCGCGCAAGCTCGGCTACGACATCAATCTCGGCTGGGAAAAGGCAAGCACCAGCGGCAAGGGCGACGCCGGCTTGAGTTCCAGCACCGAGACCAATGCCGACGGCGAGATCAAGCGCTCGGAAGACCTCGCCCTCAACGTCGCCGCCGTCGTTACCGAGGTGCTGCCCAACGGCAATCTGATGATCAGGGGCTCGCAGGAGGTTCGCGTCAACTACGAGCTTCGGGTGCTGACCATCGCCGGCATGGTTCGTCCGTCCGACATCGGCGCCGAAAACACCATCCCCTACGAGCGCATCGCCGAGGCGCGCATCTCCTATGGCGGTCGAGGCCGTGTGAGCGAGGTCCAGCAGCCGGCCTATGGCCAGCAGGTCCTCGACCAGGTTCTTCCCTTCTAGGCCCGGGAGAGCGCTGCCATGGCGAATGTCGAGCAGGTCCAGCCCAAGAAGGGACCTTCCCTGGTGATCCAGCTCGCCATGCTGTTGGCCATGACCGGCGCGGCCGTCGGCATGGGCTGGCTTTCCGGCGGCTATCTCAAGCAAGGCGAAACGCCGGCGCCGGTGCCCGCGGCGCCGGAAAATGCCGGCACCGCTGAAAAACCCGCCGAAGGCGGCAAGGCGGTCGCCGGGCCGACACTGGTTCCGCTGGCGGCGATCACCACCAATCTCGCTTCGCCGTCGGACGTCTGGATCCGGCTGGAGACGTCGCTGCTCTACGATGCTCCCCAGCCGCCGGAAATGGCCGAGCAGATCCAGCAGGACCTGCTCGCCTATGTGCGCACACTCAAGCTGCATCAGATCGAAGGCGCCAGCGGCTACCAGCATCTCAAGGCCGATCTCGAGGAGCGCGCGGCGCTGCGCAGCGGCGGCCACGTCAAACAGGTTCTCATCAGGACGATGCTGCTCGAATGAGAAAGTTCCTTATAGCGACCGCGCTCATCGTCGTCACCACGTCCGTCGCTGCCGCCCAGCAGCTCGATCTTGGCGGCATCAGCAAGGCCGACGGCACGACCGTCGGCTATCTGATCCAGATGTTCGGCCTGCTCACCGTGCTTTCGGTGGCGCCAGGCCTTTTGATCATGGTGACGAGCTTCACCCGCTTCGTCATCGCCTTCTCGATCCTGCGCGCCGGCATCGGCCTGCAATCGACGCCGGCCAACCTGATCCTGATCTCGCTGTCGCTGTTCATGACCTTCTATGTCATGGCGCCGACCTTCGACCAGGCCTGGAACACCGGCGTCAAGCCGTTGATGGACAACCAGATCACGCAGGCCGAGGCGTTCGAGAAGATTTCCGGCCCGTTCCGCGATTTCATGCTGCACAATGTGCGCGACAAGGATTTCGACCTCTTCGCCGACCTCGCCCGCGAGCGTGGCCAGACCGTCTCGCGCGAGACCGTCGACCTGCGCATCCTGGTGCCGGCCTTCATGATCTCGGAGATCCGGCGCGGCTTCGAGATCGGCTTCCTCATCGTCCTGCCGTTCCTCGTCATCGACCTCATCGTCGCCACCGTCACCATGGCCATGGGCATGATGATGCTGCCGCCGACAGTGGTGTCGCTGCCGTTCAAGATCCTGTTCTTCGTGCTGATCGACGGCTGGAACCTTCTGGTCGGCAGCCTGGTGCGATCCTTCACCTGATCGTTTCCCCCGGACCACGCGAAAGCGTGCGCAAAGTCTCGACCGCTTGAGCAAAGTGCGCGCAAGTCTTCCTGACATTATTTTCGATTAACCGTCCCATTTAGGTCTTTGGTAGGGACTTCCCGCCATAGTCGCTCGCAGATGGCGGGTGACCCAGTTGAGCGGTCATTGGCATGATGCCGCACCGTCATACCGGACATGCCGGTATGTCAAAAAAATCCGTGTAAAAATAAGGTACGAGTACCATGGCCAGTATCATGACCAACAGCGCTGCGTTGACCGCGCTGCAGAGCCTCAACAATACCCAGAACCAGCTCCAGACCACCCAGACCCGCATCTCGACGGGTTATCGCGTCTCCCAGGCTTCCGACAACGCCGCTTACTGGTCGATCGCCACCACGATGCGCTCCGACAACCAGGCCATGTCCACCGTTTCGGACGCGCTCGGCCTCGGCGCCTCGAAGGTCGACACCGCCTACACCGGCATGAGCAGCGCGATCACCACGATCAACCAGATCCAGCAGAAGCTGACCGCCTCCTACGGCCAGACGGATGCTTCGAAGGAAAAGACGCAGGTTGAAATCAAAGCTCTTCAGGACCAGCTGAAGGCCTATGCCGACGGCGCCACCTTCTCCGGCACCAACATGCTGTCGGTGTCGACGGCCTCGGGTACCGCTGCCGACGTCAAGATCGTTTCGGCCTTCAACCGCGACGCCACGGGCGCGGTTTCAATCTCGACGATCGACGTCAACGTGGAAAGCATCAAGCTCTATGACGCGGGCGCTGCCCCGACCTCGAAGGGCATTCTCGATGCGGCTCGCCTCGGCACCACCGGCGCTACGACCGCCACGGCACAGAACCCGACCCTGGGCGCCGCTCCCGTAGCCGGCGATACTTATTCGGTTTCCAGCCTGTCCATCTTCACGGGCACCACCGCCGCCAGCGACGCTCAGATCTCGCAGATGATGAACGTCGTCGACGCAGCGCTGAAGGACATGACGACCGCCGCCACCAAGCTCGGCGCCGCCAAGAGCTCGATCGACCTGCAGAAGACCTTCACCTCGAGCCTGATGGACTCCATCGATCGCGGCGTCGGCCAGCTCGTCGATGCCGACATGAACAAGGAATCGACCCGCCTCCAGGCGCTGCAGGTTCAGCAGCAGCTCGGCGTCCAGGCGCTGTCGATCGCCAACGGCTCGTCGCAGTCGATCCTGTCGCTCTTCCGCGGCTGATCGCTCTATATTGACAAGGCCAAAGCATCGGGCCGCGCCAAAAGCGCGGCCCGATTTGCGTTTGCTCAAGGCTCGCGCAACCCTCGTTCCTTAACCTCTCGGAAGCCTACTTTTAACAGGCCATTAACCATATCGCGCTAGGTATGGTTAACCAATCACTTAGGTTGTCGAATCGGCCCGACCGGCACGATCGCAACCGATGGACAGGCCGAACCGGCCTGTGTGGCATGCCGGCTTTTGAGAAGGAGCGAGTTTCTTGGCGAGCATCATGACGAACGCTGCGGCGTTGACTGCACTTCAAAGCCTCAACGCCACCAACAAATCGCTCCAGCAGACACAGGCCAGAATCTCGACCGGCTACCGGGTCTCCGAGGCCGCCGACAACGCCGCCTACTGGTCTATCGCCACCACGATGCGTTCCGACAACTCGGCCCTGTCGACCGTGCAGGACGCGCTCGGACTCGGCGCCTCGAAGGTCGACACCGCCTACACCGGCATGAACAACGTCATTTCGACGATCGGCCAGATCAAGACCAAGCTGCTGTCGAGTGTCGGCCAGTCGGATGCCAACAAGGCTAAGACGCAGACCGAAATCACCGCGCTACAGGCGCAGATGAAGTCGTTTGCCGATGCCGCCACCTTCTCCGGCTCGAATTTCCTTTCGGTGACGTCCAAGCAGGTCGCGGCCGCCAATGACGGCGTCCAGTCCGACGCCAAGATCGTCTCCTCGTTCAACCGCTCGTCGTCCGGCGCCATTTCGCTCGGAACGATCGACATCAATATCGAAAGCACCAAGCTGTTCGACAACGGCCTCTCCACCGACGTCAAGAACCAGGGCATTCTCGATCGCAAGACTTCGATCTACTCCACGGCGGCGGACCAGTCGGCGTATGACGCCGCCTATGCTACCGCCATCGCCGGCGGCGCCACCGACATCGCCGCCAACATTACAGCCCAGGGCGCTGTGTCGGGCACGCCCGTCAAGATCGACAACGTCTCCGCCTTCAATCTCGACATCACGGCAACGGGCGTGACCGACGACATCATCACGCAAATGGTCACCAAGATCGACCATGTCATGAGTCAGCTTACCGACGCCGCCACCGTGCTCGGCGCAGCCAAGAGCTCGATCGACCTGCAGAAGACCTTCACGCAGAGCCTGATGGACTCCATCGACCGCGGCGTCGGCCAGCTTGTCGATGCCGACATGAACAAGGAATCGACCCGCCTTCAGGCGCTCCAGGTCCAGCAGCAGCTCGGCATTCAGTCCCTGTCGATCGCCAACAGCTCCTCGCAGTCGATCCTGCAGCTGTTCAAGAACGGCTAAGCCGCCTGATCATCATCGACCCGACGAAAGGGCCGCGTCCGAAACGCGGCCTTTTTCGTTGCAAGACGAGAAAGCGGCGGTTCGGCATTCTCCCGGCTCTCCGGCGGCACACCTATCATCCTCGCACAAGCTTCGCGGTCTAGTCTTCCGGCGGACAGTCATGCTGGGAGCGGTTGAATCGTGCCGGAACAGATCCAGAGCGTCATCGCGAATTTGAAGAGCTTCGGCGTGCGGCGTCTGGCGCTGATGGGCGGCATCGCTGCCCTGGTGATGGCCGTCATCGGCATCGCTTCCGTCTATCTCAACCGGCCGGCCTATGAGACGCTCTATGTCGGCCTCGATCGTTCCGACGTTAACCAGATCGGCCTGGTGCTGGCCGACGCCGGCATCGGCTTCGATGTCGGCTCCGATGGAACCTCCGTGCTGGTGCCGGCCGGCACCACCGCGCAGGCGCGCATGCTGCTTGCCGAGAAGGGACTGCCGACCAGCACCAATGCCGGTTACGAGCTGTTCGACAATGTCGGCTCGCTCGGCCTCACCTCCTTCATGCAGCAGATCACCCGCGTGCGCGCGCTGGAAGGCGAGATCGCGCGCACCATCCAGTCGATTTCCGGCGTCAAGGCGGCGCGCGTCCACATCGTCATGTCCGAGCGCGCCAATTTCCGCCGCGACGAGCAGCAGCCCTCCGCCTCGGTGGTCATCCGCTATGCCGGCAACGATGCCGAGAAGAGCGCCATGTCGATCCGCCACCTCGTCGCCGCGGCCGTTCCCGGCCTCTCGGCCGACAAGGTGACTGTGCTCGATTCCAACGGCAACCTTTTGGCCGCCGGCGACGACCCGTCCAATACGAGCGCCGCGCGCACGCTCGGCGTTGAGCAGACGGTCGAGGCGCAGATCGGCGACAACATCCGCCGCGCGCTCACCCCTTATCTCGGCCCGGACAATTTCCGCGCCAGCGTCAAGGCCGACGTCAACACCGACACGCGCCAGACCGAGGAGACGATCTTCGATCCGAACTCACGCGTCGAGCGTTCGGTGCAGTCGGTGAAGACCAACGAGGCCAGCAACCAGAAGCAGGCCTCGACCCCGACCAGCGTCGAGCAGAACCTGCCCGAGACACAGACCACCACCACCGAGGGACCGCAATCCACCTCGCAGAACGACCGCAAGGAAGAGATCACCAACTACGAGATCAATTCGAAGAAGATCGCGACCGTTTCGAACGGTTACACGGTCAACAAGATGTCGATCGCGGTCGTCGTCAACCAGGATCGCCTCAAGACCATCCTCGGCAAGGACGCCACCCCGGAGCAGATCGCCAAGCGCGTCGCCGAGATCCAGAAGATGGTCGCCTCGGCGACCGGCTTCGACGACAAGCGCGGCGACATCATCGACGTGTCGGCGGTCGAGTTCATCAACGGCCTCGACGGCGAGCCGATCGATCAGCCTGGCATCCTCGCCTCGATCGGCACCTATACCGGCACGCTGATCAATGCCGGCGCCTTCATCGTGGTCGTTTTCCTGGTGGCCTTCTTCGGCCTGAAGCCTATGGCCTCCGCGCTGACGGCGTCGGCGAAGCCCGCGGCCATTGCCGGCCCGAGCTTCGACGACGTGCAGCGTTCCTTGCCGACGCCCGATGCGCCCGTCGCCGCGATCACCGCCGAGACCCCGGCCGGCGCCCTACCCGGCGCGCGCGCCGGCGCAACCCCGCTCGACGACCTGCGCCAGAAGATCCGGCCGGCGCCGCAGGAGCGGCTTGCCCGCATGGTCGACCTCAACGAGGAGCGCACCGCCCAGATCCTGCGCAAATGGGCTGCTGCTCCGGAAGCCGTGGGTTAGGCCGTGGCCTCGGCGCTCTTCGATCTCCTGCCCGATTTTGGTTCGCGGACCCCGCGTGCCAGCCAGCCGCCGTCCGCACGCTCCGCAGAGCATATGCCTGCCGCCGCGCCGGCGCCGGCGCCGCAGGCCGATATCGGCGCGCTGATCGCCGAGGCGGTGGCCGACGCTGAGGCGACGCTCGAGGCACGCCTTGCGCTCTCCCATCAGGCTGCGCTCGACGCCGAGCGTCAGGCCAGCGACGATGCGGCGAAAGCTTTCCTTGAAAGCTTCGGCGGCGATCTCGGCACTGCCGTCGCCACGCGCATCGAGGCCATGGAGCAGCGCGTTGCCGAGCTTGCCGGCGCGACCGTCGCGCGCGTCCTCGGCGGCCTTCTCAGCGACGATCTGCAGCAACGTTCGCTCCAGGCGCTTTCGCGCACCATCGGCGCGGCGGTCGCCGACAGCGAGGCCGTGCGGATCGGTGTCCGCGGGCCGCTCTCGCTGTTCGAGCCGCTGAAGGCAGCCCTCGGATCCCGCGCCGCCAATCTCGACTTCACCGAGGCGCCGGGCTTCGACCTGACCGTCACCATTGACGAGACGGTGTTCGAAACGCGTATCGCCGAGTGGTCGGCGTCCTTGTCGGAGGTCCTGTCATGAGCGCCGTCGACCATGCCGACCCCCGGCACGAGATCATCATCGTCAAGCGCAATCACGACGGTCATGACGAGGATCACCATGGTGGCGTGTGGAAGATCGCCTTCGCCGACTTCATGACGGCGATGATGTGCTTCTTCCTCGTCATGTGGCTGATCAACGCCGCCAACGAGCAGACCAAGGCAGCCGTCGCCAGCTATTTCAATCCGGTCGAGCTGATCGACCGCAACTCCAGCCGCAAGGGCCTGGAGGACCTCGGCGATGGCCCCAGCAAGGTGGGGCTGACCGCGGACAACCCGCAGCAGGGCGCGACCAAGGCGGGCGACAACGGCAAGGGCGGCGCCGGTTCCTCCGAACGCCGGCAGACGAAGGACGGGGCCCAGGACGCCCAGCTCTCCGACGAGAAGCTGTTTGCCGATCCCTATGCGGTGCTGGCGGAGATCGCCGCCGATACGGGCGTGATGCAGAACGTCAGCGCCAAGGGCGAAGGCGGTGCCCAGACATCCGGTCCGGCAACAGGCGCCTCCGGCGGCGAATCCTACCGCGATCCGTTCGCGCCGGATTTCTGGTCGCAACAGGTGGCTGCGCCTGATGCCGAGGCTACCGCCGAGCGCGCCAAGATCGACGGCGACCCGGTCAAACCCGGCGACAAGGTCGCCACCGTCGCGGTGCCGAGGGTGAAGGCCGTTCCGGCTGCTCCCCCGCTGACGGCCGCGCCGCTGGAACCGCTGGCGGCTACGGAAAAGACCGACGCCAAGAACGGGCCAAAGGTCGCGCTAGGCGAGGCCGAGAAGCCGTCGGCCAAAGGGAACAAGACCGAGAAGGCGCAAGACGCGAAAGCTGAAGTCGACAAGCGCGAGGCTGCAGCGGCCGATACCAAGGCCGAAACGGCGAAGGCGGAAAAGACCGAAGCCGAGCAGGCCGCCGACAAAGGTGACAAGGCGCCGAGCAAAGCCGCTCTTCAGGAAGCGGCTGATATCAAGAAAGAACTCGCCAAGGCATTTCTGCCGGGCGAAAAACTCGCCGCCGGCGTCTCGGTCGAAGCCACCGACAAGGGTGTCGTCATTTCGATCACCGACCAGCTCGATTTCGGCATGTTCGAGATCGGCTCGGCCATACCGCGGCGCGAGCTGGTGCAGGCGATGGAAAAGATCGGCCAGATCATCAACGAGAAGAAGGGCACAATCACCATCAGCGGCCACACCGATGCGCGGCCGTTCCGCAGCGACGCCTACGACAATTGGCGGCTGTCCACCGCACGCGCCCATTCGGCATACTACATGCTGGTGCGCGGCGGCGTCGACGAAAGCCGCATCACCGAGGTCGCGGGCTTCGCCGACCGGCAGCCCAAGATCGCGGCCGATCCGATGGCGGCCGCGAACCGGCGCATCGAAATCCTGATGGCGGCCGGCGGATGAGGGGCAAAGCCGTCATCGGCCGTGCAATGGAGCACTTCACCGTTTCGTCGAAACGGCGAACCGCTCCATCTTTTTGCCTTGGCGCAATTCCGAACGGAAAACCGCGCCACACTTTTCCTGGAATTGCGCTGGCGCTGGCGCTGTCCGCCGCGGGGCCATCGCCGGCCCTCGCGCAGGATGCGCTGCAGCCCTATCAACTGGTGCGTTCGCTGCAGCTGATCCAGGATCGCATTGCCGGCGGCGATCATGCCGCGCTTCCGATGCAGGCAAAACTCCTCGAAATGATCGATGCCCGGATGCGCGACGCCAATGCCGAGGATTTCAAGGAGCCCAAGAACTTTCGCGCCTTGCTGGTCTACGGCATGAGCGGCGGCAATCCGGTGACGATCGCGGCGGCGGCTTCGCGGGCGGTAACCGACCCGCAAAGCCTGGCTATAGCCAAAGGCGTCGTCGCCTATCTGAGCGGGCAGCCGGCCGAAGCGATCGAGATGCTGAAGCCGATCGATCCGATGAGCGTGCCCGCCGACCTCGGCGCCTTCCTGGCGCTGGTCAAGGGCTCGCTTGTTGCGGCCGATGACCCGGCGGCAGCGCTTGCGTTCCTCGACGAGGCGCGCTTGCTCAGCCCCGGCACGCTGGTCGAGGAAGCGGCGCTTCGCCGCTCCGTGGGCATCGCGGCCGCGCAGGGCGACGCCGCCCGTTTCGCGCTGGCTTCGACCCAGTATGTCGCGTCCTACCTCTACTCGCCCTACGCCAGCCAGTTCGCCGATGCCTTTGTTTCCGGCGTCATCACGCTGCACATGGCGATCAGCCAGGACAAGATCGCCGACATCACCTCGATGATGGATCCCGAGCGCGAGAAAGTGATCTATCTGCGCATCGCGCGCCGTGCCGCGATCGACGGGATGACCGAGCTCTCGACCTTCGCCTCGGCCAAGGCGGAACTGGGCCGCAACGGCAACGGCAACCAGGACGACCCGCGCACCCAGCTCTATTCGAGCCTCTCCACCATGACATCGGCCAATGTCGATGAAGTGCGCGCCAAGCTCGGCAAGATCGATCGCGGCAAGCTCTCGCAAAGCGACCGCAACCTGCTCGATGCCGCGCAAGCTGTCGCGGGCGAGGTGATGGCGCCTGTCAAAGCGGCCGCCAATGCGAAAGCCGCATCGAAAACCGTTGCAAGAAGTGACGAGGCGAAATCAGCGACCGAGGCCTCGGCCGATCCGGCCAATGCGGACTTGCCGCCGGTGGAAGGAGCGATGCCCGACCAGCCAGCGGTCGCGGCAAGCCATCCAGCGGTCGCGGCAAGCGACCAGGTAAAAGACACGCCCGCAGCTTCGCTGCCCGCCGTCACGCAGCCGGCGCAAGCATCGGCTGAGACGGCGGCGTCGGCGCCAGCATCGACTGACGCCGCGCCGGTGGTGCAGGCATCCGCGCCGGCGACGCCCGATGCGCAAGACCCTATCGATGCGGCGGTAACGAGCACGCGTCGTCAGCTAGACCAGATCGACCAGCTACTCGGAGCAGCCCCCAAATGACCAGCGTCAACCAGACCCTGCCGGGCTTTGCTTCGACCCAGCCCCGGCAGCACTCTGTCGACGGGAAGGACAAGGATCAGAATTTCGGTGACCTGGTGCATGGGCCCGAAAAGACCGATCGGCCGCGGGACAAGCACGCGACCGGACAGGTGATGCCGGACCCGCATCCGGCAAGGCGCTCGGCGGCCAATGCCGGCAGGCAGGAGCCGGACCAGGACCCGCAGGAAGGGAAGACCAGCTCGCAGAAAGCAACCACGGGAAAGTCCGCGAAGACCACCGCCCAGGCCAATCAGGCGAAGCCGACGACGGACAAGGATACTACGGCGCAAACCGACGAGCCCGCGCCGCTGCAGGACCGCTTGCCGTTGCTGATGGCGCTGAGCGACATGAAGCATTTCGCGCAATCGTCGGGCACGGGCGGCAAGGATTCCGCCAACGGTGAAGAACCTGTGAGCGACCGCGGATCGCTGGAACCGCGGCTGCGCTCAGGCAAGCGCGCGGCGGCCGACAATTCCCTGGAGCCGCAGTCGCGGTCCGCCCGTTCGACGATGGCGGAAGAGTCCGGGCCCGATTTCGGGCAGAAGCCGGCGAAGACGCAAATGGCTCTCGATGTGCCGGGCCGTCACGACGCCAATGCCTTGCCGGTGCAGGGGAACGAGCAAACGGCCGATAGCCCGTTGCCCCCGCAAGGCTGGCGGCCGGCTTCCGCCTCCAAGGCCTCGCAACAATCGCAGTCGACCGCGCAGCAGGCAGCGGCCAGGCCATCCTCCTCCCCCACACGCATGGAAGTCGTCAGCCAGCAGAGCTTCCCGGCGCCGGCGCAAAACCCGATCGGCCAGACGGCATCGGCGCTGGTTGAAGCGCTTGCCTCCGACAAGGGCGTTCAGCAGGCCTTTGCAAGCGCCCCGGCAGGCTTGCAGACGACCAATTCTGTTGCCGTTCCGACACATGTGCTGAAGATCGAGCTCCACCCTTCGGAGCTCGGATCGGTCACCGCCAGCCTGCGGCTCTCGGGGGAGCAACTTTCGATTGAGATGAAGCCCGAGACGCACGAGGCATACCGCCGTCTCACCGTCGACAGCGACGCCATCGTCAAGTCGATGCGAAGCCTCGGTTTTGACGTCGACAAGATTACCATCCTGCAACCTTCGATAGCAGCGCATGCGGCCAGCCGCGCCGACGCAAACAGCGCCATGCCGATGTCGACAGGCCGCGACCAGTCTTCGTTCCAGCCCGGGAACTGGGGCGGCAACAATGAGGGCGGCGGCCGGCAACCGGGAAGGAACGATGGCAATGGCGCACAGGAATTCGGTCGTGCCGCTTCGCCTCATCGCGAGCGTGCTGACGACGATATGTATATCTAGCTTCGCCGCCAGCGCGGCCAGCGCCGCCGCCAATCCCTGCGAGCCCGAGATCCTGCGCGCCGCCGATCGCTACGGCGTGCCGGCCGGCATCCTCTATGCGGTCGGCCTGACCGAAACCGGGAAGAAGGGCAGCCTTCAGCCTAATGCCTTGAATATAGAAGGAAAAGCTCTCTTTCCCCGCAGCCGCGGTGAAGCGCTCGCCGCATTCGAGAATGCGCGTCGCGAGGGCAAGACGCTGATCGATCTCGGCTGCATGCAGATCAACCATCGCTATCACGGCGCGCAGTTCCGCAGCGTCGAGGATATGCTCGACCCGCATCAGAATGTCGACTACGCGGCGCGCTTCCTGGTGAGCCTGCATGCCAGGCATATGACTTGGTCGATGGCCGTCGCCCGCTATCACGCCGGCCCCGACAACGACCCGGCGCAGAAGGTCTATGTCTGCCGTGTCATCGCCAACATGGTCGCCACCGGCTTCGGCAAATGGACGCCGAATGCCAGCGCTTTCTGCAACCATTAATTGCAGCTCTCGAACGCCGACCGACCTTCGCCGCCTATCCGCCAGCGCCAATATTCATCGGCCAAAAGTGGGGGCGAATACACCTGCTGCAACCGCTTTTATTACGGCTCTCAAAAAAACTCCCAAGAAAATAGCTACAAGAAATGATGGTTTTTCAGGATTCGTCGAGCCGGGTACCCCTTTCCGCACGGGGCAAATGAATTGATTCGGAGGGCGGGCCGATGATCGTGATCGTTGACGAGCGGGAGCTCGTGACAGACGGCTACTCTTCACTTTTCGATCGCGAGGGCGTGGCCACGGCCGGCTTTGCGCCGGGCGAATTCGGCGAATGGGTGAGTTCCGCCGCCGACACCGATCTCAGATCCGTGAGGGCCTTTCTCATCGGCGACTGCCGCGACGGCGCGATATCGCCGCGCCAGATCCGCGACCGCACCGGCGCGCCGGTAATCGCGCTTAGCGAACACCACTCGCTCGAACATACGCTGCGGCTGTTCGAAAGCGGCGTCGACGACGTCGTCCGCAAGCCTGTCCATATCCGCGAAATTCTAGCCCGCATAACCGCCATCCGCCGTCGCGGCTCCGAAGAAGCCGCCTACACCGAAGTCGGGTCGATGCGCATCTTCATGGACGGCCGCGATCCGGAGATCGACGGCGAGCCGCTGCCGCTGCCGCGGCGTGAGCGGCGCATCCTGGAATATCTGGCCAGCAACCGCGGCCGGCGCGTAACCAAGACGCAGGTCTTCAACGCCATCTACGGCATCTTCGACGAGGAGGTCGAGGAGAACGTGGTGGAGAGCCACATCTCGAAGCTGCGCAAGAAGCTGCGCGAGAAGCTTGGTCGCGACCCGATCGATTCCAAGAGGTTCCTCGGCTACCGGCTTGTGTTTTGATGGCCGCCCGCGCCAGCCTCGCGCAAGACACGAGGCATAGTTTTATGGCCTCCTACCCAGGCACTGCGGAGATCGATCGATGAGCCTCTACGGAATGATGCGAACCGGCGTTTCCGGTATGAACGCGCAGGCCAACCGCCTCTCCGCGGTGGCCGACAACATCGCCAACTCGGACACCACCGGCTACAAGCGCTCTTCGGCCGAGTTCTCGTCCCTGATCATGCCCAACACCGGAGGCGCCTATAATTCGGGTGGCGTGACGACGACGATCCGCTCCGCCGTCAGCACGCAGGGCGTCATGACCTACACCACCTCGGTGTCCGACCTTGCCGTCAACGGCGACGGCTTCTTCGTGGTTCAGGACGCCGCCGGCACGCCCTATCTTACCCGCGCCGGCTCCTTCGTTCCGGATGCGCAGGGCCGGCTGGTCAATGCCGCGGGCTACCAGCTGATGGCCTACAGCTACGCCAATGGCGACCCGGCCGCGACCGCCAACGGCTTCGAAGGCCTCGTGCCGGTGCAGATCTCCGACCAGCAGATGACGGCGACGCCGAGCACCGAAGGCACCTTCAGCGGCAACCTGCCCGCAGGCGCCACCCCGCCTGCCGGCCCGCTGCCGTCCAGCAACAGCGCGACCGCCGAATACACGTCGAAAACCTCGCTGGTCGCCTACGACAATCTCGGCAACAAGAAGCTGCTCGACGTCTATTTCACCAACACCGGCGCCGGCACCTGGGAGGTTTCGGTCTTCGATCAGTCGAAGGCAACGCCGGGCACATCCTTCCCCTATACCGGCGGCGCGCTGGCATCGACGAACCTCACCTTCGACACCACCACGGGTAAGCTCACCGGCGCGACGAACAGCATCTCCTTCACCGTGCCGGGGGGCTCGACGCTGAACCTCGATCTCTCCAAGGTGACCCAACTCGGCACCGGCTTCACCGTCGCCGACGCCAAGGTCAACGGCAATGCGCCGAGCTCCATCCAGAAGGTCCAGATCGGCCAGGACGGCATCATCTACGCGCAGTTCGCGGACGGCTCGACCAAGGCGCTGTACAAGATCCCGCTGGCCGACGTTCAGAGCCCCGACAACCTCACCGCCATGCCCGGCAACGTCTATGTGCAGAGCACTGACTCCGGCGCCGTGCACATCGGCTTTGCCAATGAGGGTAAGCTCGGCTCCATCGTCTCCGGGGCGCTTGAAAACTCCAACGTCGATATCGCCGAGGAACTGACCAACATGATTGCGGCGCAGCGCAGCTACACCGCCAATTCCAAGGTCTTCCAGACCGGCTCGGACCTGATGGACGTCCTCGTCAACCTGAAGAGATAAACGACGGGCGCCGCCCGTGAAAGATCAGCATGTCGCTTTCCTCCGCACTAAGCATTGCCCAGTCGGCGCTCCTGGCCACGTCCAAGCAGACCAGCGTCGTATCGCGCAATGTGGCCGACGCGTCGAACCCGGACTATACCCGTCGCATCGCCGTGGTGACCAGCACGGCGCCCGGCGCCCGGTCGGTGGAGATCCAGCGCACCGCGAACGACCTCCTGTTCCGGCAGAACCTTTCGGCGCTTTCGGCATGGAGCGGGCAGAGCGCGCTTTACAACGGCATGGATCAGCTCGATCTGTCGGTCAACGGGGTCGACAACGCGTCGTCCCCCTCGACGGCAATCGCAAACCTGCAGAAGGCCCTGCAGCTCTACGCCACGACGCCGTCGAACCAGAACCTCGGCACAAGCGTCATCGACGCCGCCAAGCAGGTGGTGAATTCTCTGAACAGCGGCACCAAGGCGATCCAGGACTTCCGCACCCAGGCCGACAGCCAGATCGCCACTGCCGTCGACGATCTCAACTCGCTGCTCAGCCAGTTCCAGGACGCCAACAAGGCGGTCATTTCGGGCACCCGTTCCGGCACGGACGTGTCCGACGCGCTCGATCAGCGCGACGCTATTCTGAAGAAGATATCGGAATATGTCCCGGTCTCGACCTTCACGCGCGGCGACAACGACATGGTCATCACCACGAAGGACGGCTCGACGCTGTTCGAGACCGTGCCGCGCTCGGTGACCTTCACGCCGTCGGCCGGCTATTCGGCCGGCACACCCGGCAACACGATCTACATCGACAACGTGCCGGTCTCTGCCGGCACCGGCGATAACACCACCACCGACGGCAAGCTTGCGGGCCTGCTGAAGCTGCGCGACGGTGTCGCCTCGACCATGCAGAGCCAGCTCGACGAGATCGCGCGCGGCCTTGTCACTGCATTTGCCGAAACAGCGCCGTCGCAGCCCAATGCGGCCGGCCTGTTCACATGGTCCGGCGCACCCGCAATTCCGGCCGCCGGCACCCTGGTCGACGGCCTCGCCGGCACGATCAGCGTCAACGCCGCCTTCGATCCGAGCGCGGGCGGCAATCCGGCCCTGTTGCGCGACGGCGGCGCCAACGGCGCGGCCTATGTCGTCAACACGGGCGGCGCATCCTATTCGGACCTCCTGATCAGCTACTCCAACAAGCTCGATCAGCCGATGGCCTTCGACAGCTCGGCCGGCATCACCGTCAGTTCCGGCGTCTCCGACTACGCGGCCAATGCCATCGGCTGGTTCGAAGGCGTGCGCCAACAGGCCTCGACCAATGCCGACAGCAAGCAGGCGCTGGCCGCGCGCACGGCCGAGGCGCTGTCCAACGACACCGGCGTCAATGTCGACCAGGAAATGTCCCTGCTTCTCGACCTCGAGCACACCTATCAAGCCTCGGCGCATATGATGAAAACGGTCAGCGACATGCTGGATTCTCTGATGGCCGCGGTGGGATAATCCATGAAAGCGACAGGCGTTTCCTCAGCTGCCATCTCCAACGCGCTGCGTTACCAGCAAGCGAAGATGCAGGCCGACCTCGTGAAGGCGACCAAGGAATCGCAGACCGGGACGGTCGCCGATGTCGGCCTGGCGCTTGGCAGCCGCACGACCCAGGCCGTCACCTTCCAGCGCGATCTCGACCGGCTGAACGGCATCGTCGATTCCAACGCGCTCGTCACCGCGCGCCTGACATCGACCCAGAATTCGCTCGGGCAAATCGCCGACACCGCGCAGAGCTTCCTGTCGGCGCTGACCAGCGGCGTGTCGGGCGACTCCTCGACCAGCATCCTGCGGACCGCCGGCGCCTCGGCGCTGCAGCAGATGACCGGCATCCTGAACACCAGCGTCAACGGCGAATATCTGTTTGCCGGCACCAACACCGACGTCAAGCCGATCGACGATTTCAACGCCGCCGGCTCGCCGGCCAAGGCCGCCTTCGATGCCGCCTTTTCGAGCTATTTCGGCTTCGCCCAGACCGACCCGGCGGCGGCGAACATCACCGCCGCGCAGATGGACGACTTCATCACCACCAAGGTCGAGCCGCAATTCCTGGGCGCCGGCTGGCAGGCCAACTGGTCGAGCGCCACCGACGACCAGATCACCAGCCGCATCTCGCTCAACGAAACCACCCAGACCTCGGTCAGCGCCAACGAGCAGGGCATCCGCAAGCTCGCCATGGCGTCCGCCATGGTCAGCAGTCTGCTTACCGGCAACATCAGCGAAGCCGCCCAGAACGCGGTCGTCGATCGCGCGCAGGCGCTGGTCGGCGAAGCCATCGGCGGCATCACCCAGGTGCGGGCCGAAACGGGCCTTGCCCAGCAGCGCGTGTCCGACGCCAGCGATCGCATGAAGACCCAGGTCGACCTCTTCGAGAAGCATATCGTCGATCTCGAAGGCGTCGATCCGGCGCAAGCCGCTACCCGCGTCGCCGACCTGACGCAGCACATCGAGACCTCCTTCGCCTTGACCGCGCGTCTGCAGCAGCTCAGCCTGCTGAAGTACCTCACCTGAACACCCACACCGGAACGCCAGAGCGCTGACGATGTATCAATTCTCCTACGCCGACATCCAGACCGACTCCGTCGCCGACGCCAAGGACCGGGAGCGGCAATTGCTCACCCGTTCGATCGACATGCTGGCCGCGGCGGCCGCCGTCGGCACCGAGTCGATGGAAGCGGTCGAGGCGCTGCACTTCACCAACCGCGTCTGGACCACCTTCGTCGAGGATCTCGGCTCCAGCGACAACGCTTTGCCTAAGGAACTGCGCGCCAACCTGATCTCCATCGGCCTGTGGCTGCTGCGCGAGACGGAAGACATCCGCCAGGGCCGCACCAACAATTTCGAAGGGCTGATCGAGGTCTCCCAGATCATCCGGGACGGCATCCAATGACCAACACGCTGAAGATCTCGCTGAAGCCCAACGAGAAGATCTATATCAACGGCGCCGTCATCCGCGTCGACCGCAAGGTCACCATCGAGCTGATGAACGACGTCCAGTTCCTGCTTGAAAGCCACGTCATCCAGGCCGATCAGGCCTCGACGCCGCTGAAGCAGCTATATTTCATCGTGCAGATCATGCTGATCAATCCGGCAGGGGCCGTGGAAGCTCGCGACATGTTCCGCCGCTCGCTGCCGATGCTGATCGCAAGCTTCGACAACCAGGACATCTGCAAGGGCCTGAAGCAGATCGACCGCATGGTCGGCGAGGATGAGATCTACGAGGCGCTGAAAGCGATCCGTGCGCTCTATCCGCTCGAGCGCAAGGCGCTCGAAGACAATGACGACATCCCGCAAGCGCCGCGCGCATTGGCTGTAGGAGCATAACATGACCGTGGACATGACCACGACGATCCCGGTTGGCGCCAACCAGGCCAGCCAGCAGACCTCGAAGACGGCCGTGGACTACCAGTCATTCCTGAAGCTGCTCATCGCCGAGATGAAGAACCAGGATCCGACCAAGCCGATGGATTCCACGCAATATGTCGCCCAGCTCGCCACCTTCTCGCAGGTCGAGCAATCGGTGCAGACCAACACCAAGCTCGACCAGATCATGTCGTCATCGGCGCTGTCGCAGGCCGACGCGATTATCGGCCGCAACATCACATCGGCCGACGGCAAGACCAGCGGAACGGTGGCTTCAGTGACGCTGTCCAGCAGCGGCCTGATCGCCGTGCTGCAGGACGGCACCAAGGTGCCCGTCGGCGCGGGCGTGTCGATCAAGCCAGCCGCCTAGCCGATTTCTCCATAGGGGCAAGCCATGAACGAGGCCGACGCCCTCGATATCGTCCAGTATGCGGTGTGGACGGTGCTTACCGCTTCCGCCCCCGTGGTGCTGGTGGCGATGGTCGTCGGCATCGGTATCGCGCTCATCCAGGCGCTGACCCAGATCCAGGAAATCACGCTCACCTTCGTGCCGAAGATCGTCGCCATCATGCTCGTGGTGGCGCTGACCGGCCCGTTCATCGGCAGCCAGATCTCGGCCTTCACCAACGTCATCTTCGAGCGCATCGAACACGGTTTCTGACGCGAAGCTGCGGCAAGCGCCTGGCGGCCTGTTCGCAAGTCGCCAGATCGCTTGCGGCGGCGTTTCTTGCAGCTAGATTGTAGACGCGCCGGCATCGGCCGGTGCCCTTGTCCTAAGCGATCTTCAGGAAGCGATGCATCAGGCAAGAACGGCCGGCAGGCCATGTGCGGAATAGCCGGCGTCTGGCGAAAGCGCGATCCGATCGGCAGCGGCGATCGCCGCGACGTCGTGCGCATGATGCAGGCGTTGGCGCATCGCGGCCCCGACGATCACGGCAACTGGAACAACGCCCGCCTGGCGCTTGGCCACCGCCGGCTGACCATCATCGATCCATCGCCCGCCGCGCGCGAGCCGATGCTGACCGCGTCCGGCGACGGCGTGCTGTGCTACAATGGCGAGGTCTATAATTTTCGCGCGCTGCGCAAGACGCTGGAAGCGGAAGGCTTGATATTCCAATCGGTGTCCGACACCGAGGTGGTGCTTCAGGCCCTGCATCACTGGGGTCCGCAAAAAGCGGTGCCGCTGTTCGACGGCATGTTCTCCTTCGCCTATTTCGATGCCCGCGACGACGCCTTGTGGCTTGCCAGGGACAGGCTGGGCATCAAGCCGATGTCGGTCGCCGAAACCGGCGACCGCGTACTGTTCGCCTCCGAGGACAAGGCGATCCTCGCCTGCCATGATTTTGCGCGCAGGATGGACACGCGCGAACTGACGCTGCGGCTCGCCTGGCAGAGCCGCGATTCGAGCTACAGCGTTTTCGACGGCATCGAGCGGCTGCCGCCAGCCGGCCTTTGGAAGATCACCGGAGACGGCATCGACAAGCGCCGCTTCTGGCATGTCCTCGACATCCTTGAGACCGGGCGCATTGTCGGCGACAGGACCTCTGATGCGGAACACGCGACGACGCTCCAGACGCTGCTCGAGCAAAGTGTCGAGCTGCATTGCATCGCCGATGCCAGCCTTGCCACCGCCTGCAGCGGCGGCGTCGATTCCGGCCTGATCACCGCGCTTGCCAAACGCTTCAGGCCCGAGCTGCACGGCTATGTCGTCGACCCGAAGCTCGGCCGCAGCGAAGCGCAGGACGCTGAGCGGACCGGTCGCCATGTCGGCGTCAACCTGCGCCGAGTGCCGTTCGACAAGGACCGGTTCCTCGAGCTCTGGCCGCGCGCGGTCTGGCACCTTGAAACCGACGGTTGGCATGCCAGCCACGCCGCGCTGCTGGCGCTCGCCGAACAGTGCCGCGCCGACCGCGTCAAGGTGCTGCTCACCGGCGAGGGCTCCGACGAACTCTTCGGCGGCTACAAATGGCAGGCGTCGACGATGAGGCTCTGGCGCCAGTCCTGGCTGCAGCGCCTGTTCCGCTCGAAGACCAGGCGCGACCGCAAATTCGCCGAACTGCGCCGTGCTCCGTTCCGCAACTCGATCGGTCGCGGCTCGCCGACGGACCGCACCATGGCGCTCAGAGCCCTGTCGCCGGAGCTGAATTTCCTGCAGACAAAGCTGTTCGACAGGCTGGACGGCGTCGCGCCGCCCAGCGATCGCGCCTTCCTGGCGAGCTGTCTCTACGACCTCTACTCGCATCTGCAGGACCTGCTGCACCGGCACGACCGGTTGAGCATGGCGGCGTCCGTCGAGCTCCGGGTGCCGTTCCTCGAGAACCGGCTGATCGACTTCGCCCTTCATCTGCCGCGCAGGCAGAAATACCGCGGCGGAACCGGCAAGTGGCTGCTGAAAAAGGTCGCCGAGCGCCATCTGCCGCGCGAAAACATTCGCGCCGCGAAGAACGGCTTCGAGATGGCCGAGGCTTTTTCAGCCGGCACTCAAGGCTTGCTGCGCGGCGGTCTGCTGCGCGACGCAATGAAATGGTCTTCTTCCGAATTGGACGACCTGATCGACATGGCAAGGAGCCAGGAAACGTCGCGCCTGCGTCTCGTCGGCATGGAGATGCTGCTCAGGCTTTACATGGGCGGCGAGACGACAGGCGAGCTGACCGAGGCCCTGCACGCCGAGACGAAAGGCGGGAAATAGAGCAATTCCAGGAAAAGTGGCGCGCGGTTAGGTTCGGCGCCTTCGCCGTAACCTTCCGCCCGGAATTGCGTCAGAGCAAAGAGATAGAGCGCTTCGCCGTTTCGGTGCAACGGCGAAGCGCTCTATCGAAAAGTTGGTCCAGACCGGCCAGATGCTTGGTTTAAAGCTTCGCCGACGCATTTTCGCCTTTGCCTTCCTGTTGTTGGACCGCACTCTTTGGCGAGTCGCCGGCCCTTCCGGGTGCGGCGCGCGCCTACAGCGGACGAAGGCCCAACCATGATCGACGACGAGCCGGAAAGCGAACGCGTCTCCGCGCTGGCGCCGTTCCGGCACGGCATCTTCCGCGCCGTCTGGTCGGCCAGCCTGGTGTCGAATTTCGGCGGCCTGATCCAGGGCGTGGGCGCCGCCTGGATGATGACCACGATCGCCACCTCGCCCTACCAGGTGGCGCTGGTCCAGGCCTCGACCACCTTGCCGATCATGCTGTTCGCGCTCGTCGCCGGCGCCATCGCCGACAGCTTCAACCGCCGCAAGGTGATGCTGGTGGCGCAGACCTTCATGCTGGTCGTCTCGGCGTTGCTGACCTTGTTCACCTGGCAAGGCTGGATGACGCCGTGGACGCTGCTTGCCTTCACCTTCCTGATCGACAGCGGCACGGCGCTGAACAGCCCCTCATGGCAGGCTTCGGTCGGCGACATGGTGCCGCGCGCCAAGGTGCCGGCGGCGGTCGCGCTCAATTCGCTGGGCTTCAACATCACCCGCAGCGTCGGCCCGGCCATCGGCGGCGTCATCGTCGCGGCGGCAGGCGCTGCGGCCGCCTTTGCCGCCAACGCCGTCAGCTATATCGGGCTGATCGTCGTGCTCGCCCGCTGGAAGCCGGCGCTGCCCGAGCAGACCCTGCCGCGCGAATCGCTGGGCGCGGCGATGGGCGCCGGCCTGCGCTATGTCGCCATGTCGCCCAACATCGCCAAGGTGCTGGTCCGCGGTTTGGCCTTCGGCTTCAGCGCCGGCGCGGTGCTGGCGCTGCTGCCGTTGGTGGCGCGCGACGTCGTCAAGGGCGATGCGCTGACCTACGGCATCATGCTCGGCGCCTTCGGCATCGGCGCGGTCGGCGGCGCGCTGATCAGCGTGCGGCTGCGGCAGCTGCTGTCGAGCGAGGTGATGGTGCGCATGGCCTTTGCCGGCTTCGCGCTATGCGCCTTCAACGCCGCCGTCAGCCACAATGCCTGGCAGACATCGGCGGGCCTGCTCATCGGCGGCGCCTGCTGGGTGATCGCGCTCTCGCATTTCAACGTCACGGTACAGATGTCGACGCCGCGCTGGGTGGTCGGACGCGTGCTGTCGATCTACCAGACGGCGACCTTCGGCGGCATTGCGCTGGGCAGCTGGATCTGGGGCGTCGTCGCTGACGCCCATGGCGCCGAGACCGCGCTGACCGCGGCGGCGATCGCGATGCTCGCCGGCGGCGCCATCGGCTTCGTCCTGCCGCTGCCGCGGCAGACGGTGCTCAACCTCGATCCGCTCAATCGTTTCAAGGAGCCTATGCTGGCGCTCGATTTGAAGCCGCGCAGCGGCCCGATCGCCATCATGATCGAGTACATCATCCGCGAGGAGGATGTGCCGGAATTCCTGGCGACCATGGCCGAGCGCGGCCGCATCCGCCGCCGCGACGGCGCGCGCAACTGGACGCTCGCGCGGGACCTTGAGAATCCGGGCATCTGGATCGAGCACTACCACACGCCGACCTGGGTCGAGTATATCCGCCACAACCGGCGCGCCACCCATGCCGACGCCGTGGTCGGCGAACGCATCCGCGCGCTGCACAGTGGCGAGAACCCGCCGCGCGTGCGCCGCATGATCGAACGCCCAACCACCGCCGGCACGACGCTTGTCTCGCCGAAAGGCCCGATCGATCACTGATCGCACGTCGTCCGAGGCATGCAGCGCTTCCGGCAAACGGCCTGCGCCGAGGGGTCAAGGATCAGTCGGCGCTCTGGATCATGTAGAGCTTGCGGGTGGTCTCGTGGATACGCCACTCGCCCTTCCATCCCTGCGGCAGGACGAGAAGGTCGCCCGGCCCCAATTCACGCATCTCGCCATCGGCGCGGCTCACCGCGACGCGGCCGGAGATGATGTGGCATATCTCAGACGAGTTCGTGCGGTCGGCGGTGAAGCGTCCAGGCGTGCATTCCCAGATGCCTATGTCGATGCTCCCGTCCGGCGATTGGAAGAACGACCGCGCGGCCTCCAGCTGATCCCCTTCGAAAGAGGTCGGCTTCGGTGAAAAGGCCCCGATGTCGGCCCTGGCGAGGTCGTGGAAAGTCGAGAGATCGATCAAGATAGGCTCCAGTGTCAGTGGCCTGTGAGGCTGTCGGCCAAAGCGGCAAGTTTCGAAGTGTGGTTGAGCCCGGTGGCCTCGCGGTTATCGGCGATGCGGTAGAGCTGGTACATCGAATGCACGCCGAGCCAACGGAACGGCTCGGGCTCCCAGGGCCTGACCTTGCGGTTGACCCAGGGTAGCCGCGTCAGTTCGGTGTTCTCGCCAAGCACGAGATCGGTCAGCGTGCGCCCCGACAGGTTGGAGCTCGACACGCCGAGCCCGACATAGCCACCAGCCCAGCCGATGCGCGTCGCGGGATCGAGGCCGACCGTCGTGCACCAGTCGCGCGGCACGCCGAGCACGCCGCACCAGGCGTGGTCGATGCGGCATCCGGCGGTCTGCGGCAAAAGCGTCGTCAGGATCGCGTGCAGCTGGTCGATCGTCGCCTGCTGCGTCTGCCCGTTGACGTCGGTGCGCGAGCCGTAGCGGTAGGGCACGCCGCGCCCGCCCATGGTGATGCGCCCCTCGCGCGTGCGCTGGGCATAGCAATAGGCATGCGCGGCATTGCCGAGCAGCTCGTGCCCCTCCCAGCCGATCTTGCGCCAGAGTTCTTCGGACAACGGCTCGGTGACGATCTGCGCGCTGTTGAGCGCGAGCCAGGTCCGCTCTTCCCCCGGGATGCCGGCCGTGAACCCTTCCGTGGCGCGGATGATGGTTTCGGCCCGCACCGTGCCGCGATCCGTGGTCACGACGCCCTTGGCAATGGCCGTGACCGTCGTCTTCTCGTAGATCGAGACACCGAGACGCTCGACCGCTGCCGCCAGCCCGCGCACCAGCTTGGCCGGCTGCACGCGCGCCTGTCCATGGATGACGAAGCCGCCCATGACATTCCGGATGTTGATGCGCGCTCGCGTGGCGTCGGCGTCGAGCGCCTCGATGCGTTCGGGATCGGCGTCCCAGGAGCGGATCGTCTCGCACTCCTCGCGCGCGCGCTCCAGTTGCGCCGGATTGGTGGCGACCGTCAGATTGTCGACGCGGCGGATGTCGGCGTCGATGCCTTCCTCCGTCGCCACCCGGATCACCTCGTCGACGCAGCCGGCCATTGCCTTCTGCATGGCGGTGACGCCTTGCCGCGTCGAGGTCTTGAGATACTTCTCGCGCGACCAGCCGAAGCCGCCCGACAGCCAGCCGCCATTGCGCCCCGAGGCGCCGAAGCCGGCGAACTCCCGCTCGACGAGCACGATGCGCAGCGAGGGCCTGGCCTTCTTCAGATAGTAGGCCGTCCACAGTCCGGTATAGCCGGCGCCGACGATCGCGACATCCGCCTCGATGTCGCCAGGCAAAGACGGACGTGGTGCGGGGATGGCGCCCAGGTCAGCATACCAGAACGAGATGTCGCCGTTGCGCTTGACTTGCATGGGATGGTTTCCGCCAAGGCAATTCCAGGAAAAGTATGAAACGGTTTTCCGTCCGGAATTGCGTTAAAACAAAGATGATCAGGTGAGCGTCGTGTCGGCCGTGCTGTCGTCGGGCAGGAGCTTCGCGTCAGCGCCGTCGAAGCAAAGCTCGACCTTATCGCCGAGGCCGAAGCTGTCGCCAGCGAGCGGCGAGCGCACGATCGCGGTCGAGCCGTCGCCGAGCCTCACTTCGTATTTCGAGCCCGAGCCGAGATAGATCGCCTCGGCGATCGTTCCCGATAGTCGATTCGCGCCGGCGGCATCCTGTCCCGGCCGGCGGATGGCTAGTTTTTCCGGCCGCAGCAGCATCACCGGATTGGCCTCGCCGTTGAGACGGCGCGGCGTGGTGACCATCTCGCCGGCGACGCTCAGAGCCGTGCTGGTGCCATCATTTTTCGCCTCGCCGTGCAGCACGGTGGAATCGCCGATGAAGCGGCCGACGAACAGCGTCGCCGGCTCGTCATAGAGCTGGCGGCCGGTGCCGATCTGCTCGATGCGCCCGCGATTGAAGACGGCGATCCGGTCCGACAGAACCAGCGCCTCTTCCTGGTCGTGCGTGACATAGACGAAGGTGGTGCCGAGCTCGCGATGGATGCGCTTGATCTCGAGCTGCAGCCATTCGCGCAGCTTCTTGTCGAGCGCGCCGAGCGGCTCATCCATCAGGAGCAGCGGCGGATCGAAGACGATGGCGCGCGCCAACGCCACGCGCTGCTGCTGGCCGCCGGACAATTCGCTCGGATAGCGATGCGCGAAATCGCCCATCTTGACCATGTCGAGCGCCTTTGCGACGCGCGCCTTGCGCTCGTCCTGATTGATGCCGCGCAACGTCAGCGGATAGGCGACGTTGCGGCCGACCGTCATATGCGGGAACAGCGCGTAGTGCTGGAAGACGACGCCGATATTGCGCTTGTGCGCCGGCACGCCGACGACGCTTTTTCCCCCGACCGAGAGCTTGCCGCTGGTCACGTCGGTAAAGCCGGCGATCACATTGAGCGTCGTCGTCTTGCCCGAGCCGCTCGGCCCCAGCAGCGTCATGAACTCGCCGGGTTCGATCCTGAGCGAGACACCGTCCAGCGCCTTGAAGGCGCCATAGGCCTTGCTGACCGTGTCGAGATCGATCGCGGCGCCCCGATTTTCGGGTCTCGGGTTCATAGGCGTCCCTTCCGCTCGCGGCCAAGGAGGAGCATGCCGCCGCCGATCAGGATCGTGGTGGCGAACAACAGGATGGTGCCGACGGCCGCGACCGTCGGGTCGGCATCGCGCGTGATCGAGGAATAGATCTGCACCGGCAATGTCTTGAGATAAGGGTTTGTGATGAACAGCGACACCACGATCTCGTCGAACGAGGTGGCGAAGGCGAACAGCAGGCCCGACAGGATGCCGGGCAGGATCAGCGGCAGCGTCACCGTTCGGAACGTGGTCAGCGCGCCGGCGCCAAGGCTTGACGCCGCGGTCTCGAGCCGCCTGTCGAACACTTCGAGATTGGCCGAGACGGCGATCAGCACGAAAGGCAGCGCCAGAATCGTATGCGCAAGCACGAAGCCGGTCAGCGTTCCGACAAGCTGCGCATCGAGATAGACGGCATAGATGCCGATGGCCAGGACCACGCCCGGCACGACCATCGGCGTCAGCATCAACATGCGCAAGAGATTGGCCGGCCGCGCCTTCATGCGATCGAGGCCGAAGGCGGCGAGCGTGCCGAGCACCGTCGCCAGCACCGCCACCAGCGAGGCGACCTTGAGCGAGTTGAGGAAGCTGGTCGACCATTCCGGGTTGGTGGCGAAGTTCTGGTACCACTGCCAGGAAAAGCCCTGCGGCGGAAAGGCGAGCGACTTGTTCTGGTTGAACGACATCGGCACGACGACCAGCGTCGGCGCCACCAGCCATATCGCCACCAGCAGGCAGACAAGCCCAAGGATGACGCGCGTGAGCGGCTTCATCTCCATCAGCGTCGTCCCGCTTCCCGATGCCTCGACCGCATCACAGGAGCCGCAAGCGAGAGCAGCACGAAGGTCGCGACCAGCAGCACCACGCCCATCGCGCCGCCACGCCCCCATTGCAGCAGGCTCAGCACCTGCGTCTGCACCAGCGTCGACAGCATGGTCGAGCGCGGCCCGCCGAGTAGCGCCGGTGTGATGTAGAAGCCCAGCGCCAGGATGAACACGATGATCGCGCCGGCATAGACGCCTGGCAGCGACAGCGGCAGATAGACGGTGAAGAATGCGCGCGACGGCCGCGCGCCGAGACTCCGCGCCGCCTGCACCAGCCTGAGATCGATCCCCTTCATCACCGAGTAGAGCGGCAGGATCATGAAGGGCAAGAGCACCTGCGCCATGCCGATCACCACGCCCGTCTGGGTGCGGATCAGCCGGACGCCGTCGAACCCGGCCGATCTCAGCAGCGAATTGATGACGCCGGAATCCTGCAGCAGGATCACCCAGGAGAGCGTGCGCACCACGCCGCTCACCCAGAACGGAATCAGGACGCAGAGTATGAGAGCAAGCCGCACGCGCGGCCCGACGGCGGTCATCAGATAGGCGTAAGGATAAGCGCAGAGCACGCAGACCACAGTCACCCAGGCCGAGATCGAAAAAGTGCGCTGGAGCACCGTCAGGTTAACCGGCGCACCGAAGAACCAGGTGTAGTTCTGCAGGCCCCATTGCGGCTCCGACAGGCTGCGTAGCACGATGGTGATCAGCGGATAGCCGATCACCGCGGCCAGCAGCACGAGCGCCGGCAGCGTGAGCGCGTACGGCCGCCATGCCCAACCCACCCGTTGCGGGGCGGAAGGCGTCGTCGGTTCGAGCGCGCTCACGGGGTTGCCTCTCCTTCAGCCGGTCAGTTGCCGGCCATCAGCGCGGACCATTTCTCCTGCGCCACCGCGAAGTTCGGCACCCAGAACTTGAAATTCTGCTTGTAGCCCTGCTTCTGGCGGTCCGGCGTGTTGGTCAGGAAGGCCGCGACGGAATCGTCTACCTTGGGCTGCGCCTCGCTGTTGATCGGCGTGTAGGATGTCTTCTCCGCAAGAACCTCCTGTGACTGCTTGCCGAGATAGGCATTGATGAGCGCGTAGGACGCGTCCGTATCCTTGACGCCAACCGGGATGGTCATCTGGTCCATCACCACCAGCCAGTCCTGCCAGGCGGGCGCGTACTTTGCGCCGTTCTTGACCGCGGTCATGGCGCGACCGGTCCACATCATCAGCATGTCGGCCTCGCCGGATTCGGCGAGCTGCTGCGATTCAGCACCGGTCTTCCAGAAGATGGTGTCGGGACCGAGCTTGCGGACCACGTCGATGGCCTTGTCGATATCGGCCACGGTCATCGCCTTCGGATCGCCGCCGGCAACCTTGAAGGCCTGTTCCAGCAGGCCGCCGGTCGGGCTGCCGGAGCCGTCAATGCCGCGCACGCCCGGGAACTTTTCGGTGTCGAAGAAGTCGGCCCAGCTCTTGGGCGGATTATCCTTGTACTTCTCCTTGTTGTACATCAGCACGACGCCGTAATTCATCGCCGGCACCGAGCATTCGCCGACCTGGCCTTCCGGGATTTTCGAGACGTCGAGCTTCGTCAGATCGAGCTTCTGGAACAGCTTGCCGCAATAGACGTAGGGCGGCAGGTCGTCGGTATCGACGACGTCCCAGGTGACGTTGCCGGACTCGACCTGCGCCTGCAGCTTGGCGATCTCGGTCGGACCATCATTGAGCAGCTTGACGCCGGACTTGTCGACGAACTCCTTCAGCGCCGCCGCCTGGCCGTCCTGGTAGATGCCGCCATAGGAGACGAAGGTCAGGGTCTTGCCTTTCAGCGATCCCTCCTTCACCTCGCCCGCCACGGGCTTGTCCTGCGCGAAAGCCGCGCCGGTCAGAACGCCAAGCGCCAGGACGGCGCTGATGCCATATGTCGATTTCAGCATAACGATAACTCTCCCATTCATGCCCGCGTTTGATCGGTTACCTGGCGGCGGGCGGTTTCCAGGTCGTGTATTGGTCGAGCTCGGCGCGCGCCGAGGTCGGCGGCGCGATGATCCACATCACTTCGGCCCGGCCGCTGCCGATGTTCTCCGTGCGATGCGGGGTGGAGGTGGTGTATTCGACGCTGTCGCCCTCTTCGAGGACATGGCGCGCCTCGCCGAGCGAGACCTCGACGACGCCGCGCAGCACGATCAGCATCTCATGCGCGTCGCCATGCGTGTATTGGCCGGAGCCGGTCGAGCCGCCGATCTCGAACTCCCCGACATAGACTTCCATGTCGCTCAGCGGCGGCCGCGAAAGCAGCATCTTGCGGCAGCCGTCGCTGGGCAGGCTTGGCCGCTCGCTGCGCCTGAGCACGCCATGGTGATTTTGAGCCGTGCTCTCCGCAAACAGCAGCGCGACGCTTACCCCGAGCGCCGAAGCCATCTGATTGAGCGACGCCGTGCTGGCGCCGGTCAGGCCGCGCTCGAGCTGGCTGATGAAGCTGGCGCTGGTGCCGGTCGCCTCGGCGAGGTCGCGCAGGGAAAGCCTGCGGGCAAGGCGAAGGCTCTTCAGCCGCATGCCGAGCACCTCTTGGGCGGCTGTCGCGACCGAACCGTTCTTGGTCCCGATCGGAGCCTGGCCTTTATCGGAAGCCTTGGGCATCTCGTTGTTCTCCACTGCACATTTTGTACAGTGACACTGTACAGGATGCAAGCGGGGAGAATCCGGCCAAAACCAGATCGGCGGCACGAAACATTTTCTTCAGGGGCAAATGAAACAATCTGTGACACCATGCGTGATCGCCTCGGGTCGACACGGACTCTAATTACAGGCATTCGAGGCACCAAGGCTGAGGAATCGCGATGAGCGTCGTTTACACAATTGGATATGAAGGGACCGACATTGAGCGATTTGTCGCAACGCTGAAAGCGGTGGGCATAGAGCGTCTTGCTGACGTCCGAGCTGTGGCACTCTCACGCAAGAAGGGATTCTCCAAGAAGTCTTTGTCGGCACGACTCGAAGCCGAAGGCATCGAATATTTGCATTTCATTGATCTCGGCGACCCGAAACCCGGAAGAGACGCAGCGCGCGCAGGATTTTTCAACAAGTTCCGTGCTATATATTCAACACACCTTGATTCTGACGATGCTCAGTCGTCCCTCAAGGAGCTGGTGGCCGCGGCGGGGGAAAAGCCTACGTGCCTACTATGCTTCGAACGCGATCCGGTGACCTGTCACAGGTCCATCGTCGCCGAGGCGATGAAGGAGTCGGCGGAGTTCGAGGTTTGCAATCTCTACGGAGACAACCCCGAACGCTATGTCCGTAACGCCACAAGAATGCCGCGTTACCATCCTCGTGAAGGCGCTGCCGCAGCCTAGCAAGCTATATGGCGAGACTGTTTGTTGCGCAGGTATAACGCCTGACGGAAAATGGAAGCGTCTCTACCCCATCCGGTTTCGACATCTTTCGGGTGAAACCAGCTTCAGACGATGGGACCAAGTTCGATTTCGTTATTCGACGCCTCGCAGGGACAAGCGGAAGGAAAGCTGTCACGTGCATGAGGATAGTATCGAAATTCTTGGCGAGTTCGCACGCAAAGAACGATCCCGCGCATTCAACCCACTGATCGTTCCCTCTGTCGCCGAAGCCGCCCGTCGCGGCCAATCTTTGGCCCTGCTTCGACCAATCGAGCCGAAATTCCAATGGAAACGAAAATCCGACGCTGCAATGGCAGAGGAGCGCGGAGCCTACGCCAAGGCAGCGCGTCAGGGATCATTGCTCGATAAAGAATTGGAGGCCTTAGAGCCCACGCCATACGAGTTCAAGTTCAGGTTCCGAGATGCGGAAGCCGAGCACACCTACGTGAATGGCGATTGGGAGGCACACGCAATGTTCTATAATGGAATCCGCAGCGGCAAATCTGAGGCAGAGGTACTCAGTTGGATGGACCGAACCTTCAACGTGGAGTACCCGTCAAGAGGCATGGTTTTCGCTGTGGGAAATCAAGCGAAGCGCCCACAAACATGGCAGCTTCTAGGGGTACTTCGGCTGGACGAGCTTTCGGAGATTGAGAAAGCGCAAGGCAGCTTGTTCTGATCCCTCTCTCGCTTTCATAGATATTTGAAATGAAGCTCTGAAAGACTCATGATGGCAAAACTCCCATTACCACCGTCTCGCCGCGCTCCAGAAGCCCTCCGGGAGGAAGTGGAGGGATATCGGAAAGCCCGTCCGACGCCTAGATCGCCATGCGTGAACCAAACCGAGGCCGAGATCGAATCGTACTACCGAAGCGTGCTCTTGGGTATGGATGCCGTCGTCCGAAATACACAAGGCCACGGTCTCGTTTATCACGTCGCCGAAGTTGAAGGGACCAATCCGGGTCGAGGCCGATTGTATGTAAAAGGCCACGGAGCCTTCTACATGAAGCACGGCAAGAACTGTTATCACCCTAAAGGGCAGATCAGCTTAGTGGTGCCAACTGAAGAAGTGCTCCAATGGGCAAAGGAGCATACCAGGGGAGAAATGGGCTACACCATCTTCCCGTGACGATTGACGGGAGCGCCATTCAAAAGGCAATCGAACTGGTCTCCTATCGATGTCCTTCAACCAGCTGCCGAGCTGCTCTACCCCTCGCCCGACAGGTCGCGCCGCGCCTTGTCGAGTTCTTCGGCATAACGGCGCATCAGATGGCTTTCGGTGAGCAGGCCAAGCACGATGCGTTCGTCGAAGTCCTCGACCACCGCCAGTTCTTCGGCCCCGGTGCGCTGGAAGGTCTCGGCGGCGGTCTGGACATTCATCGACGGCACCAGCACCGCATCCTTGAACTGGGCGAGCGCGCTGACTGGCGTATCGCCATCGGAGGGATCGCTGTGCAGCTCCGGCACCAGCAGCATGCCGACATATTGGTCGGCCAGTTCGACGGCGATGACGCGCTGCCCGGAACCGAGCGGTATCTCCTTGCGGAATTCGGAGAGCGTGGTCGAGGCGGGAATGGTGCGGACGTCCTTGCGCATCATCGAGCCGACGGTGAGGCTGCGCATCCAGCCGACGTCATGGGCGCTGCGGATCGTCTCGCCGCGCAGGTGGAAACGCCAGGTCGAGAAGGAGTAGCCGAAGGTCTCGCGGACCAGGATCGCCGACATGATCGAAGCGGCCAGCACCACGCCGGTGAGCGTCAGGTCGCGGGTGGATTCCAGCGCCAGGAACGTCATGGTCAGCGGGCCGCCGACGACGCCCACCGCAAGCGAGGTCATGCCAACCACGGCGGCGACCGCGGGGTCGATGCCGATCGAGGGCGCGGTCATCGCCATGACGCCGGCAAAGACCTTGCCCAGCAAGGCTCCCAGGAACAGCGAAGCGAAGAACAGGCCGCCGCGGAAGCCGGAGCCGAGCGAGATGGCGGAGGCCGCCAGCTTCATCACGAAGACGCTCGCCACCACCGGCAGCGTGTAATTCATGGCGAACTCGCGATGCAGCGCGCCATGGCCGCTGGAGAGCACCTGCGGTGTGACCAGCCCGAGCAGGCCGACAAAGATGCCGCCGATGAAGGGCCTGACCGACGCGTCGATCGACAGCCGCACAAAGAGCTGCTCGACGATGCTCACCAGATGCATGATGGCGATCGAGGCGGCCCCGCCGAGCAGTCCGAGCAGCATGAACGGCACGTATTCACTGGCTGTCAGATTCGGCAGGCCTGACAGTTCCAGCGGGAACGGCACGCCGCCGAACATTTCCGCCGTCAGCGAAGCGGCGATCGCCGCCGTCATCACCGGCGCCACATTGGCGACGGAATAAATGCCGATGACCAGCTCGAACCCGTAGAACGCGCCGGTCAGCGGCGCGTCGAAGGCGGCCGAGATCGCGCCGGCCGCGCCGCAGCCGACCAGCATGCGGACGTCGTTGCGGCGCAGCCGGAACGCGCGCGCAAGTCGGGAAGCAATGCCGGAGCCGATCTGCGTATAGCCGGCTTCCAATCCAACCGAGGCGCCGAAGCCGCTGGAGATCATCGTCTGCGCCACGATGATGAAGGTGTCGGTGAGCGACATGCGCCCGCCATAGAGGGCGTTCGCCTCGATCGGGTCGACCGGCGTGCGGAACTTGCGCTTTCTGAGCCAGATGACGGAAAGGCCAAGCAGCAGGCCGCCGATCGCCGGGAACATCGCCTGCACCGGGTCGGCGAGCGAGAACATCGCCGAAAGCCGGCCGCCGGGCTGCACGTCGAACAGCAGCCAGTGCATGCCTTGCACCAGCGCGCTCATGCCGGTGACCAGCGCGCCCGCGATGACGCCGACCATGCCGGCCATCAGCACGATCACGATGCCACGCGCCTCGAGCACGGGGATCGAACTGATCAGCACCGCGCGAAGCCGGCGGGCGTAGACTTGTGGGTCGTTTCTGGCAGGCAACGGAACGGCTCGCCGGTATGCGAAGGATAAACAGCTGCCGTGCCTGATACGCGCGGCGGCCTTGCGTGGCAATCGCAATGCCGACCGCTTATGGCGCCATTTTGGCGTTGCGCGAATTAGCGTAATGCATGTCGCCTAGAAGTGTGCAGCGGTTCTGGGACAACGACATGCATACAGCAAAGGAAGGCTCCCCGCCGCGATAAAGGCAATAGATTTAGTTGGGTAACGGAATGGTCAGCGGTCCGCAGTCGTCCCCCGCGACGAAGATCGCCAGCAGCTCGGCCGGCTCGGTGGCGCTGGCGTTCTCGGCGAAGGAATGGATTGCGCCGGGCGCTTCGAACCAGGTCTGGCCCATTGTGTAGGTGACGGCCGGCCCGCCTTCCATCTGCGAACGCAGCGCTCCCTTGATGACGAAAGCCGTCACGGAGCCCGGGTGGCGATGTCGCGGCGTGTAGGCGTTGGGCGGGAATTCGACCAGCGCCGTGGTGATCGAATGCCCAGGCACATTCGGCAGCCTTTCGCAGGAGAGCGGCCTGACCGTGGTGGTCGGACGCGCCGCCGCCCCTTCCCCGGCATCGGCCCCCATCATGTCGATATGCGCGTCCATTCCACCAGCGATGGTGGTTGCCCTGTTGCTCTGGACTACGGCCATGCCAAGCAACCCCGAAGCGATGGCGGCGACGCCGAGCAGCGCGAGGCTTCTCGAAGAAACATCTTCGATCATGACGGCAACTCCGTTCATCCGGCCAGGCGAAAGCCGGCGTGCCAGCCGAGCTCGCGGACGGCTTTGTCGGTCGTGATATGGCCGTTCGGCTCCGCGACATTGAAGGCGCCCTGTGCGCCCCGCTCGACGGCAAGCAGGGCCGCGTAAGCGGCGGCGTCGACATGCACCGCCGGGTCCGCGGCAACTTCCACGCCGGTGCCTGGACCGTAGAGGTGGCCGTAGCGCAGCACGATGCCGGTGATCGGCGAGGCGCCGAGCACATGCCTTTCCAATGCAATGACGCCGCCGACGCTGACGGCACGACCGCCTTCCGCGCCGCCGTCCAACGCGTCGGTCTCGGCATGCGGCTCAGGCCCCGGCGCGTAGGCCCAGGCGATGCTCTGCGCGATCAGCCGCCTTGCGCCGACCACCTTCGCCGCCTCGACGAGGTTGCGGGTTCCTTCATCGCGGATGCGGGCGTTGCGCGCGGTTGCCTCGGCCATTTTCGATGGGTCGAGCCCGGCCGGCAGGTCTGTGAGCTGGTGGATGACGATCTCCGGCTTCGCCGCCAGGACAGCCGCGCGCAACCCGTTCGCATCGAACACATCGACCACCACCGGATCGGCGCCGAGCGCTCGAAGATCTTCGGCTTTTGCCGCCTGGCGCGTCGTCGCCGTCACCTCATGGCCGGCCGCCGCCAGCTGCGGCACCAGCCAGCGACCGATCGCGCCCGAGGCGCCCGCGAGAAAAATGCGATGGCCCATCGTCTTTCGCTCCTTGCTGTGATAATATCAGAGTACGAATAACATATAAGAGCACTGATACCATGCGCAAGGGGAATTCGTCCATTCCGTCCGCCGGTGAAGGCAAGCGCGGCGAGCAAGGCTATCTGGGCTACCTGCTGCGCCAGGCGGCCGGCGCCTATCGCCTTAAGGTGGAGCGGGCGCTGGATGAATTCGGCGTGACGCAGGCGCAGTTCGCGGCGCTCACCATGATCTCGGCCTATCCCGGCCTGTCCAATGCCGACCTGGCCCGGCTCGCCGTGCTGACGCCGCAGACGGTGAGCGTGATCGTCGGCAATCTGGAAAAAGCCGGCTCCCTCATCCGTCGGCCGCATGCCGTCCACGGCCGCATCCAGCATCTCGACCTCTCGGACAGCGGTCGCGCCTTGCTGAAGAAATGCCGGGAACGCGTCTACAAGCTCGAAGGCGAGCTGACCGCCGGCCTCTCCGCCGAGGAGGAGCGCGCGGTGCGGCGCTGGCTGGTCGCCGTCGCGACCGCGGACATGGCTCAGACTTGAGAGGCGACGCTTTTCAGGTCGGCGCGCCGCCGTCCGTCTCGTAAAGCGTGAGCTTGCGGTCGCCGATGCCGAGCTCCGCCCAGCTCGCGCGCCATTTCGCGATATGCGCCGACTTGAAATGCGCTTCGAGCGCGGCGCGGTCGCTCCAGGCTTCCGAAACATGGATGAGCCCGGCGTCCAGCACATCCTGCGCGTAGGAATAGCCGAGACAGCCCGGCTCGGCGCGGCTCGCCAGGATCATGCGTCGCATCACAGGCTTCGCCTGTTCGAGCCTGTCTGGCGGCAGCCGGATCGTGCCGATGATCAGGAGCATCTGCCTTCCTTTCGCAAGACCGTGTCCAGGTCCCGTAGCCACTCTCCCACCTTCGCGCAAGCTTGGGGGGTTACGGTCGAGGGCCTGCCCCTGTGCGTGGCGGGTCTTGATTTGGGGACGACATGGCGATCAGCGAAACACTCCCGTCGGGCCTGGTGGTCAAGAACGGCCGCGACGTCTTCTTCGCGCTGGGCATCGTCTTCATCCTGGCTGTGCTGTTCCTGCCGATCCCGGCCTTCCTCATCGATATCGGCCTCGCCTTCTCGATCGCGCTCTCGGTGCTGATCCTGATGGTGGCGCTGTGGATCCAGCGGCCGCTCGACTTCTCGTCCTTCCCGACCGTGCTGCTGATCGCCACGATGCTGCGCCTGTCGCTCAACATCGCCACCACGCGCATGATCCTGTCGCACGGCAATGAGGGCACGCATGCCGCCGGCTATGTCATCTCGGGCTTCTCCAAGCTGGTGATGTCGAGCGACTTCGTCATCGGCCTCATCGTCTTCATGATCCTGATCGTGGTGAACTTCATCGTCATCACCAAGGGCGCGACCCGTATCGCCGAAGTCGGCGCGCGCTTCACCCTCGACGCCATCCCCGGCAAGCAGATGTCGATCGACGCCGACCTTTCCGCCGGCATGATCGACGAGAAGACGGCACAGCTGCGCCGTCGCGAGCTGGAAGAGGAATCCTCCTTCTTCGGCTCGATGGACGGTGCCTCTAAATTCGTGCGCGGCGACGCCATCGCCGGCCTGATCATCACCGCCATCAACATCGTCGGCGGCATCGCCATCGGCTACCTGCGCCACGGCATGGGCCTCGGCCAGGCGGCCGACGTCTTCATCAAGCTGTCGGTCGGCGACGGTCTCGTCACCCAGATCCCCGCCCTCATCGTCTCGCTCGCCGCCGGCATGCTCGTCTCCAAGGGCGGCACGCGCGGCTCGGCCAACCAGGCGATATTCGGCCAGCTCGGCGCGCATCCGCGCGCGCTCTATGTCGCCTCCTCGCTGCTGGTCATCCTCGGCCTGATGCCCGGCCTGCCGCTGTTCCCCTTCTTCGCGCTTGCCGGCGGCATGGCCAGCCTCGGCTACATCATCCCGCTGCGACAGAACCGCGAGCACGCCGCTGCCGAAGCCCTGAAGACGCAGGAGAAGGCGAACAAGGTCGAGGAGGAGAAGAACTCGGTCAAGGCCTCGCTGGTCACCGCCGAGATCGAGCTTCTGATCGGCAAGCAGCTTTCGACCAGGTTGATGGTGGCGCACCAGGAACTGGTGTTCCGCATGTCGAAGATGCGCAAGAAATTCGCCCAGCAATATGGCTTCGTTGTACCGGAGGTGCGCGTGGCCGACGACTTCGCCATCCCGCCGAAGAGCTACCAGATCAAGGTGCACGGGACGGTCGTCGCCGAATACCAGATGCGCGTCGGCGAGATCATGGTGCTGCTCGGCACGCGCGGCGTGCCGGAGATCCCCGGCGAGGAAATCCGCGAGCCGGCCTTCGGCATGCGCGCCTATTCGGTGCTCGAAACCTTCGCCGAGGACCTGAAGCGCGAGAACTTCACCTTCGCCGACAACATGTCGGTGCTGCTCACCCATCTCTCCGAGGTGATCCGCAACAATCTGCCACAGCTCCTGTCCTACAAGGACATGAAGGCGCTGCTGGAGCGGCTCGACCCTGAGTACCGCAAGCTCGCCGACGAGATATGCACCTCGCACATCTCCTATCCCGGCCTGCAGGCGGTGCTGAAGCTGCTGCTCGCCGAGCGCGTCTCGATCCGCAACCTGCATCTGATCATCGAGGCCATCGCCGAGATCGCGCCGCATGTGCGCCGCACCGAGCAGATCGTCGAGCATGTGCGCATCCGCATGGCGCAGCAGATCTGTGGCGACCTCTCCGAAGGCGGCACGCTCAAGGTGCTGCGGCTCGGCAACCGCTGGGACCTCGCCTTCCACCAGAGCCTCAAGCGCGACGCCAAGGGCGAGGTGCGCGAATTCGACATCGATCCGCGCCAGCTCGAGGAATTCGGCCAGGACGCCACCAAGGCGATCCGCAAGCATCTCGAGGCCGGCGAGCGCTTCGTGCTCGTCACCGCGCCCGACGCGCGCCCCTATGTGCGCATGATCATCGAGCGGCTGTTCACGACGCTGCCGGTGCTCAGCCATGTCGAGATCGCCAAGGGCGTCGAGATCAAGGTGCTCGGAACGATCTCGTGAACGCGCTCTCGCAAGGCGTCGTCATCGCCGCCTTCCTCGCCTTCTGCCGCATCGGCGCCTGCTTCATGCTGATGCCGGGCCTGTCGAGCGCCCGCGTGCCGCTGCAGATCAGGTTGTTCGTCTCGCTCGCAGCGACGGGCGGCCTGCTCGCTTTCCTGTGGGACCGCATCTACCCGTTCGTCGATCCGCGCCCACAGGTCCTGGCGCCGATGATCGTCTCCGAGTTGCTGGTCGGCGGCCTGATAGGCGCCATGACCAGGCTCTACATGGAGGCACTGCGCTTCATGGGCTCCGCCATCGCCATGCTGATCGGCTATGGCGGCTCGGGCGGACCGGCGATCGAGGAACCGGAACCGCAGGCGGCCCTTGCCGCCATCATCTCGTTCTCGGCGCTGCTTCTGCTCTTCGTCTTCGACTTCGACCATGAGATCGTCAAGGCGCTGGTCGCCTCCTATCAGGTCGCCCCGGTCAACGTGTTCTTCAACCCGCAGGCGGCGCTGGTCGACGTCACCGACACCGTGTCGGACGCCTTCTTCCTGGTCATCCGCCTCGGCAGCCCTTTCATCGCCTATGCCATCCTGGTCAATCTGACGATCGGCTTCGTCAACAAGCTGACGCCGCAGATCCCGGTCTATTTCATCTCGCTGCCCTTCGTCATCGCCGGCGGCATGATCATCTTCTATTTCGCCGTCGGCACGCTGCTGTCGCTGTTCGTCGACGGCTTCGTCGACCTCACGCTGGCGAGATAGCCATGACCACGCGAAAAGACCGCCTGAAGAAACTGGTCAAGGTGCAGGAGCAGTTGAAGGCGCTGCACGAGACCCGCCACGCCGGCTTCCTCGCCGCCGCCGTCAAGGCCGAGGCGGAGGCCAGGGACCTGATCGAGCATTTCGAGACCGACGCTTCGCTGGGCTCCCTCTTTCCGGAAATCTATCATCGCCGCATCACCGGGGCGCTGGAACGCCAGAAAAAGAGCCTGGAAGATGCCAAGCAGGAAGCCGCGCTCATCGCCACCGCGACGGCGCGCACCAACATGGTCGAGCGCGCCTACAAGGACGTGCGTCGCCGCGACGAGCGCGAGCGCTCCGACCGCGAGCGGCTCGATCTCATCACGCAGAAGCGTTGGCAAGAGTGAGTGCAACGCGCCTCAGCGCTTCAGGCGTTGAGTTCGTCAGCTGCGGCGATCACTTCGGAAACGATCTCATAGACGTTTGCCGGCTCTGTCCGATGATTGACGAAGCAGGCACGCAGCGCAAAGTGACCGTTGATGCTGGCATTGGAGAGATACACGCGCCCACGTGCAATCACGCGCTGCAGGATGGCTTCGTTGCTTTTGACGCGATGGCGGAAGCACACGGCGCTAAGAGGCACCGGCGCGAGCAGTTCGAGTTCAGGACGTGCCCTGACAGCATCGGCGAGTAGCTGTGCGTGCAGCAGATCGCGCGAGATGGCCTCTCGATAGGCTTCGCGTCCGTGGTATTGCAGGGACAGCCAGAGCTTGAGGGCGCGAAACCGGCGGGAAAGCTCGATCGATTCCTCGAAGAAGGCGAACGCTTCGCCGGGGTCTTGGTTGAAGACCCTGACATAATCTCCGCTGTGGGAGAAGGTCTTCCGCGCGGCGTCGCGATCGCGATAAAGCAGGCAACCGCAGTCGATGGGTTGGTAGAGCCACTTGTGCGCGTCGAGGGAAATGGAGTCGGCCAGGTTCAGTCCTTCGAATTTTTCCGGGACCGCCAGCGCTGCCAAGACGCCGAAAGCACCGTCGACATGGAGCCAAATTCCTTCGGACTTCGCGATTTCCGCGATTTGCCGCAATGGATCGATTGCTCCGGTGGCCACCGCGCCCACACTGGCCACGATAGCCACCGGGGTGTTCCCGAACTTCCGGTCGCTGGCGATGGCGGCTTCGAGAGCATCGGTCCGCAAACGAAAATCCGCGTCGACCGGGATCAGCCGAAGATTGCTGCGGCCCAGGCCCAGCAGCGCAATGGCCTTGGGAATCGACATATGCACTTGTTCGGATGCGTAGACCACACCCGGCCGAGCCCCCTCCTCGTTGGCGGCCAGCGCCTTCTCCCGCGCGATCGCCAACCCCATCAGGTTGGCCATTGAACCGCCGCCGCACAGACTTCCGGCAAAACCGCCGCAGCCGATCGCCTCAGCGAGCCATCCGATCACCGCGCGCTCGATGGTGATTGCGGCGGGAGCCGAACGCCAGGACGTAGTGTTCTGGTTGAAAACCGATGTGAGAAAATCGCCGACGGCCCCCACCGGTTCACCAGAGCCGGCGACGTAGCCGAAGAAGCGGCCAGTGCATGGGCGGACGTGTTCGGCAATCACTCTGACGTCGTCCAGAACTTTGCTCCCTCGCCCCTCACCCGACCATGGCCGGTCGAAGAGGCGCGCCGTCTCAGACCCGCTGGTCGAGGGATAGGATGGCCGCTCCTCCAGCGAAGCCCAGTACTCGGCGGCGAAATTTGTGGCCTCCGACATGAAAGCCAGCAATTCGCGGTTGGAAATTTCGAGCGCGCGCATGCCCACATCCCCGCCCAAAGCTCAAGGCGCAGGTTAAGTCGTTAGCCCGGCTGCGACAAGGCTTAGGCTATGCCGGCACATCTCCAGATCAAACGATGGCAGGCGTGTCGCGCTTCAGAATCGTGTCGAGAAACTCGCCTTGAAGGCATTCTCCATCGCGCCGGAAGCGAATTGGCCGTCATAGCTGAAGCCGAGGCGCCGCCGAGGTCGACATCGACGCCGGCCTGCAGCGCCACCGCGTCGCGTGCGATCGGCACGCCGAACACGGTGAAGCCGTCGCCGCCGTCGAACGAAAGCCGCGCCGCCGGCGCATCCGCGAAGGCATGGCGCCAGCCGAGGCGCGCGCCTCGAAGCTCGTGCCGACGACGACGATCTTCTGCGAGACCCGCGCGCCAAGCGTGGCGAATGTGGCGTCGCTGCTGAAGCCGCCCGAAGACAGGGCCGCCGCGCCGCCGTCCTCGGCGAAGCCGTCGGTCGACAGATGGACATAGGCGAGATTGGCGAACGGATCGAGCTTGAGCGCGCCGAGATCGAAGGGGCGCGACGCCTCGCCGAACGCCTGCAGCGTGCTTGCGCCGTAGCTGGCACTCAGCTCATCGCTGAAGCCGACAAAGGCCGGGCTGCGGCTGGTGTCGATGTCGTGATGGCTGTAGCCGGCGCCGAACTTCAAGCGGACGCTGTCGATGGCGCCGCCGCCATAAGCGCCAAGATGCACGCTGGCGATGTCGGCGGAGGACGCTCGGTCGTCGATATCGGGCGAGGTGACGCTGATCCCGCCGAGGAAGCCGAGCGTCCAGCCGTCGCCGACGGCGGCGTCGATACCGGCGAAGAAGGCGCCCGTGTTGGCGTCGGCATCGGCGGCGTTGCCGTCGCTGTCGAGCGAGCGGGCAAGCCCGGCGCCCTGCATCCAGAACCCCCTGGCGCCGGGCTCGGCGACAGTGGCGGGCACATATGGACAGATGCGGACAATTCAGGACACGAGGACGCGCCGCACATCGCCACGGTCCGGTTCGGCTCGTGGATCGGCCTGCCGCGGCGCGATTTGACGGTGTAACGACGAATCGTCGCTGCTCTTTCGCCGGCTGCCGATCACGCCGCCGTCATCATCCGATATCGCAAGCCTGCCACAAGCTTGTTCAGTCATTGTGCAGATAACAAAACCGGCAAAGGGCGGACTTTCTTGGCCATTTCCCCACCCAGCGACATCGTCATGGACGTTGCCCGCGCAGCGGAGCCGGCCGATATCGAGGCCGCGCGGGCAGCACTCCTTAAGCGCGCGGGTGGTGCGCCAGGTGCATTCTCTGTCGGTCCCTCTGTAACGGTCGATGCCGGCTCCATTCTCTCGCGCGCCTCGGCCGACAAGGCGGAAGCCGCCAATCCGGCGAAGAAGTTCCAGCGCTTCGAGGCGATGGTGCTGACGACCTTCATCCAGAACATGATGCCCAAGGACACCGAGGGCGTTTACGGCAAGGGCCTGGCGGGCGACATGTGGAAGTCGCAGCTCGCCGAAAAGGTGGCCGATGTCATGGCCGCGCATGGCGGCATCGGCATCGCCAAATCGATGCTTGCCGACCACTATCTCGACGGCAAGCACAAGGTGCCGGTCGGCCCTGTTGCCGGCGGACCGCAGAAGACCGAGATCGACCAGCAGACCCGGCTTTCGACCTCGATGATCGAGGAGCTTGAGCGCAAAGCCGCACGGTCGATGACCGGCGACGACACAACCATAAAGACGGACATCAAGATCTAGGGACCTACATGGCCGACCAAACGGACCTTTCCAACCTTCCCGTACGCACCAACGCAATGGAGGCGCCCGCCGCCGCACGACCCGGCAACCTCGCCGCCATCATCGGCCGCATCGAAGAAGTCGTGGACGAGGAGACCGCCGGCATCCGCAGCGGAACGACGTATGACCTCAAGGCCTCGAACGCCCGCAAGAGCCGGTACCTCTACGAGCTGAACCGCGCCTTGAAGGGCGCCAACGAGATCGAATTCCTCGAGCAGCATAAAGAAGGCCTGCTGCGGCTGCGCCAGAAGCTGGCGAAGAACGAAGCGGCGATCCTTGCCCATCTCAACGCGGTCAACGAGGTCGCCACGCTTTTGAGGAACGCCATCCAGCGGGCCGATGCCGACGGCACCTATTCGGTTGGGGAGTTCGGAATGGCACGGGCCTGATCGAGATGATAGAGGCGCAAGGACGGACCGGGTGATTAAGTTTATCGCCGCCGCGCTGTGGATCTGCGCCGTGACGCTCGGCGCGGTCTTCTATTCCTTCCAGGCGGCCGGCCAGCGCGGCGCGGCCGAACCGCCGAAGCCGATGCTGGGCGGCCTCGACTACGTCAAGACCGACATGATCTCGGTGCCGCTGCTGCGCGACGGCACGATCGACGGCTATTTCCTCACCAAGCTGGTCTACACGGTGGAGCCGGAACAGATAAAGAAGCTGTCGGTCCCGGCGCAGGCGCTGATGACGGACCAGGTCTATTCCTATCTCTATTCCAACCCGCAGATCGATTTCACCAAGAAGGAATCGATCGATCTCGATGCCTTTCGCAAGTCGATCCGCGACACCATCAACGCTCGGGTTGGCGTCGAGCTCGTGCACGAGGTGCTGATCGACCAGGTCAACTTCCTCTCCAAGGACGATATCCGCGACAACGCGCTCCGCCGCCGCAGGGGTGCCGGCGAGACCGCTTCAGCCATGACCAAGGCTTTCAAGGCCGAGCCGGAGCACTGATTGTCCGGCCAAGGTTCGGCGTGGATGCCCGAACTCCGCTTACCCGTGATGCGAGATGACGCATGTCGCTTGCGTTGACGTTAACGTCAACTCGAAGCTATATGCGCCGGTGACAGGCAACCGCGCGCAGGCGTGGCGCGCCTACCTCGCCCAGCGGCCAAGCGCCGGTGCGCGTCAACGCAACCAACGAGGAGAACCGCCATGGGCGTTCAGGAGATTGCCGACAAGATCAAGTCGCGCGTGGCAAGCGCCGGCTTCGAGCATTCCGTCAAGTTCGACACCGGCAGCGATGGCGTCATCGTCATCGACGGCGCGAGCGTCTCGACCATCGACGCGCCGACCGACTGCACCGTGAAGCTGTCGCTCGACGATCTGGATTCGCTGATTGCCGGCGACCTCAACCCGACCATGGCCTTCATGGCCGGCAAGCTGAAGGTCGAAGGCGACATGACCGTCGCCATGGCGCTCAGCCAGCTGCTCGGCTGACCTTTCGCAAAACAGCAACGCCGCCCGATGGGCGGCGTTCCTGTTTTTGTCGAACCTAAAGCATGTCTCCCGAAAGTGGGCCCGGTTTCGGGACAAAGACATGCTTAAAATCAAAAACTTAAAGCAGGTCGCGTGAATCCTTTTTCACGCGACCTGCTTTAGAGCAATTCCAGGAAAAGTGCGTAGCGGTTGGGCTCGGCGACTTCGCTGTGGCCTTCCGTCCGGAATTGCGTGAAACAAAGGCTTCAGGCGACGAAGCCCGGCGCTTGCCCCTTGAGCTTGCGGCCGGCGGCCTTGATCGTGCCATTGGCGCCACCCATCGCGCCGTCCTTCAGCTCCAGCGCCAGAAGCCGGTGCCGCTCATAGGGGCCGGGCATGGCGAGCGCTCCGGTGCGGTCGGCCGAGAAGCCGAACCGCCCGTAATAGGGCGCATCGCCGACGAGCAGGATCGCGCCGTGGCCGAGCCGCGCGGCTTCGGCAACCGCATGCCGCATTAGCGCCGAGCCGATGCCGCCGCTCTTCAATCCCTGCTCGACAGCGAGCGGGCCGAGCAGAAGCGCCGCCGGACCGCCCTCGCCCAGCCTCACATCCCACAGCCGCACCGTGCCGACGACCGCGCCCGAGACATCGCGGGCGACAAAGGCCAGGCCTTCCGAGGGCCGGCGGCCGCGCCGCAGCTTCTCGGACGACTTCTTCCTGCGTTTCGGCCCCATGGCGCGGTCGAGCAGCGCTTCGCGCGCCGCGACGTCGCCCGCGCCTTCGCCAAGGATGACGAAGGCCGGCGCCTGGGCGGCCCCCTCGTCCGGCGCGCCGCGCGAGCCAGCCTGTGCCCGGAGGGCAAGGGAGGGCGCCAGCACATTTTCAGGCGAAGTGGAAACCGGTTCGCCGTAAGAAAATGCGCCAAAGAGCACTGCCGTCGAGCCATTCTCCCCCGCGGAGAAAAGCTCAGCCGACGGTCCGGACGAGGGGGCAATTTCGGTGGCCGCAACGGCCGATTTGATCAGGTATTCCATGTCCGCGATCCTTCACGAGCGGAGATCTGTCCCACAAGCGAGCCAGGGCGGGCGACATGATCGCCCGCGCCGGATGATCTGAGCGGTCCTTGCGAACCGGTCAGATCACGTAGGATCGGAGAGGCTCGAAGCCGTTGAAGGCGACCGCCGAGTAGGTGGTCGTGTAGGCGCCGGTGCCTTCGATCAGCACCTCGTCGCCGATGGTCAGCGACAAGGGCAGCGGATAAGGCGTCTTCTCGTACATTACGTCGGCCGAATCGCAGGTCGGGCCGGCGAGCACGCAAGGCGCGGTCTCCGAGCCGTCATGGCGGGTGACCAGCGGATAGCGGATCGCCTCGTCCATGGTCTCGGCGAGACCGCCGAACTTGCCGATGTCGAGGAACACCCAGCGCACATTGTCGTTGTCGGCCTTCTTCGAAATCAGCACGACTTCCGACTTGATGACGCCGGCATTGCCGACCATGCCGCGGCCCGGCTCGATGATCGTCTCGGGCAGCGCGTTGCCGAAATGCTTTCGCAGCGCCGAGAAGATCGCCTGGCCATAGGCCTGGGGCGCCGGCACGTCCTTCAGGTAACGGGTCGGGAAACCACCGCCCATATTGACCATCTTGAGCACGATGCCTTCCTCGGCGAGCGTCGCGAACACCTTCTTGGCGTCGCCCAGCGCGCGGTCCCAGGCCGTCAGGTCGGTCTGCTGCGAGCCGACATGGAACGACACGCCATAGGCGTCGAGGCCGAGGCCCTTGGCATGGCGCAGCACGTCGACGGCCATCGCCGGCACGCAGCCGAACTTGCGCGACAGCGGCCACTCGGCGCCTTCGCCGTCGGTCAGCACGCGGCAGAACACGCGCGAGCCGGGGGCGACGCGGGCGATCTTCTCGACCTCCTCGACGCAGTCGACGGCGAACAGGCGGATGCCGAGCTGGTAGGCGCGTGCGATGTCACGCTCCTTCTTGATGGTGTTGCCGAAGGAGATGCGATCGGCCGGCGCGCCGGCATCCATCGCCATCTCGACCTCGGTAACCGATGCGGTGTCGAAGGACGAGCCCATCGCAGCAAGCAGGCGCAGGATTTCCGGCGCCGGGTTTGCTTTCACCGCATAGTAGATCTTGGAATCGGGCAACGCCTTCTCGAAGGCGCGGAAATTGTCGCGCACGACATCGAGGTCGACGACGAGGCAGGGACCGTTCGGACGTCGGGTGGCGAGGAAGTCAAGGATGCGCTGGGTGGCCATCGGGGTCTCTCCATCACGCCTTTCGGCGCGCACAAGGGTGCGGACGCGGGCTGTCGGCCTCGCGAACACGCGGTCAAACAAAGGCGGGACAGAAATTCCATGGAACCAGCCGGTGGAGACCCCGGAACCATGAAACGCCGTCTCGCGGCGATGAACCTAGCCTTGCCCGGCTTCGGTTCGCTTTGTCTGCCTTGGCTTGGATTGGGAGAACCCCGTTCCGCACTGCCGGCAATGAAGGTGTGCCTCTTCAGTAACCCCGGTCTTTGGACAACCGGCAGAGAACCAGAAAGGCCCGCACCGTCGTTGCTTCAAGGTGTCCTCGGTCTTGTGGTTGGCCACTGACCGACTGGAGGGGTTAGCTCCAGTTACCTTACCGATTGCCCTCACCATTCGAGGATCGGCGGACACCCACAGGCACGTGCGACTTTGGGCAAGCGCGATATAGGAGCGAAGGGTTTCACAATCAATAAAAATCGTAAGCCCAGGTTGTAAAATTTCTGGCATCGAACAATGTTTGTCGCACCGTATCCGGAAATCGAACGATGCCAGGAACTCAAGGACCGCTAAACGCCTTCCTCGATCTGCGCCAAATGCCTGTGGCGAATGCGGAATTGGGCCCGCTCGCCGGCCTGCGCCTGGCCGTCAAGGATATCTATGACGTCGCCGGCTACCGCACCGGCTGCGGCAATCCGCAGAAATTCGAGGAGGCGCATGCCGCCTCGCGCACGGCCGAGGCGGTGCAGACGATCCTCGATGCCGGCGCGCGATTCGTCGGCAAGACCCAGACCGACGAGCTGGCCTTCTCGCTGTTCGGCCAGAACGCGCATTTCCCCTACCCGGTCAATCCCGCCGCGCCCGAGCGCGTCACCGGCGGCTCTTCCTCCGGCTCGGCGGCCGCGGTTGCCGGCGGGCTGGCGAACGTCGCCACCGGCTCCGACACCGGCGGCTCGATCCGCGCGCCGGCGAGCTTCTGCGGCCTGATCGGACTGCGCACCACCCATGGCCGCATTCCGCTCGACGGCGCGATGAAGCTGGCATCGAGCTTCGACACCTTCGGCTGGTTCGCCGACGACATCGAGACCTATGAGACGGTCGGCAAGCTTTTGCTCGGCCGCGATCCGCACCAGCATCCGCTAAACCGCCCGCTGTCGATCCGCTGGCTGGACGCCTTCGTCATGGGTCCGGCGGAAGCCGCCGAATATCAGCGTATGAAGGCGCTGACCGCCGCCGTCATCGGCCTGCCCGTGGAGACCGAATACGCCTTCGCCTCGTTCCCCGACGAGCTTTACTGGTGCTTTCGCCGCTTGCAGGCCTTCGAGGCCTGGCGCGAGCATGGTCCCTGGATCTCGGCCGGCGGCCGCCTGAGCCCAGGCGTCGAGGAGCGTTTCGGCTTCGGCCGCACCATCGACGCCAAGACTGCCGCCACCGAGGCAGCGCGGCGGCTGGCGTTCCGGGCCGAGTTCGGGGCGCTGCTCGGCAACAACGGCTTCCTGGTCCTGCCCACCGTTCCCGGCGCGGCGCCGCTCGCCGCCGGCACACCGGAACAGTTCCAGGCCTATCGCGAAAGGGCGCTGCATCTGTTGTGCCTCTCCGGTCTTTCGGGCTTTCCGCAGATTACCCTGCCGATCGGCTCCGTCGACGGCGCGCCCTTCGGCCTTTCGCTGCTCGGCCCTTCCGGCAGCGACGTTGCCCTGATACGGCTCGGCCGCAAGATTCTCGACGCGGCACGAAAGGTCTGACCATGGACACATTGACGCGCATGCGCGCCTTCATCGACGTGGTCGAGGCGGAAGGCTTTTCGGCCGCAGGGCGCAAGATCGGCCGCTCCAAGGCGCTGCTGTCGAAATATGTGCGCGAGCTGGAGGACGAGCTCGGCGCGCTGCTGCTCAACCGCACCACGCGCCAGTTCTCGCTGACCGAAGCCGGCCACACCTATTATCAGCGCGCCTCCGAGATCGTGCGCGAGGTCGACAGCCTCGCCGAGGCGGTGCGCCAGTCTTCCGGCGACGTTCGCGGCAGGATCAAGCTGTCGGCCGCCCGCACCTTCGCCGATGCGCCGATCGGTCAGTCGCTGGTCGACTTCGCCAGGCAGCATCCCGACATCGTGCTCGACATTCATCTCGACGACCGGTTCGTCGACCTTGTCGAGGAAGGTTTCGATCTTGCCGTGCGCATCTCGCGGCTGGAGAACTCCTCGCTCATCGCCAGGCGGCTGGCGCCGTTCTCGGTCAGGCTTTGCGCGTCGCCGGAGCTGATCGCCAAGCACGGCAAGCCGACACGGCCCCAGGATCTCGCCAACATGCCCTGCCTCGTCGACACCAACGGCCGCTCGCTGGCCAATTGGCGCTTCAAGGGCGAAGGCGAAGACTCCGTGAGCGTCGCCGTGTCGGGCCCGATCGAGGTCAACAGCCCGATTGTGGCAAGAGCCGCAGCACTTTCTGGCCTGGGCTTCGCCATGCTGCCGGATTTCATCGCCGCCCCCGACGTCGCGTCCGGCAAGTTGGTCACCGCGCTCGACGACCGCATCCTGGCGGGCACCGGCATCTTCGCCGTCTACCCGCACCGGCGCTATCTGCCGGCCAAGGTGCGGGTGTTCGTCGACTTCCTGGCGCAGTGGTTCAAGACGCGCGATACGGGAGCCTGAGCAGGCGTCCCAATTTCGCCCCCTTTATGCTAACTCTCGGGCTCGCCCTCGAAGTCAATGGAATCGCGGCACGGAATGCATCTGAAACGGCAAGCCACCATGCTGGCTTCGGCCCTCGCGGCCACGTTCGCCTCGGTCGAGCAGGCCGAAGTGCACCCGCATGTATTTGCCGAAGCCCGGCTCGACGTCATCCTCAGCCAGGATCACCAAAGTGTGACGGCGCTGCGCCACCTTTGGCGCTTCGACGACCTGTTTTCAAGTACAGTGATGATGGAGTTCGACAAGAACTCCGATCTGAAACTTGACGATAAAGAGCTCAAGGAAGTGGCCGACACCGTCCATTCCTCGCTGGCCGAGTTCAACTACTTCCAGCTCGTCACCCAGGACGGTAAGGACGTGCCGATGGTGCCGCCGCCGCATCTGATGGCGAACTTCGACAACGACCAGCTGATCATCCTGTTCGAGTCGCAGCCGAAGGCACCGATCAAGCTGACGGGCAAGATCGACATCGGCGTCTACGATCCGACCTTCTACACGGCGATCGACTTCACCGACGACGCCAACCTCACCGTCGAAGGCCTGCCCTCGACCTGCACCAAGAAGGTCGTCCGGCCCGATCCGGACGAGGCGATCAAGGAAAACCAGAAGACCCTGACGGACGCGTTCTTCAACGATCCGACAGGCACCGACATGAGCAAGATCTTCGCCACCAAGCTCGAGTTGAACTGCTCGCCGGAAGGATGATTTGGTGATGAAACCGTCGCTGCGCGTAAGCAGGTTCCGCAAAAGTGTCCCACGGTTTTGCGATCGGAACCTGCGACAAGCAAGGGAATCTAAGCGGATATTCGTGGGGCATCCCACGAATATCCGCTTAGCGCTCGGCCTTTTGGCCACCACCCTGGTGATCACTCATTTGCCCGTCGTCGCGCACGCGCAAAGCTCGCTCGGCATCGGCACCAATGACGGCATGGCGCCGACCACCACCGGCCCGTTCGCCCACATCCTGATGTGGATCAATCTCAGGCAGCAGGAATTCTACCATTCGCTGGCGGCCGCGATGAAGGCGATGCGCCAGGACGGCAGCAAGCTCTGGCTGCTGATCGGGCTTTCCTTCGCCTATGGCATCTTCCACGCTGCCGGACCCGGCCACGGCAAGGCGGTGATCTCCTCCTACATGGTGGCCAACGAGGTGGCGCTGAGACGCGGCATCCTGCTCTCCTTCGTCTCGGCGCTGCTGCAGGGTCTGACGGCAGTGGTCGTCATGATGCTTGCCTATTTCGTGCTGCGGGGCACCGCGATCTCGATGACCGACGCGGCCTGGTTCCTCGAAATCTCCAGCTTTGTGCTGGTCACCTTGTTCGGTGCCTGGCTGCTGTGGCGCAAGCTCGGTCCGTCGGTGCTGCGCCTGTTCGGCAGAGCCCCTGCCTACAGCCTGTCGGCGGCCCATGCCGGCCATTCGCATGGCGGGCATGCGGGCCACTCGCATGCTCACGCGCATTCGCATGCGGGCCATTCGCACGCACATGCGCACGCCGCGCATTCCCTGCATGTGCATGACGATCATGATCATCATGACCATGCGCACGCCCACGATCATGGCGCGCATGAGCACCATCATCACGCCGCGCACGAGCACGCCCACCACGACCATGGCCCGGGCGAAGTCTGCGAGACCTGCGGCCATTCGCATGCGCCGGACCCGGCAATGCTGTCGGGCGACCGCTTCGACTGGAAGACGGCCTGGTCGGCGGTCGCGGCCGTCGGCATCCGCCCCTGTTCCGGCGCGCTGATCGTGCTGAGCTTCGCGCTGCTCAACGGACTGTGGGTAGGTGGGCTGCTGTCGGTGCTGGCGATGTCGATCGGCACCGCGATTACGGTGTCGGCGCTGGCGACGATCGCCGTGACGGCCAAGAACTGGGCAGTCTATTTCGCCGGCGACGGACGCATCGGCAACCGCATCCACTCGATCGTCGAGATCGGCGGCGCCGCCTTCATTTTCATCGTCGGCCTGCTGCTTCTGTCGGCCAGCCTGTCGGGCGGCGTCTGAACCCTATCAGGCGATCTTGCCGCCCAGTTCGTCCTCGATATGAGCACGGATGATGTCGTCGAAATTCTTCTCGGCGGCAAAGCCGAGTTCCCTCGCCCGCCTGGCTTCGAACCGTGTCGGCCAGCCTTTGACGATCGCCCAGATGACCTCGTCGGGCTGCTCGCGGATCCGCTTCGCGACCTCGGCGCCGGCGATGCGCTCCAGCGCCTCGATCTGCTCGCCGACGGTGACGGCGACACCAGGCATTGTCAGGTTGCGGCGCGGACCGACCTTGTCGCCATCGATCTCGGCCGCATGGATGAGGAAATTCACCGCCGAGCGCGGGCTGGCATGGGTGTGCAGCACCGAGCGCGGCACCGGCAGGATCGCTTCCTGGCCGGCGAGCGGCTCGCGGATGATGCCGGAGAAGAAACTCGACGCCGCCTTGTTCGGCTTGCCAGGGCGCACGCAGATCGTCGGCAGCCGGATGCCGATGCCGTCGAAGAAGCCGCGCCGCGTATAGTCGGCGAGCAGCGCCTCGCTCATCTGCTTCTGCGTGCCGTATGAGGTGAGCGGCGTCGGATGGAATTCGTCCGGAATGACGTCCGGGAACGGCGCGCCGAACACGGCGATCGACGAGGTGAAGATGAGGCGCGGCGCGAACGCCGCCAGCCGCACGGCGTCGAACAGGGCGCGCGTGCCGTCGAGATTGACGCGGTAGCCGAGGTCGAAATTGGCCTCCGCCTCGCCAGACACGATGCCGGCCAGATGGAAGATCACATCCGGGCGCGGAGCCACGAGAGCCGCCATGGCCCCGGGTTCGGAAAGATCGCCGGTGTGGATCGACACATCGACACCCGCGAGCGCCGGCGCCTGCGGCGCCACGATGTCATGCAGGTCGAGCGCCGTTATCTTTTGCCCGCGCAGCGTCCCGTCCTTGGCCAGCCGGGCAATCAGCTTGCGGCCCACCATGCCGGCGGCACCGGTGATCAGAATTCTCATCTTCAGAGACCTTTCTTGCGCTGGCTGCGTCCGCGCAGCCACAGGACGACGAACAGCCCGACCATGAAGATCGCGGCGATGATGGCCGCCAGAACCGTCGATACCTTGCCAGCGGCCAGCATGATGGCCGGCAGGAAATAGGCGGCGAGGCCGAACACAAGCAGTATCACGGCGGCGGCGATCGCCGCGTTGCGGGTGTCACGATCCATCAACTGGCATTCTTCGTTTCGAGGCTGTTCGGCTTTGTCATCACGCAGCGATCAGTGATAGTGCCGGCGATCGCGCGGCGCATCGTGCGCGTGGTCATGATCGTGATCGTGATGGTGGTCGTGCTCGTCATGGCTGTCCGCGCATTGGCCAAATTCGGGTTCGACAGTGGCATGCTCGATGCCATGCTTGGCTGCAAGCCGTTTCTTGATGGCGCTCACCGCCATATGCGCGTCGACGCCGTCGTTGAGGCAAGCATGCAACGTCGCCATGTTGGAGGTGCCGTCGAGCGACCAGACATGCATATGGTGCACCTCGCGCACCCCCTTGACCGCGCCTTCGATATCCTTGGCGATCACATCGCGGTCGAGGCTTGCCGGCACGCCTTCGAGCAGCACATGCGCGGCCTCGCGCATCAGCGACCATGCCGTCGACAGGATGAGCAGCGAAACCAGCACCGACAGGATGGGATCGATCGGCGTCCAGCCTGTCGCCAGGATGATGATCGCGGCGACGATTGCCGCGGCCGACCCCAGCAGGTCGCCCAGCACATGCAGGATGGCGCCGCGCATGTTGAGGCTCTCGCGATCGCCGCCATGCAGTACGAAGAACGAGGCGATGTTGACCAGAAGGCCGGCGACCGCCACCACCAGCATCGGTCCGCCCAGCACCGGCGACGGGTGCAACAGCCGCCCCCAGGCTTCGTAGACGATCCAGAGCGCGATGACGAAGATGGCGATGCCGTTGGTGTAGGCGACCAGCGTTTTCACCCGGCCGAAGCCATAGGTGAGACGACCGGTGGCCGGACGCCCCGCCAGATGGAAGGCGTACCAGGCAAGGCCGAGCGCGATGGCATCCGCCAGCATATGGCCGGCATCCGCGAGCAGCGCCAGTGAGCCGGTGAGCAGACCGCCAAGCGCCTCAGCGACCATGAAGCCGCCGGTCAGGCAAGCCGCGATCAGCACCCGTTTCTTATCGGTCGAGCCATGCACATGCCCGGCGCCATGGCTATGACCGGCGGAACCGTGATCATGTGAACCGTGGTCATGCGCCATCGCCAAACTCCCTGTCACGCTCCGAATTCGGCGCGGAAATCCTCGAGGCGCCTCTTCTGGCCGCCTTCGCCATCGAAGTTTGCCGGATCGAGCCAGCCCTCATAGGCCTGGCGCAAGGCCGGCCATTCCTTGTCGATGATCGAATACCACGCCGTATCGCGGTTTTCACCCTTGACCACAAGATGCTGGCGGAAGATGCCTTCGAACCTGAAACCGAAGCGCTCGGCGGCGCGTTTCGAGGGCTCGTTGCGGTTGTTGCACTTCCACTCGTAGCGGCGGTAGCCGAGATCGTCGAAGAGATATTTCGCAAACAGGAACTGCGCCTCGGTCGCCGCCGGCTTGCGCGAGATCAGCGGCCCCCAATAGATGTTGCCGATTTCCCCGACGCCGTTGGCGGCGTCAATGCGCATCAGCGTCTGGCGCCCGGCGATCTTGCCGCTCGCCTTGTCGATGACGGTGAAGAACAGCGGATCCTCGCTGGCTTCGGCCTTGTCGAGCCAGGGCTGGAAGGCGGCGCGGGTTTCCGGCGGGTAATCGGGCAGCCAGGCGAAACGTCCGCCGACATCCGAGACGGAGGAGGCCTCGTAAAGGCCGTCGCCATGCTTGGCGGCGCTCAGCGGCTCGAGCCTGACGGTGCGTCCCTCGATTGCCTTGCGTTCCGGCCGCGGGCGCGGCTGCCAATTCTTCAGATCTTCCGACACCTGCCACTCCAATCCGTTGACTTTTACCGGCGGACGGTCACAAAAACGCTCGCTCACAGAAAGAACCACAGGGACGGGAAAAATGCTCCACACGATCGCGGCCTTCGACCGTCTCGGCGAGGAAAATGCCTTCGCGGTGCTGGCGAGGGCCACAGCGCTTGCCCATCAGGGCCGTGACATCGTCAACCTCGGCATCGGCCAGCCCGACTTCAAGACGCCGCAGCACATCGTTGAGGCGGCGATCAAGGCGCTGCGCGACGGCCACCATGGCTACACGCCGGCCAACGGGCTTTTAGCCACCCGCGAGGCGGTCGTGCGCCGCACGCTGACCACCACCGGCGTCGAGGTCTCGCCCGAGAATGTGATGATCCTGCCGGGCGGCAAGCCGACGATGTTTGCCGCGATCCTGATGTTCGGCGAGGCGGGCGCCGAGATCCTCTATCCCGATCCCGGCTTTCCGATCTATCGCTCGATGATCGAGTTCACCGGCGCCACTCCGGTGCCGGTGCCGATCCGCGAGGAAAACGGCTTTGCCTTCTCGGCGGAGGAGACGCTGGCGCTGATCACGCCGAAGACCAGGCTGCTCATCCTCAACTCGCCCGCCAATCCGACCGGTGGCGTCACCCCGCGCAGCGAGATCGAGAAGCTGGTCAAGGGCCTGGAGAAGCACCCTCAGGTCGCCATCATGTCGGACGAGATCTACGACGTGATGACCTATGACGGCGAGACGCACTTTTCGCTGCTCAACTTCCCCCAAATCCGCGATCGGCTGATCGTGCTCAACGGCTGGTCGAAGACCTGGGCGATGACCGGCTGGCGCATGGGCTGGTCGATCTGGCCGAACGGCGACAAGGGCGCGCATCTCTACGACAAGGTGCGCAAGCTGGCGGTGAACTGCTGGTCCTGCGTCAACGCGCCGAGCCAGTTTGCCGGCATCGCCGCGATCGACGGCCCGCAGGACGATGTCGAGAAGATGATGCGCGCCTTCGACAACCGCCGCAGAATCGTGGTCGAGGGGCTGAACGCGCTGCCCGGCATTTCCTGCATCACGCCGAAGGGCGCCTTCTATGCCTTCCCCAACGTCTCGAAGACCGGCTGGAAGGCCAAGAAGCTTGCATCGGCGCTGTTGGAGGATGCCGGCGTGGCGCTCATCGGCGGCCCCGATTTCGGCGTGCTCGGCGAAGGCTATATCCGGCTTTCCTACGCCAATTCCGAGGAAAATATCCTACGCGCACTGGAACGGATCGAGGCGTTCCTGAAGAAGTGACCCCCATCCGGGTGAGGGAACTCGCGTTCACCCACGCCCGACAAACGGCATCTTCGTCGCCATCACCGTCATGAACAGCACGTTGGCGTCGAGCGGCAGGCTCGCCATGTGCAGCACCGCGTCGGCGACGCGCTGCACATCCATCACCGCTTCGGCGGCGATCGAGCCATTGGCCTGCGGCACGCCGACCGTCATCGGCTGCGCCATCTCGGTCAGCGCATTGCCGATGTCGATCTGGCCGCAGGCGATGTCGAAAGGCCGGCCGTCGAGCGCCAGCGTCTTGGTGAGCCCGGTGATCGCATGCTTGGTCGCCGTATAGGGAACCGAGCCCGGGCGCGGCGCATAGGCCGACACCGAGCCGTTGTTGATGATGCGGCCGCCCATCGGCTTCTGCCGGCGCATGGCGCCGAAGGCGGCGCGCGCGCACAGGAACGAGCCGGTGAGGTTGACGCCGACGACGTCGTTCCAGACCTCGACCGGGATCTCGTCGATCATCGTCGACTTGTAGCCCATGCCGGCATTGTTGAAGAGCAGGTCGACGCGGCCGAAGGCTTCGAGCACGGTCTCGAACATGTCGTCCACTTCTGGCGCCTTGCTGATGTCGCAGGCGACGGCCAATGCCTTGGCTTGCGTCTTCCCGGCTTCTGCGATCGCCTCCTCCAGCACCGTCTTGCGGCGGCCGCAGAACACCGTGTTCCAGCCTGCCTTGAGCAGCGCCGTCGCCACGCTCTTGCCGATGCCGGTGCCGGCGCCGGTAACGATGGCGGTCTTCTCTGCTATGGCTGTCATCGCCGTCCTCCTCCCGGTCATGGATGGAAAGACGTGGCATCGCAAATGCCGGGGATCATGGCAAGCCGCTATTGGCGGATAAGGACATGCCAACAAAAAGGGCGGCCATTAGCGACCGCCCCGATCTGAACCGCGCTTGGGAGGAGGAAAAGCCGGTCCGACTGGTTAGAATGATGCGCTTGCTGGGTTAACGAGAAGTTAACGGCAACCGCACCCGCTAACCCTGCTCACCAGGGCGAGCTTCCCGCAGGCACCTTGGCCGCCGAAACCGTCGCTTCGACATGATCGACCAGGGCGTCCGGCAAACCGAGCCGGCCGGCAAGCAGGTCGAGATAGCCGCGCTCGGCGCGCGTGTCGGGATCGATGGTCAGCCGCGAGGCGGTGTAGAGCTCGAGCTTCTGCGCATCGGTCTTGGCGCCGGCGACCAGCGTGTCGAGATCGAGCGGGCTTTCCAGCTCGGCGAGCAGGAACTTTTCCGCTTCGGCGCCGATGCCGGCGAGCTTGAGCTTGTCGGCGATCTTCTTGCGCTCGTCGTCGTCGACATGCCCGTCGGCCTTCGCCGCCGAGATCATCGCCCTGACCAGCGTCAGCGTGAACTCGGCCTCGCCCTGCGGCGCCTGCGAGGGGTGGAAGGCGGTGTCGGCGGGCGGCGGCAGCAGTTCCGGCTCGCTTGCGGTCGGCGCCTGCGCCGGCTCCTTGCCGGCCTTGTAGTTCTGATAGGCCTTGTAGGCGAGGCCGCCGATCGCAGCCAGTCCGCCGAGCTTGACGGCCGCGCCCGTTACCTGCCGGCCGGTGCCGGTGCCGAGCAGCACGGCGGCAAGCGCGCCGGCTGCCAGCGGATTGTCCTTCGCCATCTGCACCGCCTGCCCGGCCTTGTCGCGGACGGTCGAGCCGGTCCCAGGGATTTGCGAGCCGAGAAGATCGTCGAGCAGCTTCTTGGGGTCGAGCATCAATGCCTCCAGAATTGGCCCGGCCGAATGCGCGCGGGCAAGGTTTCGGACGGGCAAGAGGTAGGCTCCGCACCCCGACATTACAATGACGGCGGACACTTCGCCGCCTGACGAAGGCAGCTGGCCGATCTCCTCCATGTGTCGAAACGGCGGAGGGCTTCAGCTAGGATCGCGCCAATTTCGGAAAGGAGCGATTGGATGACGAGTGCAGAAACCCGTGAGCCGGCGCGCGATCCGCAGGATCTCGAGCGTCTGCTGATCGATCGGCAATGGGCCGGCGACATCGAGGGCATGCTGGCGCTGTTCGAGCCCGACGCCGTCGTCGACAGCGGCGATGACGGGCCGGTTCGCGGCCGGCACGCCATCCGCGCGCTGTTCGAACAGGGCATCGCCGCGGGTCGTAAATTCCAGCGCGGCGAGCAGCGCCCTGCCCTCGTCAACGGCGACCTGGCGCTGACGTCGACGAAGCTTCCCGACGGCAGCATAACCAGCGAGGTCGCCCGCCGTCAGAGCGACGGAACATGGCTTTGGGCGATCGATCGTTATTCGGTGGAGTTCTAACTGCCTATATGGCGCTTGCCGCCGCGCGCTTGCGCCAGCTCCACCTGGCGATGGCGTTCAGCATAGCGTTCTCGATCCTCGTCGGAGCGCATTTCAAAACAATGCGGGCATGAAACGCCGATCGCGTATTTCGACGACAGCCGGTCCTCGACCGTCAGCGGGTGCCGACAGGCGCGGCAGAGCTCCGCTTCACCCTCGGCTAGGCCATGCGAGACGGACACCCGCTCGTCGAAGACGAAACATTCGCCTTGCCACAGGCTCTCATCGGCAGGGACGTCTTCCAGGTATTTCAGGATGCCGCCCTTGAGATGGAAGACGTTTTTGAGGCCGAGCGACTTCACATAGGCCGTTGCCTTCTCGCAGCGAATGCCGCCGGTGCAGAACATCGCCACCTTGCGGCCCTCAAGCTCTTCACGGTGCTGCTCGATCCAGGCGGGGAATTCGCGAAAGCTGGTGGTCTTGGGATCGACCGCGCCCTTGAAGGTGCCGAGCGAAACCTCATAGGCGTTGCGCGTGTCGATCACCAAGGTATCCGCATCGGAAATCAGCGCGTTCCAGTCGGCCGGCGCGACATAGGTGCCCGCGCTCGCCGCCGGATCGATGTCCTCGACGCCCATGGTCACGATCTCGCGCTTCAACCGTACCTTCATGCGGTGGAACGGCATTTCGGCGGCGCTGCTGTATTTGACGTCCAGCCCGGCAAGGCCTTCGATGGCCTGCAGATGGTCGACGAGAGCGGCAATCGCCCCTTCGCTGCCGGCGACGGTGCCGTTGATGCCTTCATGCGCCAGAAGCAGCGTGCCCTTGATGCCGCGCCCGCAACAGAAGGCCGCGAGTGGCGCGCGCAGGGCCTCGTATCCGTCGAGCCGGGCAAACTTATAGAGCGCGGCGACGCAGACGGGCTGAATTTCCTTGGCTATTGTCATGGCAATGCCACTAGACCGTGGTGAAAGCCGTTTCAAGGCAGACGACGCCGGCACATCACGACGTGACATCACGACACGCCGCCCTTCGTGGACTTGGCATATCCCTTCTGCTAATCGGTTTAAAGTGATCGAAATGGAGACCAGCACATGACCAGCAAGACCGAAAAGCTCCTGTCGCTTCTCAATGGTCAGCCGGTTATCCCGGTGCTCAAAATCGCCAATGTTGCCGATGCCGTACCACTTGCTCGCGCGCTTTCGCGCGGCGGCCTGCCGGCGATCGAGATCACGCTGCGCACCGCCGACGCCCTGGAAGCGATCCGCCGCGTTGCCGCCGAAGTCGAGGACGCGGTCGTCGGCGCCGGCACCATCCTCGACGCCAGGCAGTTCGACGAGGCAGCCCGCGCCGGCTCGAAATTCATCGTCAGCCCCGGCATCACCAGCCAGCTTCTCGACGCGGCCAAGGACAGTCCCGTGCCGCTGCTGCCCGGCGCCATCACGCCCGGCGAGATCATGGCCGCGCGCGAAGCCGGCTTGCGCTTCCTGAAGTTCTTCCCGGCCGAGCAGTCCGGCGGCATCGCTTCACTGAAGGCTTTCGCCTCGCCGCTGGCGGATGTGAAGTTCTGCCCGACCGGCGGCATAACCGCCAAGAACGCCGCCGACTATCTGAGCCTGCCCAACGTCATCTGCGTCGGCGGCTCCTGGGTCGCGCCCGACGATCTCATCAAGGCCGGCAAGTGGGACGAGATCGAAGCGCTGGCGCGTGAGGCGAGCAAGCTCAAGAAGTAATCGGCGCCTTCACCAGGGCAGCGAGAGCGTTCTCGTCGAAGTATCGGTCGGTGCGTCGCCCCCGCGCCGCCAAGCGGCAGCCTTTCCCGTTTCACGACCCTGTGTGATCGCGTGCTGGTGGTGGAATCCGTATTCGCCGACTGGTTCCCGCTCATGGATTCGAACCACGATTCACGCCTTCAAAGGGCGCTGTCCTACCATTAGACGAAGCGGGAAGATGGGGTGGTCAACCAGGCAGCGGCGCATGCCATGAAAGACAAAAGCCGCGCTGGCGGGCCAACGCGGCTTTGCGATGGCCACGCTGGCTCGCCTATTTCGTTTGGAAGCGCGCGACCGAGAGGAACTTCACCGCGTTGCCGGTGAAACGGCTTGCGTCCGGCACCTGGCCATCCGCCTGGAAACCGGCCGTATACACTTCGCTCGGCGGCGTGTGCACGATGTTGTAGGCGTAGCGCGGCGCCGTCGTCGGGTCGGAAACCGAGGCAATGTTGACGCCGCTGCCCAGCGCCCAGCGCGCGGCTTGCGGCGGCGGCGCCACCACCATGGCCTTGGGCCCGGGCTTCAGATCGTGAGCGGACGCCCTGCCTTCCTTGGCCGTCGTCTTCACACTGCCGCCGATCGCCTTCGCGGGATCGGTCCCGGCCGGAAGCGCGGCGATGGCCTGGCGCGGCGAGGCCGCATCGACGCCCGACGGATCGTTGAACGCGGAGCGCGGCTCGGGTTCGGTCAGCGACGCGAGCTGGTATTCGGCGCCGGCGCCGCCGGCCTCGACGGTCGCATTGGCCTGTTCGAGAACGGCTTTGACCTCATCCTGCTTGCCGGGCTGCGGCCGTGCGGTCGGCAGCACTGAGAACGCATCGGTCGCGCTCTTGTCCTGCGAAGCGGTTTCGGCCAGCGCCAGAAGCACGTTCTTGTCCTTCGACGCCAGTTCCGCCGGCGTCGAGTGGTCGGGACGCCAAGTCGGCAGCGGGATGTTGTTGACCGCCACCTGCGCCGGATCCGTGCTCGCGGCCTCCGCGGCGCTGGCTGCGCCGAACGGAACCTTGTCCGGCACGGGCGCCTGGGCCGTCGCAACCGCCTGCTCCGTCGTCGTAGAGGCATCCGCCGTGGCGAACGGCACGTTCTGCGGCGTCTGCTGGCCGACATCGACCTTGGGACGCGGCGCGAAGTCGGGCAGCGGGATTTCCTTCGGCGGCAGCGCGGCGATGATCGTCTCCGGCGTATCCTGCTGCGGCTGTTGCGAATCGTCGGCGCTGTCATCCGCGTTCTGCGGAATGTTGGCGCGCTTGGCATCCTTCGGCGAAACGATCGCGATGCCCGGCAGGTTGCTGCTGCGGGCCGTGGCAGCGCTGGCGACCTGAACCTGCTTCACAGCTTTCTGCTGAGGCGCCGGAGCGCTTTCATCGGCCGCGTCATCGGCTTCGTCGGCGCCGCCGCCGAACAAGGCGGCAAGCAATCCGCCGGAGCGCTTGGTCGAGCCACCGGCGCTGGCCAGTTCGATATTGGGCGTGCCGGCGCCCTTGCGCGCCTGATACGCTGCCACTGCTTGCTCATAGCCGGGCAGCGGGCGTCCGTCGCTCGGCACATGCAGCGTCTTGCCGTTCGGGAACAGGCTGACCAGTTCCTGGCGGCTGATGCCCGGCCAGTGGCGCACATTGCCGACATCCATATGGACGAAGGGCGAACCGGAGGTCGGGTAATAGCCGACGCCGCCGCCCTGCATCTTGAGGCCGATGTTGCGCAGCTTCTTCAGCGGCACGCCTGGGATGTAGAAGTCCATCGCCTTGCCCAGCATGTGCTGGCTCTTCTCGGCGACGCCGCGGCTGCGCGAACGCAGCAGCGCATTGGTCGACGGCGAGCGGTAGCCGCAGACGACCTGAATATAGTCGGTAGCGCCGCTTTCGCGATAGGCTTCCCAGACCAGGTCGAGCAGCCGCGGATCCATCTTGGTCGGCTCGTTGCGGCGCCAGTCGCGCAGAATGATATTGATCTTGCGCAGGCCTTCCGCATCGTAGCGGCCATTGCGCTTGTAGACGATCTCGGCCTTCTCATGCGTGTGCAGATGGTAGAGCTTGAGCGTACGGACTTCTGCCCTCGCGCCCGACGTCGCAGCGGACAGAAACCCGACGGCCAAAATCACAAACGTCAGCCACCTCGGCCAGACGCTCATGTGAAAATGCCGCCCGTTTTTGTGTCGTTCGACTTTGTTCAAATCAAATGGCTTTCAGGCTGCCGTTTGTCCCCGGATTTGACCAAACGGATGCGTCGCTTTCACATCCGAATATCGATCCTAATGGTTAATCATCGTTTATTGAAGCCGAAATGCGGTAACACCGTGGCGATATCCCGTCAAAAATGATGCACAGCATTTCGTGGTAAACCGCTGGTTTAGATCATGAATCCGGCCTCGGCCAGAACACGATCTGTTACCGTTAGCGTTAATGTGTGATCCCCGGCAACGCCAACCGCTGAAAACCCTGCGTTTTCACGTCAAAAGCGACAATTTGACTCGGATTTTAGGCGGGCAAGCTGGTTCGAGGCTTGCCTGTCACGAGGCAAGCCGGTCGACGCGACCAACTTCGGGATCAATGCCATATTCCTTCAACTTGCGGTAGAGCGTCGAGCGGCCGATGCCCAACCGGCGGGCGACTTCGCTCATCTGACCGTTATAATGGTCGATCGCGAGCTTGATCATTTCGAGCTCGACATCGGCCAGCGCCCGCACATTGCCGCGCTCGTCGAGCGCACGGAGCGTTCCGAAACGCGGCTGCGGCCTGGCTGGCGCCTGGCCATCGGCCAAGCCGGCCTCCGTTGCATTGGCGACGGTCTCATCCGGTTGCCGGGACGCGTCCGCGGTCGTTTCGGCGACGGCGGATGCCGGTTCCGTTCCGAGATTTACCGTTCCTTCCACCTGCGCCCGGATCTGCGGGAACTCCTCCTCGGTCAGCACATCGCCCTCGGCAAGCACCGAGGCCCTGAAGACCGCATTCTCCAGCTGGCGGATATTGCCCGGCCAGTCATAGGCCTGCAGCATCGCGAGCGCTGTCGCCGATATGCCGGCAAGGCGGCGGCGCGGATCGGTCGGAGCGACCTTTTCCATGAAATGCCGGACCAGATAGGGAATGTCGTCGCGGCGGTCGCGCAGCGGCGGCACGAAGATCGGGTAGACGTTCAGCCGGTAGAACAGGTCCTCGCGGAACTTGCCGTCCTTGACCTGCTGCAGGAGGTTCCGGTGCGTGGCCGAGATCAGGCGGATATCGACCTTGACGGTCGAGCGGCCGCCGACCGGATCGACCTCGCCTTCTTGCACGGCGCGCAGCAGCTTGACCTGGACGTCGAGCGGCAGGTCGCCGATCTCGTCGAGGAACAGCGTGCCGGAATTCGCCTCGACGAATTTGCCGGTGTGCTTGTCGGTGGCGCCGGTAAAGGAACCCTTCTCGTGGCCGAACAGGATCGATTCGACGAGATTGTCCGGGATGGCGCCGCAATTGACGGTGACGAACGGCTTCGAGCGGCGATCGCCGCTGCCTTGGATGGCGCGTGCCACCAGTTCCTTGCCGACGCCGGATTCGCCCTCGATCAGGATCGGGATGTTGGAGGCCGCCGCTTTCTGCCCAAGGCGTATCACCCGGTCCATTGCCGGGCTGCGCGTGATCATGTCCTTGAAGGTGAGATGGCCACCGCCGCGGCGCCGCGACGCGCGCTTCATCTCGTCCTCGACAGCCTCCACCTTGAGCGCGTTGGAGATCGCGGTCTGCAACCTGTCGGGCGACGCCGGCTTGACGACGAAGTCGAAGGCGCCGTGCCGCATCGCCGAGACGACGGTTTCGATGCCGCCTTGCGCCGTCTGCACGATGACGGGAATGTTGATGGCGCGCTCGCGCATCGCCTTCAGCACGCCGATGCCGTCGAGGCCGGGCATGACGAGATCGAGAATGACGACGGAGACCTCGCGCGCGTTCGGCCCGTCGAGCGCGTCGAGGCCCGCCTCGCCGCTATCCGTGACGATCGCGCTGTGGCCGAACTTGGTCAACGCGGCCTCGACCAGCCGGCGCTGGACCGGATCGTCATCGACTATGAGTATGGAACCTGTCATGACTGTTTGAGTTGTCCGCCCGAGAAAATCCCCATGGATCATCTTGGCACAGGGTTCTAAATAAGGTTTCAAAAAACCCGGTGAACGAATTCCTTAGGATTTGACCGGCTTCTCCTTTCCCTTTGATTCTGGCCCCTTGGTTCAAAGAAGGTATCGTTGATGCGCATGATGTTTGGTCGGCGGCTTGCGGCGCCAACGTCCGGCCAGGGCGCGGCGGGGCTTGGCGACCTGCCGGAGTGGAATCTCGCCGATCTCTATGCCGGCATGGAAGCGCCCGAGCTGAAGCGCGATATCGCCAGGGCGGCCAGCGACGCCATCGCCTTCGAGACCCGCTGGAAAGGCACCCTTGCCGCGGAAGCCGAGCGCGGCGCCGCCGGCCGGCTGGGCGAGGCGCTCGAGGCCTATGAGGCGCTCGAGGAACTGATCGGCCGCATCGTTTCGTATGCCGGCCTCGTCTATGCCGGCAACACCGCCGATCCGCAGCGCGCCAAGCTATATGGCGACGTCCAGGAAAAGATGACGGACGCCAGCGCGCATCTCCTGTTCTTCGCGCTCGAGCTCAACCTGATCGACGATGCGGCAATTGAGGGCGCTCTATCCGCCGACAAGGCGTTCGGCCACTACCGGCCATGGGTGCTCGACCTCAGGAAGGACAAGCCCTACCAGCTCGAGGATCGCGTCGAGCAGCTGTTTCACGAAAAGTCGGTCACCGGGCGCGGCGCCTGGAACCGCCTGTTCGACGAGACGATGACCGACCTGCGCTTCGAGATCGACGGCGAGGAGCTGACGCTCGAGCCGGCGCTGAACCGGCTGCAGGATTCGAATGGCGAGGTGCGCCGCCGCGCCTCCGAGGCGCTGGCCGCCACGTTCCGCAAGAACCTGCGCACCTTCACGCTCATCACCAACACCTTAGCCAAGGACAAGGAAATCTCCGACCGCTGGCGCGGCTTCCAGGATATTGCCGACTCGCGCCACCTCGCCAACCGTGTCGAGCGCGACGTGGTCGACGCGCTGGCCGCGGCCGTGCGCGAGGCCTATCCGCGGCTGTCGCACCGCTATTACGCGATGAAGGCGCGCTGGCTCGGCATGGAGGTGATGAACCACTGGGACCGCAACGCGCCGCTGCCGGAAACGCCGCAGGCGGTGATCAGCTGGGACAACGCCAGGGACACGGTGCTCTCCGCCTACCAGCGCTTCTCGCCGGACATGGCCGAAATCGCCCGCGGCTTTTTCGACCGCAGATGGATCGACGCGCCGGTGCGGCCCGGCAAATCCCCCGGCGCCTTCGCCCATCCGACGGTGCCGTCGGCGCATCCTTACGTGCTGCTCAACTACATGGGCAAGCCGCGCGATGTGATGACGCTGGCGCATGAGCTGGGTCACGGCGTGCACCAGGTGCTGGCCGCCGGCCAGGGCGCGCTGATGGCCTCGACGCCACTGACGCTGGCCGAAACCGCCTCCGTCTTCGGCGAGATGCTGACCTTCCGCTCGCTGCTCGAGCAGACCGGCGACAAGCGCGAGCGCAAGGCCATGCTCGCCCAGAAGGTCGAGGACATGATCAACACCGTCGTGCGCCAGATCGCCTTCTACGAGTTCGAGCGCAAGGTGCATGCCGAGCGCAAGAACGGCGAGCTGACCTCGGACAGGCTCGGCGAATTCTGGCTGGAGGTGCAGGCCGAGAGCCTGGGGCCGGCTATCAAGCTGCGCGAGGGATACGAGGTTTTCTGGACCTATATCCCGCATTTCATCCACTCACCCTTCTACGTCTATGCCTATGCCTTCGGCGATTGCCTGGTGAATTCGCTCTATGCCGTCTACCAGAATGCCGAGCGCGGATTTCAGGAGAAGTATTTCGAGATGCTGCGCGCAGGCGGCACGAAGCATCACTCCGAGCTTCTGGCGCCCTTCGGCCTCGACGCCACCGATCCCGCTTTCTGGCAGATCGGCCTTGGCATCATCGGTTCGCTTATCGACGAATTGGAAGCGCTCGATAGTTGACGACAACTACGGCGCAGGCATCGGCCGCAATAGTTTAGCCGGGATGCATATTAGCAAGGGTCTATTCTTGCCCTAAATAGCTGTTCTTGAATAACTCTCCGCGGCATTTTTCAACTGGCTTTCGACAAGCCATATGATAGCGTCCGGCCTCAAGCTCAGCCGGACGCATAGCGAAGGCCAGAGATGGCCGGCCGCGACGCTACGGCGAATGCGATGATGGCCGTCGGCCCGGACAAGGCCGAACGCCGATGGCTCGATTGAAGCCGGCGGTTCCGCCGACCACGGAACCTTTGACGATCCTTGGCGTGGGCTCGCCTTTCCGGGCCTCGGCCGACAGATCGGACTGGAGAGGGAAATGACTTTCTTCTACATGCTCCTGGCGTTCGTTGTGGGTATCCTGGTTGGTTGGTTCATTTGGGGTCGCCTGCGCGGCGAGCTCGACAGTCTGCGTGGCGATCTCGACCGCACGCGAAGCGAGCGCGATAGGCTGCGTGCCGATGGCGATCGGTTGAAGGGCGAGCTCGATGCCTGCGGCCGTGCCCGCGCCGATCTTGAAAGCCGGCTGCGCGACGCGCCCTCCGCCAAGGCCGGCTTCGACAAACCCGCCGCGCCGGCAGCAGCGGTGACGCCGGCGACCGCGACAAAGGCAGTTCCAGCGAGGCCGGCCGCCGCAAAGAAGCCGGCGGCGGCGAAGACCGCGGCGGCGAAGCCGGCGGCCAAGTCCGCCGCGCCCAAGAAGGCGGCAGCGCCCGCGGCCAAGAAAGCCGCCGCGCTCCAGGCCGCGGCGGGCAAGGCCGACAATCTGCGCCGCCTCATCGGCATCGGCCCGGTCAACGAAAGACTGCTCAAGGGCCTGGGCGTCACCACCTATGCCCAGATCGCCGCCTGGACCGCCGCCGACGTCAAGCGTATCGAAGACGTGCTCAATTTCGACGGCCGTATCGCGCGCGAAAAGTGGATCGAACAGGCGAAATTGCTGGCCGCCGGCAACGAGGCCGAATTCACCCGCCAGTTCCCGACGGCCGGAACCGCAAGCAACACCTGAGCAACTAACCTGGTTGGCAGCAAGGCGGCGTCCTCATGGGCGCCGTCTTTGTTTTCGGCCAGCGACCTTTGCGCCGCCCGACGCCGCTCCCTCGATTGCGCCACGCCGGGCCCCCATATAGAGCGGTCGACTTGGAGCAATTTCAGGAAAAGTGTGTAGCGGTTTTCCGTTCGAAATTGCGCCAAACAAAGAGATCGTCCGCATCCGAGGCTCATGTCCCTGCCCGCAGCCATTTTCCGCAACGACGCGACCGCTCGGCAGCTGGTCTTCGAGCGACCGCGCGAGATCATCGTCGCGCAGGACGCCGAAGGGTTCATGCCCGCGCTGGAAAGGGCGCAGGCCGCCTCGGACTCGGGCAAGTGGCTGGCAGGCTATTTCTCCTACGAAGCCGGTTACCTGCTCGAGCCGAAACTGGTGCCGTTGCTGCCCGACAGTCGCCGCGCGCCGCTGGTCTGCCTTGGCGTCTTCGACGCGCCTGTCGAGCAGGCGGTGCCGCAAAACGCGGGGGCTGCCAGCAACGGCCCGATCTTCGATGCAAGGGCAACATGGTCAGCCGAGGACTATGCCCGCCGCTTCGCGCGCCTTCACAACCACATCCGCAAGGGCGATTGCTACCAGGGCAACCTCACCTTCCCGGTCCGTGCGCATTGGTCCGGCGATCCGCTCGCCGCCTTCGACGCGCTGACCGAACGCCAGCCGGTCAAATATGGCGCGCTGGTCTCGCTCGGCGACCCGATCGTGCTCTCGCGCTCGCCCGAATTGTTCTTCGAGATCGATGACGACGGCATGATCGAAACGCACCCGATGAAGGGTACCGCGCCACGCGGCGCGACCAAAGCCGAAGACGCGCGGCTGAAGGCTTTCCTGCGCAACGATGAGAAGAACCAGGCCGAGAACCGGATGATCGTCGATCTTTTGCGCAACGACATCTCGCTGATCAGCGAAGTCGGCACGCTGGAGGTGCCGGAACTGTTCCGCATCGAGACTTATCCGACGGTGCACCAGATGGTGAGCCGCGTGCGGGCCCGGCTTTTGCCCGACATCGGCATCCGCCAGGTTTTCGCCGCGCTCTTCCCTTGCGGCTCGATCACCGGCGCGCCGAAAATCCGTGCCATGGAAATCCTGCATGAGCTGGAAGACGCACCGCGAGACGTCTATTGCGGCGCCATCGGCTGGATCGCGCCCGGCGGCAGGATGCGGTTTTCGGTAGCGATCCGCACCATCTCGCTCTTTGCCGACGGCGAGGCCGTCTACAATGTCGGCGGCGGCGTCGTCTTCGATTCGACCGCCGAGGAGGAGTATCGGGAGTGTCTGTTGAAAGCGCGCTTCGCGACGGGAACGGCGCCAGCTTCGAACTGATCGAGACCATGCGCTGGGAGCCTGGTTCCGGCTTCCTGCGCTTCGAGCGCCACCTTGCGAGGCTTTATGCCTCCGCCGCCGAACTCGGCTTCGCCTGCGATCCCGGGCGGATCGGCGAAGTGCTGTCGAGCACCGTTGGCGGGCACGGACTTGCATTGCGCGTGCGCCTTGCCTTGCAGCGCAATGGCGAAGCGACGGCTGCGGCTCAAGCCTACGAACCACTGCCGGCGGACAAGGTCTGGCGGCTTCAGCTGGCGCGCGTCCGGCTCGATTCCGGCGACACGCTGCTGCGCCACAAGACAAGCCGACGCCAGGTCTACACCCAGGCACGCGCTGAATATCTCGCAACCCGCGCCGACGAGGTGCTGCTGGCCAACGAGCGCGGCGAGCTCTGCGAGGGCACAATCACCAATCTCTTCGCCGATTTCGGCGACGGCCCGCTCGCCACGCCCCGCCTCGACTGCGGCCTTTTGCCTGGAATATTGCGTGGCCAGCTTCTGGACGAAGGCCGCGCCGTGGAAGCGATTTACAGCTTCGACGATCTGAAGGCGGCGAAGGCGATCTTCGTCGGCAATTCGCTGCGCGGGCTGATCCCGGCCCAACTGGGCTGACACCTTGAGCGGTGCACTGATTGAAGCAAGGAATGACCATTCGCCAGCCGACCCACACGCCCTATGACGGATCCTCGAAACTCTTCGCCATCGGGCTGAAGCCGCTCGACTTCGATCGCTGGATCGAGGTCGATGAATTGCTGTTGCCGCATCTGGCCGAAAAGCAGCGGCTTTACAGGGAGATACCGCAAAAGGTCTTTGTCGAGGAAGACGGCACACGCGGCGCTCAGCGCGAAGTGCTCGACCTGCTCGCCGCCCATCTCGAGGCCGCGCATTCCGGCATGCACCGCCGCGACGGAGCCGATGTCGAGCCGGTCGGTTTCGAGGGGACGATCGACAGGCTGCCTCCTGCCCTGCGCGAGGCGCCGCTGGCACAGGCTTCGCTGCTCGTCCAGGAAGACCTGATCCTGATGCGCCGCGACGAGCGCGGCTGGCGGCTCGCCGCCGGCTCGCTCTGTTTCCCTTCGTCCTGGTCGCTGCAGGAAAAATTCGGCAAGCCGCTGCAGGAGATCCACGCACCGGTGCCTGGATTCGGACCCGGCACGCGGCCGGCCGAGCTCATCAACCGCATGTTCGACGGCCTGCAGGGCCAGGCGGTCGAGCGCTTCAACTGGTCGATCCAGGCGGATGACAGGCTCTATCATCCGCTCTCCAATGTCGAGCGCATCGACCGCGCCACCAACCGCCCGAGCCGCTTCCCCGACGGCGATGTCGACGCCCATGCCTTCATCCGCGTCGAGCGCCAGACGCTGCGCAAGCTGCCCGTTTCGCGCGACATCCTGTTCACCATCCGCATCCATCTCGATCCGCTCAAGATGCTGGCACGGCATCCGGACCGGGCGACGCTGGCTGCATCCTTCGTGGAGCAGCTCAACGCGCTCGACCAAGCCCAGCTCGACTACAAGGGCCTGACCGCCGACCGCGACCGGCTGGTTGCATTCCTCGGCGGCATGGCCGGGGCGGCTTAACCACGCCGCCAAGCCGGCTTGACCGGCGGTTGGCGCTTTTCGCTGGTTTATGACATTGATCTGTGGTGTAGCGCTTGCCCGTCGGGCGAAAAATGCCCGTTTTGCGCGTGTTTGAAGGAGTGTGCGAAAAAATGGCGAATGAAAACTGGCCCGTTTACGGTGAAATCACCGGTCCTGTCGTGATGATCGGCTTCGGCTCGATCGGGCGGGGAACGCTGCCGCTGATCGAGCGCCATTTCAAGTTCGACAAGTCACGCATGACGGTCGTCGACCCGCGCGACACCGACCGCAAGCTGCTCGACGAGCGCGGCATCACCTTCGTCCAGGACGCGGTGACCGAGAAGAATTACAAGAAGCTGCTGACGCCGCTTCTGACCAATGGCGGCGGCCAGGGCTTTTGCGTCAACCTGTCGGTCGACACCGGCTCGGTGGACCTGATGAAATTGTGCCGCAAGCTCGGCGTGCTCTACATCGACACCGTCGTCGAGCCGTGGCTCGGCTTCTATTTCGACGCCGAGGCCGACAATGCCAGCCGCACCAACTATGCGCTGCGCGAAGCGATGATCAAGGAAAAGCAGGACAAGCCCGGCGGCCCGACGGCGGTCTCCACCTGCGGCGCCAATCCCGGCATGGTCTCGTGGTTCGTCAAGAAGGCGCTGGTCAACCTCGCCACCGATCTCGGTCTCGAGTTTTCGGAGCCCGCGCAGGAAGACCGCGAGGCCTGGGCCAGGCTGATGAAGAAGGCCGGCGTCAAGGGCATCCATATCGCCGAGCGCGACACCCAGCGCACCAAGAAGCCGAAGCCGATGAACGTGTTCTGGAACACGTGGTCGGTCGAAGGCTTCATCTCGGAGGGCCTGCAGCCGGCCGAGTTGGGCTGGGGCACGCATGAAAACTGGATGCCGAAGAACGGCAGGAAGCACAAGCACGGCTCCAAGGCTGCGATCTATCTGGAGCAGCCCGGCGCCAATACGCGCGTGCGCAGCTGGTGCCCGACGCCCGGCGCGCAATACGGCCTCCTGGTGACGCATAACGAGGCGATCTCGATCGCCGACTTCTTCACCGTGCGCTCGAAGAAGGGCAAGCTTCAATACCGCCCGACCTGCCACTACGCCTACCATCCCTGCAACGACGCCTTGCTGTCGCTGGACGAGATGTTCGGCGCCGCCGGCAAGCCGCAGCCGGTCCACCACGTGCTCGATGAGAACGAGCTGGTCGACGGCGTCGACGAACTCGGCGTGCTGCTCTACGGCCATGACAAGAACGCCTACTGGTACGGCTCGCAGCTGTCGCTGGCCGAGGCCCGCAAGCTCGCCCCCTATCAGAACGCCACCGGCATGCAGGTCACCTCGGCGGTGCTCGCCGGCATGGTCTGGGCGCTGGAGAACCCGACGGCCGGCATCGTCGAGGCCGACGAGATGGACTACCGGCGTTGCCTCGAGGTGCAAATGCCTTATCTCGGACCGGTCAGGGGCTACTACACCGACTGGACTCCTCTGGATAATCGCCCGGGCCTGTTCCCGGAGGATCTGGACAAGGACGACCCGTGGCAGTTCCGCAACATTCTGGTCCGATAGCGGTTCGGCAGGCATGTCTCTGCGCCTTGCAATCGCCCGGAAATCGGGCGATTGAAGTGGTGCGGCCTAGAGCGACGTGCGTCCATCCGGACGCACAAAGTACGCTCTAGCACTTTGAATGAACGCATCGTGCTTTCCGAAAATCGGAAACTCGATTTTCGGGCCGATGCGAGAGGAGAGGATTTTCAAAATGACCATTGCGCGCAAACTGCTTTCGGCAGGCGCCGCGGCAAGCCTTCTGGCTGCGGCCGCCTGCACCACCACCGGTCCCTCGGACCAGCCTTCGATGGGAGCGGCGCCGAAGGGCGTCGAGGGCAACTGGATCGACGCCAAGGGCACCGGCCTGTCGACCTTCGCGGCTGGCAGCTTCACCACCGTCGCCACCGATACCGGTCAGAAGCTGTCGGAAGGCAGCTACACCATGACTGGGGCGACCTCGGTCGAGATCCACGGCACCTCGCTGATCCGACAGACGCCGGTCAGCTTCAACTGCCTGATGGTCTCCACCAGCCAGCTCAACTGCACCAGCTCCAGCGGCCAGAACTTCGTTCTGACGCGCCGGGCTTGAGGCAGCCGATTCGATCGACAGGGACGGTGGCGCAAGCCGCCGTCCCTTTTTTGTGCCGGAAAACATCTCCCCTGATTGTGCTTGCATCGGCCGGAACCCGATGTGAACATGACCCGAGGCTGACTGTTATTTTCCAGTCAAGCGAAGGCATTAAGCACCTTTGAAGTCAGCTTATCCGGGAGACGAAGATGAAGAAGATTGCCGCGATCCTAGCCCTGTCCGCCTCGACGCTCGGCCTGTCGGCTGGCGTATCTTTTGCCGACTACACGCTGAACATCCTGCATTTCAACGATTGGCACAGCCGCATCGAAGGCAACAACAAATACGAATCGACCTGTTCCGCCGACGAAGAGACCAAGGGCGAATGCATCGGTGGCGCCGGCCGGCTGATCACGGCGATCGCTGAGCAGCGCAAGAAGCTCGAAGGCCAGAACGTGCTGCTGCTCAATGCTGGCGACAGCTTCCAGGGATCGCTGTTCTACACCACCTACAAGGGTGCCGTGGAAGAGGAATTCCTCAATCAGATCAAGCCCGACGCGGTGACGCTCGGCAACCACGAATTCGACGACGGCGAGACGGCACTGGTGCCTTACCTCGACAAGGCGAAGTTCCCGATCGTCAGCGCCAATGTCATGCCCAACGACAAGTCCGGCGCCGCGGGCAAGATCAAGCCTTCGATCGTCGTCGAGGTCGGCGGCCAGAAGATCGGCATCGTCGGCGCCGTCACCAACGACACGCCGGAGCTCGCCTCGCCCGGCCCCAATATCGCCATCGCGGATGACGTCAAGTCGATCACGGCGGAGATCGAAAAGCTCAAGGCGCAGGGCGTCAATAAGATCATCGCGGTCACCCATATCGGCTACAGGCGCGAGCGCGACGTCATCGCCAAGATCCCGGGCATCGACGTGGTGGTCGGCGGCCACAGCCACACGCTCCTGTCGAACACCGATCCGAAGGCCGAGGGACCGTACCCGACGATGGTCGACAACCCCGACGGCCACAAGGTGCCGGTGGTGCAGGCGGCGTCCTATTCGAAATATCTCGGCGAGTTCAAGGTCGTGTTCGACGACAACGGCAACGTCAAGGAAGCCAGCGGCGCCCCGATCTATCTCGACAAGTCGATCGCGCCCGATCCGACCGTGCTTGCCCGCATCAAGGAACTCGGGGCGCCGATCGAGGCGTTGAAGAACAAGGAGGTGGCCGCGACCACCAAACCGATCGACGGCAGCCGCGAGAATTGCCGCGCCCGCGAATGCGAGATGGGCAATCTCGTCTCCGACGCCATTCTCGACCGCACCAAGGGCCAGGGCGTCGAAATCGTCATCTCGAACGGCGGCGGCCTGCGCGCTTCGATCGACCAGGGCACGGTGACCATGGGCGAGGTGCTGACCGTGCTGCCCTTCCAGAACACGCTGGCCACCTTCAAGATCTCGGGCAAGGACCTTGTCGCCGGCCTCGAAAGCGGCCTCAGCCAGATCGAGGACGGCGCCGGCCGTTTCCCGCAGGTCGCCGGCATCAAATATTCCTTCGACAAGTCGGTCGCGCCCAATGCCGGCCGTGTCAAATCGGTCGAGGTGATGGAGAACGGCGCCTGGACGCCGATCAATCCCGACAAGCAGTACCTGGTCGCCACCAACAACTATGTCCGCCAGGGCGGCGACGGCTACAAGGTCTTCGCCGAGAAGGCGACGGACGCCTATGATTACGGTCCCGGCCTCGAGCAGGTGGTGGCCGACTATCTCGGCGCCCACCAGCCCTACACGCCGAAGCTCGACGGACGTATCACCGAGATCGCGGCGACGACCGCGGCGGCTGAGCCGGCAAAACCAGCCGAGGCGGCGCCTGCCGCGACAGCGCCCGCACCGGCAGCAGAACCGGCAAAGCCGACTGGGGCCGCTCCTGCGGCTGAGGCCGCACCGGCAGCAAGCGAACCGGCAATGCCGGCTTTGCCTTCCGGTTCCAGCGACATCTCCGGCACGCCGCCGGCCGTTCCGGCTGAGACCGCGCCCGCGGCGCCGGCCGCCGAACCGGCAAAGCCCGCCGAAACCGCCCCGGCAGCTCCTGCAGCCGAGCCGGCCAAGCCGGCGCAGGCAACGCCGGCCGAAGCGAAACCGGCCGAGACCAGTCACACCATCGCCGCCGGCGATACCTATTGGGACCTGGCCAAGAAAGCCTATGGCGACGCCACCAAATGGAAGCTCATCTCCGAAGCCAACAAGGATTATAAGCCGCGTCGCCTGCCGCTCGGCGCGACGCTGACCATTCCGCCGGCCGCGAAGTAACCACATCGAGCCGGGGCCGTCACACCCGTCCGGGCCACCGGGCGGGTGTTCCTTTTTCGGGTCCTAACGGGATAAGGTGCGGCCAGACGCAGCATTGAAAACCGGCAGGGCATCGCTAGTTTCCGCGGCGCTACCGGAGACGATTGATGACGATTGCCAGCCCAACCAATGCCGATGCCGCGAAGACAATCGGTCCATTGCCCGCCGGCCACCCGGCCGTCAAACAGGGTAAAATTGGCGTCATGCTGATCAATCTCGGCACGCCGGACGGAATCGAGTTCGCGCCGATGTGGCGCTATCTCAGGGAATTCCTCTCCGACCCGCGCGTCATCGAGCTCAACAAGGCGATCTGGTACCCGATCCTCTACGGACTGGTGCTGACCACAAGGCCGAAGAAGTCCGGCGCCAACTACGCCCGTATCTGGAACCGGGAGATGAACGAGTCGCCGCTGCGCACCTTTACCCGCGCTCAAGGCGAGAAACTCGCCAAGGCGCTCACCGACCTGCCGAATGTCGTGGTCGACTGGGCGATGCGCTACGGCAACCCTTCGACGGCAAGTGTCGCACGCCGTCTGGTCGAGCAGGGGTGCGACCGCATCATGTCCTTCCCGCTATATCCTCAATATTCGGCAACGACGACGGCGACCGCGAACGACCAACTGTTCCGCGCGCTTATGGAGATCAGAAACGCGCCAGCGATCCGCAGCGTGCCGCCTTACTACGATGAGCCGGTCTATATCGAAGCTCTCGCTCATTCGATCGAGCGGCATCTTGGCACGTTGGACTTCAAGCCTGAGGTGGTGATCGCATCCTATCACGGCATCCCAAAACCTTATTTCGAGAAGGGCGATCCCTACCATTGCCACTGCCTGAAGACGACCAGGCTGCTGCGGACAAGGCTCGGCTGGGACGAGAACAAGCTCATCACCACCTTCCAGTCGCGATTCGGCGCGCAGGAGTGGCTGCAGCCCTATACCGACGTCACCGTCGAGAAGCTGGCCAAGGACGGCGTGAAATCGATCGCCATCGTCAATCCGGGCTTTTCCGTCGACTGCATCGAGACGCTGGACGAGATCGGCCGCGAGGCGGCCGAAACCTTCCATCACGCCGGCGGCAAGAACTTCGCTCATATCCCCTGTCTGAACGACAGCGCGGAAGGCATGGCGGTGGTCGAGACGCTGGTGCGGCGCGAGCTTTCCGGCTGGGTGTGACGGGTTTCACCGGTTATGCATGTCGCCCAGAAGTGTGCAGCGGTTCTGGGACAACGACATGCATCAAGACAAAGAGATAAAGCGCGTCGACTGAGTCCGTTTCAGCGCGGCGCGCTTTAGCTCGAAACCGGTGCGCAAAACCCGCCGCTAACCAATATTAGCGATCACCTGATTGTAACGCTGCGGAAACACACTTAAGTGATTTCGTGAGGTCGCCGCCTTTTGAGGGAGAAACGAAATGGGCTTTAGCGGTTTCGATATTGCCATCATTGTTCTTGTCTTCCTGGTCATCATCCTTCTTTTCAAAGGCATCAAGACGGTGCCGCAAGGTTATAATTACACGGTGGAGCGCTTCGGCCGGTACACCAAGACGCTGACGCCTGGCCTGAACATCATCAACCCCATCTTCGAGCGCGTCGGCGCCAAGATGAACATGATGGAGCAGGTGCTCGATGTGCCGACGCAGGAGATCATCACCCGCGACAACGCCATCGTCGGTGTCGACGGCATCGCCTTCTACCAGATCCTCAATGCCGCGCAGGCCGCTTATCAGGTGGCCGGACTGCAGAACGCCATCCTCAACCTCACCATGACCAACATCCGTACCGTCATGGGCTCGATGGACCTCGATGAACTTCTCTCCAACCGCGACGCGATCAACGAGCGTTTGCTGCGCGTCGTCGACGAGGCGGCGCATCCCTGGGGCATCAAGATCACCCGCGTCGAGATCAAGGACATCAACCCGCCGGCCAACCTTATCGAATCGATGGGCCGGCAGATGACCGCCGAACGCAACAAGCGCGCCCAGATCCTGGCCGCCGAAGGCCTCAAGCAGTCGCAGATCCTCGAGGCCGAGGGCCGCAGGGAAGCAGCTTTCCGCGACGCCGAGGCGCGCGAGCGCTCCGCCGAAGCGGAGGCCAAGGCGACGCAGGTCGTGTCGGAAGCCATCGCCAAGGGCGACGTCCAGGCGCTCAACTACTTCATCGCCCAGAAATACACCGAGGCGCTGACCAGGATCGGCTCGGCTACGAACAGCAAGATCGTGCTGATGCCGTTGGAGGCCTCGTCGCTCATCGGCACGCTGGGTGGCATCGGCGAGATCGCCAAGGAAGTGTTCAAGAACGACGGCAGCACCGGCACGCAACGGCAGACGGCGCGCCCGCCGGTGGTTCGCCCGAACGACAACTGATGTCTGCGGCATAGGTGGGCATTATGATAGACCGTATCGTTTCCGAACTCGGCCCGTGGAACTGGATGGTTCTGGGCTTCGTGCTCCTGGTGATGGAGATCGTTGCGCCGGGCGTCTTCATGCTGTGGATCGGCATCGCCGCGCTCATCGTCGGCGCCGTGTCGCTGGCGATCTGGGACGCGGCTTTCTGGACCTGGCAGATCCAGGTCCTGGCCTTCCTGGTCTTGTCGCTGATCTCGGCTTTCGTCGGCAAGAAGCTGATGGCCGGCCGCCACGGCGATGTCGACCAGCCGCTGCTCAACCGGCGCGGCGCGCAGATGGTCGGCAAGCTGGCGACGCTGGCCGAACCGATCAAGAACGGCCGCGGCCGCATCAAGCTCGGCGACACGCTGTGGCGGGTCTCCGGCCCGGATCTTCCGGCCGGCACGCAAGTGCGGGTCGTCAGCGCCGCCGATACCGACCTGGAATTGACTGTAGAGGCCGTCTGATCTTTCTCAGGCTGCGCCGATGCGCAGCAAGTCATGCAGATGGACGAGCCCGACCGGGCGCCCGCTCTCAACCACCATCAGGCTGGTGATGGCGGAGGTGTTGATCGTCTGCAACGCCGTCGCCACCAGCGTGTTCGGACTTGCCGTCTTCGGCTTCTTGGTCATCACCTGATCGACGCTCATGGAAAGAAGGTCGCTGGCGATGTGGCGACGGATGTCGCCGTCGGTGATGATACCGACCAGCGCGCCGTCGGTGCCGGTGATCGCCACGCAGCCAAAACCCTTTTGCGACAGCTCCAGGATCGCCTCGCGCATGCCGGTGCCCGACGGCACCAGTGGCAGCCTTTCGCCGACATGCATGATTTCGCGCAGTTGGGTCAGGTTGGCGCCGAGCTGCCCGCCCGGGTGGAAGGTGCGGAAATGGTCCGGCGTGAAGCCACGCGCCTCGAGCAGCGCGATCGCCAGCGCATCGCCCATGACGAGTTGCAGCAGCGTCGAGGTGGTCGGCGCCAACCCGTGCGGACAGGCCTCCGGCACGGTCGGCAGCAGCAGCACCACGTCGGCGGCACGGGCCAGAGCGGAGGTTTCGCCGGAGGTGATGGCAATCAGCGGGATGGAAAAACGCCTGGAATAGGCGACGATGCCCATCAGTTCCTTGGTTTCCCCGGACCATGACATGGCGATGATGGCGTCGTCGCGGCCAATCATGCCGAGATCGCCGTGATTGGCCTCCGCCGAGTGGACGAAAAAGGCTGGCGTGCCGGTCGAGGCAAGCGTGGCGGCGATCTTGGAGCCTATATGGCCGCTCTTGCCGACGCCGGTGACGATGACGCGGCCCTCGATCCGTGAGATCAGGTCGATCGCGGCGGCAAAAGGCTCGGACAGCCCGTTCGCGAGCGCGGCGGCCAGGGCCGCCACACCGGCCTGCTCCGTCGCTATCGTTCTCAGCGCCGATTCGATCGCAGCCTGCCTGTCCGGCTGCTCTCTTTCTGGGGACCCCGCATGCATGGCGCAAGCGATTAGCGCTTTGCCGCGCCCCTGTCCAACAGAATTGCCGCGACCTGCCGTTCCGGGCGGCTCCAGGGCGGCCGTCTCAACCCTCCGTTAACCATCCGCATTTACGGTTCGGTAAGTATGGCGCAACCGCGCCGCGCAAGCAGTGGTGACGATGTCCGGGGGCCAGTCTGAAACGAAAATAGGTCGGAAGGGCATTGCCGTTGCAGCACTGCTGCTGACGGCAAGCGCGCTTGCCGTGCTGCGTCCCGCGCCGGCATTTTCGCAGGAAACCGAGCTGCGCGGCGAGGTCTCCGAATCGGCCATACTCGCCGACCAGCAGCGCAAGGCCAGGCAATTGAGGGCGCAAGGGTCGCAGGATCAGAACGCGCCCGCGGCCGCTGCCGCCCAGGATACCACACCGACGACGTACCAGCCGTCGAGCCCCGGCGCCGTTCCCGATGACGATCAGACGGCGGGCGCGACGGACAGCATCTTCGACCAGCCGCAGGCAACAGACGATCCATTGGCCGCCACGAAGAAGCCGGCAAAACCGCGACGGCCCTCGACGGCTAGCCAGCGTGCTCAGGACGCCAAGGCCGGCACCAAGTCGAACACCAAGACCGCCGACAAGAAGAAGGCCAAGAAGAAGTCCGGCGATGCCACCGACGGCACGACCACCGCCACCATCGCCACCACCGGCAATCAGCCTGGTACTGCAGCGACCGACGATGACGGCAGCAACCGCCGCGCCGTCACCATCGACAGCGTCGACAAGCAGAAGCTCGACCCGGGCCAGGAGCGCACCGCCTCAATCGAAGGCCAGAAGGTCAAGCCGGAGGACGATCCCTTTGCCGCGCCGGGCGTCAAGGTCGGCACCTTTGTCTTCCGGCCGACGCTCGAGCAAGGCTTCACGGCGACCTCCAACGCCGATTCCAGCAGCGCCGGCAAATCGGCGGTTCTGTCCGAGACGGCGCTGCGCTTCACCGCGACCTCCGATTGGCGCGAGAATTCAGCCCTGATCACCGGCTATGGCCAGTTCCGCAACAGCGTCTCGGGCGAAAAGATCAACGATGCGCAGGGCCGTATCGAAGGTCAGCTCAATGTCGATCTCGACAACGAGCTGCGCGCCATCGCCAAACTCGGCTATGAAGCGGCACCCGAATCGGCCTCCTCTCCGGATGCGATCGCCGGCGTCACCTCGCAGCCGCTGCGCCAGACCGTGGACGGCAGCCTCGGTCTCGAAAAGAGCGTCGGCAAGATGCGTTACGCGCTCACCGGCGCGGTCTCGCACGATTTTTACGGTGACGCCGATCTTTCGGACGGCACCACGGTCTCGCAGAAGGATCGCGACAATACGCTCTACACCGCTACGCTCCGCACCGGTTACGAGATTTCGCCGGCGCTGACGCCCTTCACGGAAGTCGAGCTCGGCCGCAGGGTCTATGATCAGCGTCTCGACACCGACGATTTCGCCCGCTCCTCGAAGCGGCTCGGAGCGCGCGCCGGCGTCGAGCTCGATATGGGTGAGAAACTTTCGGGCGAATTCTCCGTCGGCTGGTTACGCGAGGCGATCGACGACAGCCGCCTCCCGGCAATCGCCGGGCCGTCCATCAATGCCGACCTCAAATGGTCGCCCGAGCGCGGCACCACGATCGGGCTCACCGGCAAGACCAATGTCGAGACGACCACAACTGCCGGCGAGAGCGGCGATATCCTCTACTCCGGCCGCCTGACCGGCGAGCGCCAGATCCGCGCCAATCTGACGATGAATTCGGCGCTGGGCCTCGACTGGCGCGATTACACCGGCTCCGACGGCCACGACATGATCCTGAGCGCCGAGGCCGGGCTGACCTGGTGGCTGAACCGCTATGCCGGGCTCACCACCAGGGTGAGGACGGAGAAGCTGACCAGCAACCTGCCTGGACGCGACTACACGGCCAACAGCGTCTATCTCGGCCTGAAGGTCCAGCGCTGACGCCTCGTCGTCAACTCCGAAGAATTGATGACGAAGCACGGTTGGCCTTGGCAGCAACCTAAGAAGCCGCGCCGCGGCGCTCCACCGGCCGCACTTCATCCAGCAGCGTGCGGATGACGCCGGCCATGCTCCCGTTCATGTCGCTGCGCCAGAGCGCGAAGGCGACATTGGCCTCGACGAAACCTTCCGGCGAGCCGCAATCGAAGGTGCGCCCCTTGTAGTGATAGCCGTAGAAGGGCTGCTTTTTCTGCAGCTTCAGCATCGCGTCGGTCAGCTGGATCTCGTTGCCGGCGCCGCGTTCCTGGCTTTCCAGGATGCCGAAGATTTCCGGTTGCAGGATGTAGCGGCCGTTGATGAAGAGGTTGGACGGCGCGGTGCCCTGCTTCGGCTTCTCCACCATTTGGGTGATGCGGAAGCCGTGATGTGTGTCCTCGCCGCGGCCGACAATGCCGTATTTGTGCGCCTCCGCCGGGTCGCATTCCTGCACGGCGATGATGTTGTTGCCGGTCTCGGCATAGAGCTCGACCATGTCCTTCATGCAGCTCTTTTCCGACTGCATGATCATGTCCGGCAAAAGCAGCGCGAACGGCTCGTCGCCAACCAGCTCACGGGCGCACCAGACGGCGTGGCCGAGGCCCATCGGCACCTGCTGGCGCGTGAAGCTGGTCTGTCCCGGCGCTGGCTGCAGCCGCTGCAGGCGGGCGAGCTGGTCGTCCTTGCCGCGCTGGGCGAGCGTGTCATAGAGCTCGAACTGAACGTCGAAATGGTCCTCGATGACCGCCTTGTTGCGCCCGGTCACGAAGATGAAATGCTCGATGCCGGCCTCGCGCGCCTCGTCGACCACATATTGGATGACCGGCCGGTCGACGACGGTCAGCATTTCCTTCGGGATGGCCTTGGTGGCCGGAAGGAACCGCGTGCCGAGGCCGGCGACCGGAAAAACTGCCTTGCGAACGCGCTTCATGCTGACACCCCTGCGTTTCGGCCAATTATCCGCTCGGCGACGCGCTCCGCAATCCCCCCCGAGATTTTCATGCCGGAATTCCATTTTCACGCTGGAATTCATTTTCACGCCGGAATGCTGGATTAACGAGCGAGCGGTGAACGTAGAACTAAAGCCCCGATCCCTTATTTTCGTTCCCGGCGGCACCTATGGTAAACTAAATACTAACCCGGTTCGGCGTTGAATGATCCTTCCTGATCTGACGAAGGAGGAAATGATGTCCGTTCGCAACACCGCAAGGCGCCTGACGGCACTGGCGACCGCCGCCGGCCTCACGCTGGCCTTGCTGATGCCTGCCGGACCCGCTTTCGCCGATGCCGGGTTCCGCCAGTGGGTCGCCGGCTTCCGCGCCACGGCGGTCGCGGGCGGTGTTTCGGGCGCCATCTACGACCAGGCTATGCGAGGCATCGAGCCCGACCCGGTCGTGCTGGAAAAGGCCCGTACCCAGCCGGAGTTCAGCGCGCCCGCCTGGGACTATTTCGACAACCGCGTGCATGACCAGTCGGTGGCCAACGGCCAGGCGATGGCGAAGAAATGGAAGCCGTGGCTCGATCGCATCGAGGCGCGGTTCGGTGTCGACCGCAACATCCTTCTGGCCATCTGGTCGATGGAAACGAACTATGGCGAGATCCTCAAGCGCGACGACATCATGCGCAACGTCATCCGTTCGCTTTCCACGCTGGCCTATGGCGACGCGAAGCGCTCGAAATATGCCCGCACCCAGTTGATCGCTGCCTTGAAGATCCTGCAGACCGGCGACATCGACGAGAGCCATCTGATGGGCTCCTGGGCCGGCGCCATGGGCCAGACCCAGTTCATCCCGACCAGCTATCAGCGCTACGCGGTGGACATGGACGGCAACGGCAAGCGTGACATCTGGAATTCGATCCCCGACGCGCTGGCGACCTCCGCCAACCTTTTGAAGAAGAACGGCTGGCAGGCTGGCAAGACCTGGGGCTATGAAGTGACCATACCAGCCGGCAAGCTGCCCGGCGGAGCAAAGACGATCGCCCAATGGCAGTCGCTCGGCGTCGCCAGGGCCAACGGCAAGCCGTTCAAGAACCTGACCGACAAGGCGACGCTGAAAGTGCCGGACGGTCGGGGCGGCCCGGCCTTCCTGATGATCAGGAATTTCTCGGTCATCAAGGCTTACAACAATGCCGACAAATACGCTTTGGCCGTCGGCCTTCTGGCCGACGAGATCGCCGGCGGCACCGGCCTGGTGCAGGACTGGCAGCGGCCTTTCACGAAGCTCAGCTTCGAGGAGCGGCAGGAGCTGCAGAAGCGGCTTTCCGAGCACGGCTATTATGACGGCAAGTTCGACGGCAAGATCGGCGACGGCTCGAAAGCCGCCATCATGGCCTACCAGGCCAAGGTCGGCCTGAACCAGGATGGCTATCCGAGCATGGAAGTGCTCAAATGGCTCCGAAAAAAGTAGAACCCGCGGAAGCGCCAGGCGTCCGTTCAAAGACGGCACGGATGCTGTAGCGCTTCATACCTGCGCGTGGCGTTTGAGCCACGCGCCAAGGGATGGAGAGGTGTTTGGTTTCGGTCGCGCGTATCAGGCAGGGCATTCGCCGGGCGCCGATCCTGATTCTGGCTCTCGCCGTGCTTGTCGTCACCGCGGCCGGCGCCTTCCACGCGCCGGCATTCGCGCAGGAGGAAAGCCGCGGCTGGTCGTTGCGCGACCTTCTGTTCCCACGCCGCAGCGAACGCGTCGAGCCCCCGCTGGAAATCCAGAAAGCTAGGCCGAAGCCGAAGAAGAAACCCAAGCCGCGCCCGCCGGCGGAGCCGGAGACGCCGATCGTCGAGAAGACGAACGACGCCCGGACCGTCCTGGTGGTCGGCGATTTTCTGGCGAGCGGGCTGGCGGAGGGCCTGGACACGGCCTTTGCCGACAACCCTGCCGTCAGGATCGTTTCCCGCGCCAACGGCTCGTCCGGCTTCGTTCGTGACGATGTCTACAATTGGCCAGCCCAGATAAAATCCCTGATCGAAAGCGAAAAACCGGCGGCGGTGATCCTCATGCTGGGTTCCAACGACCGGCAGCAGATGAAGGTCGGCGACGTGCGCGAGCAGCCGCGCTCGGAGAACTGGACCAAGGAATATGAGCGCCGCACCGATGCGCTCGGCAAGGCTATACAGGACGCCAAGGTGCCATTCCTGTGGGTCGGCATGCCGGCTTTCGGTGTGTCGAAGATGAACTCCGACATGCTCGCCTTCAACGACATCTACCATTCGGTCGCTCAAAGCCATGGCGGCGAATTTGTCGACGTATGGGACGGCTTCGTCGATGAGAACGGCGCATTCGTCACCTCCGGTCCGGACATCAATGGCCAGCCGGCCCGCCTGCGTTCCGATGACGGCATCAACGTCACCAAGGCCGGCAAGCGCAAACTCGCCTTCTACACGGAAAAGCCGTTGGCCAAGATCCTGGGCCTGGCGGCGCCGGGAAGCGTCACCACTGTGTCGGCGCCCGCCGGCGCTCCGGTCGAGGCGCCGAAGCCGGCCGCCGCACCCGTCATCGTCGACCGCACCGCGCCGATGCTGCTCGGCGACCCGTCGCTCGACGGCGGCACCGAACTGCTCGGCGCCGCGCAGCCAGCCAGAGCCGATCCGAACCTGCCGGGTGAAAAACTGGTCGTCGAAGGCAAGGCGGCGGCCGCCTCGCCCGGCCGCGCCGACGATTTTTCCTGGCCGCCTAAGCCGCCGGCGACGGCGGCTGTCGAGTCTGGCGCGACGCCGGCAACTCCTTGACCGACGTTCCTGCGTGGAGCAATTCAGGAAAAGTGTGAGCGGTTGGGCTCGGCGACTTCGCCGTAGCCTTCCGTCCGGAATTGCGTAAAAACAAAAGGATAGGGCCGTTCGCCGTTTTCATGAAACGGTGAACCACTCCAGCGGCAATTTCGCGCCTAGCCGAACAATGGCATTATTGGATTTTGGCCGAAGTCAAAGTCGGGGGACGAATATGTCGGCAACAGGCTATGCCTTGCTTGGGTTCGTGACTTGGACCCTCTTACTGCTCATATGGATGGAAATCCTGCGCACGTATCTTGTGGTGAGCGGCCGCGTTCCGGCAAATGGATTCGCGCCGGACAACGCCGGTCTTTCGCCCTTCTTGCAGCGGCTGGCGCGCGCCCACGCCAATTGCATCGAAGGCCTTCCCATATTCGGAGGTCTCATGGCCCTGGCCATGATGAGTGCGCGCGCCTCGATTACCGACCCGCTCGCATATTGGTTTCTCGGCGCGCGGCTGGTGCAGTCGGCCATTCATTTGACGTCGACAAGTCCGGCCGCCGTCAAGGCTCGATTTTCGGCGTTTGCGGTCCAGATGGCCGTCGGCCTCTATTGGGCGATAGAGCTGCTGACCAGCTAAGGCGTCTCACCGTTTCATGGAAACGGTGAGTCACCAAGGTTGCGGTTCGTTAGCCGCAAATCGCCGCTTCAGCGCGGCAGCACCGTCGATCCCATCAGCGCCTCGTCGATCGAGCGCGCCGCCTGGCGGCCCTCGCGAATCGCCCAGACCACCAGCGACTGGCCGCGGCGCACGTCGCCGGCGGCATAGAGCTTGTCGACGCTGGTCCTGTAGTCGCGGTCGTTGGCCTCGACATTATTCGAGCGGCGGCTGTCGGTGACGACCTTGATCTCCCCGTCGAGCTCCTTCATCAGGCTGTCGCTCGCCGGGCCGGCGAAGCCGATGGCGATGAAGGCGAGATCGGCGCGGATGACGAACTCGGTGCCGGCGATCGGCTTGCGCCTGTCATCGACCTCGCAGCAGCGCACACCGGTCAGCTGGCCTTCCTCGCCGATGAACTCTAGCGTCGCCACCTGGAACTCGCGCTCGGCGCCCTCGGCCTGCGAGGAGGACGTGCGCATCTTGGTCGCCCAATAGGGCCATACCGAGAGCTTGTCTTCCTTCTCCGGCGGCTGCGGACGGATGTCGAGCTGGGTCACGCGCACCGCGCCCTGGCGGAAGGCGGTGCCGATGCAGTCGGACGCGGTATCGCCGCCGCCGACGACGACGACATGCTGGCCGCCGGCGATGATCGGGTGCGAGGGCCACGCCACCGACTGGATCGGCTCGCCGCCGACGCGGCGGTTCTGCTGCACCAGGTAAGGCATGGCGTCGTAGACGCCGCTGAGGTCGCTGCCCGGAATGCCGGCCGGACGCGGGGTTTCCGAACCGCCGCAATAGAGCACGGCGTCGAATTCGGCGAGCAGGTCGGTCACCTTCATGTCGACGCCGACATTGACGCCGCAATGGAAGGTCACCCCCTCGCCCTGCATCTGCTCGATGCGCCGGTCGATATAGTGCTTCTCGATCTTGAAGTCCGGAATGCCGTAGCGCATCAGTCCGCCGGGACGGCTTTCGCGCTCATAGACATGCACGTCGTGGCCGGCGCGACCGAGCTGCTGCGCCGCCGCCATGCCGGCCGGACCGGAGCCGATGACGGCGACCCGCTTGCCGGTCTTCCGCTCCGGCGGATAGGGCCGGATATGGCCGGTTTCGTAGGCCTTGTCGGCGATCGCCTGCTCGACCGTCTTGATGGCGACCGGAATGTCCTCGAGGTTCAGCGTGCAGGCTTCCTCGCAAGGCGCCGGGCAGATGCGGCCGGTGAATTCCGGGAAATTGTTGGTCGAATGCAGGTTGCGGATCGCATTGTCCCAGTCGCCATTGTAGACGAGGTCGTTCCAATCGGGGATCTGGTTGTGGATCGGACAGCCGGTCGGCCCGTGGCAGAACGGAATGCCGCAATCCATGCAGCGCGCAGCCTGTTTCTCGACCTCCTTGTCCGACATTGGCAGCGTGAATTCGCGGAAATGCCGGATGCGGTCCGAGGCAGGCTGGTACTTGTGCACCTGCCGGTCGATCTCGAGAAAGCCTGTTACCTTGCCCATAGTCCAGTCCCTGCTGTCCGAAGGCACGCTTTTTGTCGCGCACCCGTTAACCCCTTAAGGCTGCCATGGCAACCGCACCTTGTTGGAGCATGACCTTCGCCGAAAACCGGTTCCCACTTTTCGGGGTCATGCTCTCGGGGTCAGGATTGTTGGTGAGGATGCCGGCCGGGAAGTCGTCTTCCCGGCCATGCCAAAAACTATTCCGCCGCCACGCTCATGCGCATGCGTTCCATCTCGATCAGCGCGCGGCGGTATTCCACCGGCATGATTTTTCGGAATTTCGGCCTAAAATTCTGCCAGTCGTCGAGGATCTCGCGGCCGCGCACCGAACCGGTGAAATGCACGTGGTTCGAGATCAGCTGGTAGAGCCGTTCCTCGTCATGGCTGGTCATGTCGCCGGAGACGTCGACGCGGCCCTTGTGGTCGAGGTCGCCGCCGTGATGGAGCAGTTTTTCCATCAGGTCGTCCTCTTCCGGGACCGGCTCGAGTTCGACCATCGCCATGTTGCAGCGTTCGGCGAAATCGCCCTTCTCGTCCAGCACATAGGCGACGCCGCCCGACATGCCGGCGGCGAAGTTGCGCCCGGTCTTGCCGATGACGACGACGATGCCGCCGGTCATGTATTCGCAGCCGTGGTCGCCGACGCCTTCGACGACGGTGACGACGCCGGAGTTGCGCACCGCGAAGCGCTCGCCGGCGACGCCGGCGAAATAGGCCTCGCCCTCGGTGGCGCCATAGAGCACCGTGTTGCCGACGATGATCGATTCAGCCGCGACGATTCTAGCCTCTTCCGGCGGGCGGATGACGAGGCGGCCGCCCGACAGGCCCTTGCCGACATAGTCGTTGCCGGCGCCGACCAGATCGAAGGAAACGCCGCGCGCCAGGAAGGCGCCGAAGGACTGCCCCGCCGTGCCGGTGAGCTTGACGGTGATCGTATCGTCGCGCAGCCCCTTGTGCTTGAAGCGCTTGGCGACTTCGCCCGACAGCATCGCGCCCGCCGAGCGGTCGACATTGCGGATCGGCAGCTCGATGGTGACGGGCTGCTTGGCTTCGAGCGCCGGCTTGGCCAGCTCGATCAGCTTGCGGTCGAGCACGTCGTCGATCGGATGCTTCTGCCGCTCGGTCCAGTGCAGCGCCTCATGCGGCGCGTCCGGCTTGAAGAACATCTTCGAGAAGTCGAGCCCACGCGCCTTCCAGTGCTGGATGACGTCGCGCTTTTCCAGAAGATCGCTGTCGCCGATGATCTGGTCGAGATGGGTGTAGCCCATTTCGGCGAGCAGCGCCCGCACCTCTTCCGCCACGTAGAAGAAGAAGTTGATGACATGCTCGGGCGTGCCCTTGAAGCGCTTGCGCAGCACCGGGTCCTGCGTCGCCACGCCCACCGGGCAGGTGTTGAGGTGGCACTTGCGCATCATGATGCAGCCGGCCGCGATCAGCGGCGCGGTCGAGAAGCCGAACTCGTCGGCGCCGAGCAGCGCGCCGATGATGACGTCGCGCCCGGTGCGCAATCCGCCATCGACCTGCAGCGCCACGCGAGAGCGCAGGCCGTTGAGCACCAACGTCTGGTGCGTTTCGGCGAGGCCCATTTCCCACGGACTGCCGGCATGCTTGAGCGAGGTCAGCGGCGAAGCGCCGGTGCCGCCGTCATAGCCGGAGATGGTGATGTGGTCGGCGCGCGCCTTGGCGACACCCGCCGCGACCGTGCCGACGCCGACTTCCGACACCAGCTTGACCGAGACGTCGGCCGCCGGATTGACGTTCTTCAGGTCGTAGATCAGCTGCGCCAGATCCTCGATCGAATAGATGTCGTGATGCGGCGGCGGCGAGATCAGGCCGACGCCGGGCGTCGAGTGCCTGACCTTGGCGATGGTCGCATCGACCTTGTGCCCGGGCAGCTGACCGCCCTCGCCGGGCTTGGCGCCCTGCGCCACCTTGATCTGCATCATATCGGAATTGACGAGGTACTCCGCCGTTACGCCGAAGCGCCCCGAGGCGACCTGCTTGATCGCCGATCGTTCCGGATTCTTGCCGCCGCCGGGCAGCGGCAGATAGCGGTCGGCCTCTTCGCCGCCCTCGCCGGTGTTGGACTTGCCGCCGATGGCGTTCATGGCGCGCGCCAGCGTGGTATGCGCCTCCCGCGAAATCGAGCCGAACGACATCGCCCCGGTCGAGAAACGCTTGACGATCTCGGCCGCCGGCATGACCTCGTCGATCGAAACCTTCTTGCGCCCGGTCTCGTCCGCCAGCTTGATCTTGAACAGGCCGCGAATGGTCTGGGCGCGCGCGGTCGCGCTGTCGATCTGCGCCGAATAGTCCTTGAACGTGTCCCACGAGCCCTGCCGCACCGCGTGCTGCAGGCTGGCCACCGCGTCTGGCGACCACATATGCGCCTCGCCGCGCATGCGGAACATGTATTCGCCGCCGACCTCGAGGTTGTTGCGCAGCACCGGATCGCTGCCGAAGGCATCGCTGTGGCGGCTGAGCGTCTCGGTGGCGATCTCGTCCAGGCCGACGCCTTCGATCAGCGTCGCGGTGCCAGTGAAATACTGCTGCACGAAGTCCGACTTCAGCCCGATGGCGTCGAAGATCTGCGCGCCGCAATAGGACTGGTAGGTCGAGATGCCCATCTTGGACATCACCTTGAGGATGCCCTTGCCGATCGACTTGATGTAGCGCGAGACCACCTCGTATTCGTCGACTTCTTCCGGCAGCTCGCCACGCTTGTGCATGTCGAGCAGCGTGTCGAAGGCGAGATAGGGGTTGATCGCCTCGGCGCCGTAGCCGGCGAGGCAGCAGAAGTGATGCACTTCGCGCGGCTCGCCGGATTCCACCACAAGCCCGACCGAGGTGCGCAGGCCCTTGCGGATCAGGTGATGGTGCACGGCGGCGGTGGCCAGCAGCGACGGAATGGCAATGCGGTCCGGCCCGACCTGGCGGTCGGACAGGATGATGATGTTATAGCCGCCGGCGACCGCCGCCTCGGCCCGCTCGCAGAGCCGGTCGATGGCGCCCTGCATGCCGGCCGCACCCTCGTTCGAGCCGTAGGTGATGTCGATCGTCTTGGTGTCGAACCGGTCCTCGGTATGGCCGATGGAGCGGATCTTCTCCAGATCGCCATTGGTCAGGATCGGCTGGCGCACTTCGAGTCGCTTGCGGCGCGACGTGCCGACCAGGTCGAAGATGTTCGGCCGCGGGCCGATGAACGACACCAGGCTCATCACCAGCTCCTCGCGGATCGGGTCGATCGGCGGGTTGGTGACCTGGGCGAAGTTTTGCTTGAAATAGGTGTAGAGCAGCTTCGACTTGTCCGACATCGCCGAGATCGGCGTGTCGGTGCCCATCGAGCCGACCGCTTCCTGGCCGGTGGTGGCCATCGGCGCCATCAGAAGCTTGGTGTCTTCCTGCGTGTAGCCGAAGGACTGCTGGCGATCGAGCAGGCTGACATCCTTGCGCAGCGCGCGCGGCTCGACCGGCTTCAGGTCTTCGAGGATGAGCTGCGTATTGGCGAGCCAGGTCTTGTAGGGGTGCCTGGTCGCGATCTCCGACTTGATCTCCTCATCGGAGACGATGCGGCCCTTGGCGAGATCGATGAGCAGCATGCGGCCGGGCTGCAGCCGCCACTTCTGCACGATCTTTTCCTCCGGCACCGGCAGCACGCCGGCTTCCGAAGCCATGATGACGCGGTCGTCATCGGTGACGATGTAGCGAGCCGGGCGCAGGCCGTTGCGGTCGAGCGTCGCGCCGATCTGGCGGCCGTCGGTGAAGACCACCGCCGCCGGTCCGTCCCACGGCTCCATGAGCGCCGCGTGGTACTCGTAGAAAGCCTTGCGGTCGGCGTCCATGAGCTTGTTGCCGGCCCAGGCTTCCGGGATCAGCATCATCATGGCGTGGCTGAGCGAATAGCCGCCCTGGAACAGGAACTCGAGCGCGTTGTCGAAGCACGCCGTGTCCGACTGTCCCTCATAGGAGATCGGCCAGAGCTTCGAGATGTTGTTGCCGAACAGCTCGGAATCGACCGAGGCCTGGCGCGCCGCCATCCAGTTGTTGTTGCCGCGCACGGTATTGATCTCGCCATTATGCGCGACCATGCGGTAGGGATGCGCCAGCTTCCACGACGGGAAGGTATTGGTCGAGAAGCGCTGGTGGACGAGGATCAGCGCCGTTTCGAAGCGCGGGTCCTTGAGGTCCTTGTAATAGGCGCCGACCTGGTAGGCCAGGAACATGCCCTTGTAGACGACGGTGCGCGCCGACAGCGACACGCAATAGGCGCCGATGTCCTTGTTGTCGTTCTCGGCGTAGATGCGGCCCGAGATCACCTTGCGCAGCAGGTAAAGCCGCGCCTCGTACTCTTCGTCGTCCGGAATGTCGGCGGTGCGGCCGATGAACACCTGCCGATGGAACGGCTCCGACGCGACGATGCCCGGCGCCTTTGACAGCGACGAATTGTCGACCGGCACGTCGCGGAAACCGATGAGCGGCAGGCCTTCCGACTGCGCCGATTCGGCGATGATCTCTTCGATATGGGCGCGCAGCGCTGCGTCCTGCGGCATGAACCAGTGGCCGACGCCGTATTGGCCTGCCGGCGGCAGTTCGACGCCCTTGGCGGCCATTTCCTCGCGGAAGAAGCCGTCCGGGATCTGCACCAGCACGCCGGCGCCGTCGCCGACCAGCGGATCGGCGCCGACGGCGCCGCGGTGGGTGAGGTTTTCCAGCATCGCCAGACCGTCCTCGACGATCTGGTGCGACTTCACGCCCTTCATGTTGGCGATGAAGCCGACGCCGCAGGCGTCATGCTCGTTGCGCGGATCATAGAGGCCCTGCGCTGCCATGCCGTTGGCAGTTCGCAGTTCTTTGGTCAGGACGGTATTTTTAACGGCTGTCGCTTTCGTCTGCGCGGCCTGGCCGTTGATCGCAGATAGCGTCAGTTCCGTCATCGTCCTATCCTCCGTTCTCCACCTTAGCCCCGACCGTCTCAGGGCGCTGGTTTGCCTTGGGAAGCGAGAATGCTTCCCCTTCATCCTGCTGCACGTCTTGCGAAATCCATCGAACCATACGGCTATACGCCCGGTTCGCATCCGGTATCGTACAGGCCAGAGCCGGGCCGTCTACCCGCCGCTCGCGACAATGGCCGGAATGGCAGCAATGATACGCCAGTCCAGCCTGTTTTGTGCGACAAAATAAGACAGCACTACTGTCCTAAATTTTTTATGGCAGAAATCCGGCGACCACACAAGACCGATTCACAAAAAACTTGGCGGCGTCGCGACACAAAATTTCGTGACAGGCGCCGCAAACGCAAGCTTTGGTCCGGGCCTTCCGGACCTGCGGCTGGCTTCACCACTTTGCGAAGCGTTGGCCCTTGCGCTTCGACTGCCGAAGCGGTCAAGTCCCGCCGCTTTTGCCAATCATGACATGGACCTCTCGATGTTCTTTGCATCCGACAACTGGGCGGGCGTTCACCCCGACATTTCGGCCAACCTGTCGCGCCATGCCGCGGGCGTTTCGACAGCCTATGGCGACGGCGATCTGGACCGCGCCGTCTATCGCCGCTTCAGCGAGATCTTCGAGCGCGAGGTGCAGGTCTTCTTCGTCGCGACCGGTACGGCGGCTAACGCGCTTTCGATGGCCGCGTTGAACCGCATCGGCGGCATCGCGCTTTGCCATTCCGAAGCGCATATGAATGTCGACGAGTTCGGCGCGATGGGTTTCTACACCGGCGGCGCACGCATGGCGCCGGTGCCGGGACCGCTGGGGCGGATGAACCCGGAGGCTCTCGACCGGGCCATCAAGCGCTATTCGCAGGATCTGGCCCCTGCCGGCCAGCCGATGGCGGTCACCGTCACCCAGGCGACCGAGGTCGGCACGGTCTACAGCGCCGACGACGTCAAGGCCATCGCCGAGGTCAGCCGCCGCCACAAGCTGCCGCTGCACATGGACGGCGCGCGCTTCGCCAATGCGATTGCCGCGACCGGCGTCAGCCCGGCCGAAATGACCTGGAAGAGCGGCGTCGACCTGATCTCCTTCGGCGGCACCAAGAATGGCTGCTGGATGGCCGACGCGGTGGTGATCCTCAATCCGGATGTCGGCAAGGATTCGCGTCTGTTGCGCCAGCGCGCCGGGCAGACCTTCTCCAAGGCCCGCTTCATCTCGGCCCAGTTCGAGGCCTATTTCACCGACGAATTGTGGTTGAGGATGGCGGGCCACGCCAATCAGATGGCAGCACACCTGGCCGAAACGATCGAGGATGCGCCGGCCGGCAGGCTCGCCTGGCTGCCGCAGGCCAACGAGGTGTTCGCCATCCTCGGTCGTGCCACAGCGGAAAAGCTGCAAGCGGCCGGCGCCAAATTCTACGAATGGGGCGTGCCGCAGGGTTTTGACGGGCATCTCGGCGACAATGAAGCGATCTACCGCTTCGTCGCCAGCTTCGCAACCACGACTCAGGAGATCGACCGTCTCGGCCAGTTGCTTGGCTGAGCTCGCAGCACTCAGGAGCAGCCGGATGACCAAGCTTTCTCTCGGTTCGACGATGCGGCTGATCCATCCGGCGCCGAATCTGCTCGGCTTCTATGATGGCCGTGTCGATGGCGTTCGCATCTGGTCGCACGAGCCGAATTGGCTCGACGACGGCGCTTACACGCTCGGCATCTGCACCTATGCGATCGTCGATGGATCGCAGGCGCTCGTCTATGACACGCACATCTCCCTGCCCCATGCCCGCCTCATCCGGCTAACCCTTGAGGAGATGGGCGTGACCTCGATACGCGTCGTGCTCAGCCACTGGCATGACGACCATATCGCCGGCAACGAGGTGTTTAAGGATTGCGAGATCATCGCCAACCGCCTCACCGCCTCGGCACTCGAACGCGGCCGGGCCGACATCGAGGGCGGCAATCCACCGATCAAGCCACTGGTGCTGCCCAACAGGATTTTCGAGGACAGCCTTAGCCTGACGGTCGGAGCGATCGCGATCGAACTGCGCCAGGTCGAGATCCACAGCCATGACGGCACGGTGTTGCTGATGCCCGAGGCTGGCCTGCTTCTGGCAGGCGACACGCTGGAGGACTCCGTCACCTATGTGTCGGAACCGGAGCGTTTGAGCGAACATCTGATCGACCTCGAGCGCATGGCCGGCTGGCAGTTCGATCGGATCCTGCCCAACCACGGTTCCTTCGAGGCAATCGAAGCCGGCGGCTATGACAGAAGCTTCATCGCGGCGACCGAGGCCTATGTCCGAAAGCTGCTTGCCTGCCGGCAAGACCCAGACCTGGCAAGGCAGGATCTAAGGACCTTCGGCGCCGATATTTTCGCCATGACCGCGACCGAATATTTCGCGCCATACGAAGCCGTTCACCGGCAGAACGTCGAGGCTGTTCTTGCCACAAATAGCCAATAGGCTGCGTCGCAGCTAGTTCCTCAACACAGTGATTTTGAAAGATTGCAGGCTTGTCGGGCAAGGCCATCAACGTCCGTTTGGGGTAAGTCGGCGCAAACGCCGGCGATGAGCTGAAGGCTCCTGAACCTCGTCATTCCAGGGCGGAGCAAGGAGCGAAGCGACGCGCGCAGACCCTGGAA
>NZ_JAVIIV010000060.1:0-2104 GCF_033977215.1 Mesorhizobium humile
GCATTAGGCATCGGCTGCAGCGCCACATATGTGGAACGGCCACGCGGGCAAGCCCTTTTCATCCAGCGGGATCGGTGCGGTCATATGTCCGGCGCGCGGTCCAAGACCGCTGGCCTCGATAAAATTCGCGATGCGAGGGACTGATCAATCTGACGCGCTTTAAGCGCATTGTCGCGCCGGCCTCTCCTCCTCGGGATTTCGTCCCGTGGATCATCGTCTAATTTTGCACCTCGCCTCTGTCCGGCGTCGCGTCGGCAAGTCCGTCCTGGTCGTCATATCGGCTCAGGCGTGTGCTGCGCTGCTCGCCGCGCCAGTATTTCGATATGTCCCGCCCCTGGCGAGCAGCGCCCAGATGATCCTCGCCATCTTGTTGGCGAGCGCGATTGCGACGACGTCGCGCCACAAACGAGCAGCGAGCGGAGCGTCGGGTTGCCCATTTCGATATGCCGCCGAGCTGCTCCTTGCCGTCGCTCGAATGGGGCTTTGGCGTTAGTCTCAGCCAGGGGGCGAAGTGACGGCCGGATTTGAATCCGTCGGGATCCGGGATCAGCGCTTTTGACGGAAGCCGCCGCGATCGCTCCGACGCCCGGAATTGTCGTCAGCCGTGGCATGTCCTGGTCGCGCTTCGCCTCGCCGACGATCCGTCGTTCGAGCTTGTCGATTTGACGCGTCAGCGCCTCGATCTGATCGGCGATTTCAGCCAAAGCCAATCGAGCGGCTTTTGGCAGGCAAACGTCCTCCTCGTCCCGCACGATCTCGATCAACGCAGCCATAGCCGTGCCGAGGGCGGCAACAACCCCCAACTCCGACAAATGCCCGCGAAGCGCGTTGATCGCCTGAGTTTGCTGTCGGATCAAAAGGGCGCGCGTCCTCAGCACCATGGCCGCCGCTTGTTGATCAGCCGATTTGATCGGAACGAAACGCATGGTCTTGCGGGTGACGGCTTCGCTGATCGCTTCGACGTCGGCGGCCTCCGTCTTGCGCCGTTTCACTAATCACGAGGTCTTCATAATGCGGAGGAATGATTCACGGATTTTCGCCATTTTTCGGATCAGCTTGCTTTGCATTATTTCGTGCCGAACCTCTGCGGGTCAACCAACAGAGGAGTTGCCAATGTCAAATAGCCGTCACGACCTGATCGCCGCACTCAAATCCTCGCTTATCGGTCAGCGGTACAGCCCTGTCGTGGCGGGGAGCTACTGCGCCTACGCGTCTGAGTTTCTCGATTATCTCGTACATCGGAGCATCCCGTCGCGGACGTGATCGACGTGCAGGTCGAGCAATACCTGCACGGGTCGACGTCCCAGCGCGCGCTGGCACCAGGTTCCGCGCTCCGGAATTCGAGCCTTGTTGCGGCTTGCTCACGGTCAATGGCCACGAGCTATCGAGCCTACCTGCGCGGCCGATGTGGTCCGATTTGCAATCTGCGACGAGTACGAAATCCGGCTGCGTGAGGAACGCGGGTTGGCTTGCTCCAGCGTCGCAACGTTGATGTGGGAAGCCCGCAACTTCCTTGCTTGGCAGACCGGTGGCGGCATCGACGGGTGGACGGGCCTCAGCAGTAGCGACGTTGACCGCTATATGGATTTGCGCGCGCCGAAACTGACGCGCTGCTCGCTGAAGGATACAGCAGAGCGGCTTCGCTCGCTGCTGCGCTACCTCCACATCACATCACAGGTCGCGTCACGGCGGACCTGTCAGGGCACGTGATAGCCCCGTCGCTTATGCGTACGAAGGAGTACACCGTCAGTCCTGAACCGCGATCTGACAGTCGCTGTTTCGAGAGCGCGAAGAAACGAGACATCGGCGGGGCTGCGGGACCATGCGATCCCTGCAACTCCTTGCAACATATGGGCTACGGTCTGGTGAAATCCGCAATCTGCAGATCGAGGACATCGACTGGCGGACGGAAGCCATCCATGTTCGCCCCACAAGACGCGAGCCAGCACATCCTGCCACTGATGGAGCTGGTCGGCGAAGCGGTGCTCGCCTATCTGCGTTCCGGGCGGCCCATGACGGACGCCAGAGAAATCTTCCAGCGCACGCGCGCACCCTATCGCAAGCTCGACAAGCTTTACAGCGTGGTTCGCCGGCGGCTCCGTGA
>NZ_JAVIIV010000061.1:0-1710 GCF_033977215.1 Mesorhizobium humile
AAGCCGGCCCCTGCCGCCGCGCCGCCGCCTGCCGATGTGCAGCTTCTGACCGAAATCCGCGACCTGCTCGCCAAGAGATAACGCAGAGCGGGCGCTCTGGACCAAAACCCCGGCCGCCCGCGGCCGGGGTTTTCCGTTTGGCGATCTGGTAAGAGCGCTCACGAGACGAATATGGATTTTGCCCATGACCCTTATCGAGACCTTGCGCACCGAGGCCCGAGCTGCCCCTGAAAGCGGCATTGTCGCCGTCGTCAATCATGGCCGCCTGCGCGAAGGCCTGATCCCGCTCTGGGCCGGTGAGGGCGATCTGCCGACGCCGGCCTTCATCAGCGATGCCGCCGCCAAGGGACTGGCCGACGGCGAGACTTTCTACACCTGGCAGAGGGGCATTCCCGCGCTCAGGCAGGCGCTCGCCCGCTACTACGCCAGGCACTTCGGCAAGACCTTCGCCGAGGAAGAATTCATCGTCACCGGATCCGGCATGCATGCCATCCAGCTGGCTATCGACGCGATCGCCGGCAGCGGCGATGAGGTTATCTACCTCTCGCCCGCCTGGCCGAACTTCGCCGCGGCCGCCGGCGTGGCGGGCGCCGTGCCGGTGCCGGTCACCCTCGACCAGTCCGGCAATGGCTGGTCCTGCGACGTCGACAAGATCGCCGCCGCGGTCACGCCGCGCACGAAGCTGTTGTTCATCAACACGCCGTCCAACCCGACCGGCTGGACCGCCGATCGGGAGACGCTCCAGGCGATCCTCGATCTCGCCCGCCAAAAGGGCCTGTGGATCATTGCCGACGAGATCTATTCGCTGTTCCACTACGGCCATGGCCGCGCGCCGTCCTTCCTCGACATTGCCACGCCCGAGGACCGCATTCTGTTCGTCAACAGCTTTTCCAAGAACTGGGCGATGACCGGCTGGCGCGTCGGCTGGATCAAGACCCACCCCGCCTTGCAGCAGGTGTTCGAAAACCTGATCCAGTACTCGAACTCCGGCGTCGCCCAGTTCATGCAGCGCGGCGCGGTCGCCGCCCTCGACGAGGGTGACGGCTTTATCGCCGAACAGGTGGAGCGCGCGCATGCCGCCCGCGACCTCGTCTGCGGCATCCTGGGCGAAACCGGCAAGGCGCGTTTCACCGTGCCGCAGGGCGCCTTCTATCTGTTCTTCAGGGTCGACGGCCTCACCGATTCCCGAAAAGCCGCCTTCGACATCGTCGACAACGCCAATGTCGGCCTGGCGCCCGGCACCGCCTTCGGTCCCGGCGGCGAAGCCTTTCTCAGACTATGCTTCCACCGCCGCCTCGATCAGCTCGAGGAAGCGGCCCATCGCCTGGCGAAATGGATGAAGACGGTGTGAGTTCGCAATCGGGTGGGAAGTGTTTGTTTGCGAACCCTTTTTCTGCACCGTTTTGTTCCTAGCAAACGTACGGAAGGACGGCCTCGGATAATCTCCAACGCTTGTGATTATCGGCTGGCAAAAATGGATTTCGTCATCCTAGGGCGAAGCAGTCGCGAAGCGACGTCGCGGAGACCTAGGATCCATTCCGTGACCTAGAGGCGTCGCAACGTTTGCAGAACGAGAAACAGCTATAAGCGGAGCGCGGCCAGCGCCCCGACAGTTGCAAGTCAGCCGCCTGACTTCGGAACCAGGAGCGGAATGATCCGGTCGGTCTTGGCGACGGCGGGACGGCCGGAGCCGGCATAGGGGATGCCCAG
>NZ_JAVIIV010000062.1:0-1639 GCF_033977215.1 Mesorhizobium humile
GCCGCCCGCATCTGGGCTCGGGCGAGACCCCAATCACCCCATCTGTTGAAAAAGGCACTCGCCACCGGACCACAGCGATGATTCACTGGTTCCGAGGGGATTCGGAGGTGACGAGTGCGCGGTGGCGACGATCGAACTGGCGACCTGTTCAGCTATGTTGACCTTGAGGCGCGGGTGCGGCGCAACCATCCGTTGCGGACGATCCGGTTAATCGTGAGCGAGGCGCTGTCGGCGCTGGAGCGGGACTTCGCGGCGCTGTATTCGCCGATCGGAAGGCCATCGATCCCGCCGGAGAAGCTGCTGCGGGCGATGCTGTTGCAGGCGTTCTATTCGATCGGCTCTGAGCGGCTGTTGATGGAGCGGCTGGAATACGACCTTCTGTTCCGCTGGTTCGTCGGGATTGGCGTTGACGATGCGGCCTGGGATCATTCTGTGTTCTCCAAGAACCGCGACCGGTTGCTGGAGGGCGACATCGCCGCAAAGTTCCTGAGCGCGGTGCTGGCGCAGCCCAAGATCAAGAGGCTTCTGTCGACGGATCACTTCTCGGTCGACGGGACGCTGATCGAGGCCTGGGCGTCGATGAAGAGCGTCAAGCAGAAGGCCGGCCCAAGCGGTGGTCATGGCGAGCCGCCGGCAGACGGCGGCGGACGCAATGCGGAAGCGGACTTCCACGGCGAGAGGCGATCGAACGAGACGCACGCCTCGACCACCGACCCCGACGCCAGGCTCTACCGCAAAGGGCGGGGCAAGGAGGCGAAGCTGTGCTTCATGGGGCATGGGCTGATGGAGAACCGCCATAGCCTTCTGGTCGACGCCTGCCTGACGTTTGCCGACGGGCATGCCGAGCGGGTGGCGGCCCTGCACATGATCGAACCGCGTGCCGACCGTCCGCAAACAATCACACTCGGCGCCGACAAGGCCTATGACGCTGAGGACTTCATCAATGAGTTGCGCTCAATGAAGGTGACGCCGCATGTAGCGCAGAACACCAGCGGCCGTAGTTCGGCCATCGACGGGCGCACCACCCGGCATAGCGGCTATGCTGTCAGTCAGCGTATTCGCAAGCGCATTGAAGAGGCGTTCGGCTGGATCAAGATGGTCGCCGGTCAGCGCCAAACCAAGTCCCGCGGCCGCGACCGGGTCGGATGGGGTTTCACCTTCGCTGCCGCCGCCTACAATCTGGTGCGGCTGCCGAAGCTCATCGCTGGGACCAGTTGACATGGCCACGGTTCCAGCCATCGCCAAGGCCTTTGCCGGGCGCTGGCGTATCGTCGAAATGGATGTCTGGGACAACGATTTCCTCGATCTCGTCGAAGAGGCGCATCTGACGTTCAAAGGCGCGGCGGGCGGCGAAATCGGCTTCGGCGCCCTCAAAGGCTTCCTTGATGTCCGCTACGGCGCGCGAGACGGCTCGGCCTGCGCGGAATTCTCGTGGGAGGGTCACGACGAAAGCGATCCCGCATGCGGTCGCGGATGGGCGATGATAGGCACCGCAGGCCGCCTCGTCGGTCACTTCTATATCCACAATGCCGACGATTCAGGCTTCGTCTGCGAGCGCACCTGACTTCTTCAACAGATGGGGTGATTGGGGTCTCGCCCGAGCCCAGATGCGGGCGGCTGCTCCTGTCGGGATGTTAGA
>NZ_JAVIIV010000063.1:0-1512 GCF_033977215.1 Mesorhizobium humile
CTCCTCGCCAATGGCGACCGTGGCCTGCCGATTGCGCTCCTCTTGCGGCCACTTGCTGAAACCGTTCACCAGGACCGCAAGATGCTGATGACTAAATCCCTTGATTTTGCCGACGCGGGAAGCGATCTCCCCAGCCATGGCAACTGCAGCCTGGCGCATGCCTGGCTCTTGCGGCCATTTGCTGAAGCCATTCACCAAATTGGCCAGGCTCAGCGGAGCAAAGTCGGAGAGCCCGACATTTGGGTGATCGGCGCGGCGAAGGACCTCCCCGCCGATGGCGGCCGTGGCCTGCCGATTTCGCTCCTCCTGCGGCCACTTGCTGAAACCGTTCACCAGTATGGCCAGCTGCTGATGGGTAAATCCCTTGATTTTGTCGGCACGGGAGGCGATCTCCCCGGCGATGGCGACCGCCACCTGGCGCATGCCTGGCTCTTGCGGCCATTTGCTGAAGCCATTGATCAGATAGGCCAGCTCCTGACCAGGAAAACCGCGCAATCGGTTGGCGGCGCGACTGACCTCAGAGGCGATGGCGATCATCGCCTCGCGAGTGCTTGCATGTTCCGGCCACTTGCTGAAACCGTTCACCAGATTGGCCAACTCTTGATTCGCAAATCCCTTGAGCTTTCCGGCTCGGGCAACGACCTCGCCGGCGATGGCAATGGTCGCCTCGCTCGTGTTCTGCTGGTCAGGCCACTTGCTGAAACCGTTCACCAGGTTGGCCAACTCTTGATACCCAAATCTGTTGAGCTCGCCGGCTCGGGTAACGACCTCGCCCGCAATGGAAACCGTCGCCTCGCGCGTCTGTTCGGGCCACTTGCTGAAACCGTTCGCCAGGTTCGCCAGATGTTGATCAGTGAATCCGCCGAGCTCTTTGGCACGCGCAACGATCTCGCCGGCGATGGCAACGGTAGCATGGCGCATGTCGAATTCTTCGGGCCATTTGCCGAACCCGTTCACCAGATTGGCCAACTCTTGATGTGGAAATCTATTGAGCTTGCCGGCGCGGCCAACGATCTCGGCGGCGATATCCGCCACAGCTTGGCGCAAATCCTGTTCTTCCGGGTACTTGCCGAAGCCATTGACCAGGTTCGACAGGCCCTGCGGGCTAAAATCGGAGAGCCGCTTGGCTCGGCCTGCAAGGCGCGTCACCTCGGTGCCGATAGCGCTAGTGGCTTTCCGACACTTCGCCTGGCTCGGCCATTTGCTGAAACCGTTCACCAGGTTCGCCAGGCCCTGCGGTTCGAAATCGGAAAGCCGATTGGCTCGGTCCGCGAGGTACGTCACCTCGGTGCCGATAGCGCTGGTGGCGTCCCGACACTCCGCTTGTTTCGGCCATTTGCTGAAGCCATTGACCAGATTGGTCAGGTTCTGCGGATTGAATTTGGAAAATCCCTCCGTCTCAGCGCGGCGAAGAACCTCACCAGCAACTGCGAAAGTGCCCTCGCCACACCCTGGCTGGTCAGGCCACTTGCTGAAGCCGTTCACCAGCAGCGAGAGGTTTCGAGCGTCGAG
>NZ_JAVIIV010000064.1:0-1493 GCF_033977215.1 Mesorhizobium humile
TCGGTGATCAGGATGATCTTGCCGCCGCGCGCCGCCACTTCCTGCATGTTCGAGACCGTCTTTTCGAAGATGCGGTCATGCGGCGCGATCACGATCACCGGCATGTTCTCGTCGATCAGCGCGATCGGCCCGTGCTTCAGCTCGCCGCCGGCATAGCCTTCGGCGTGGATGTAGGAAATCTCCTTGAGCTTCAGCGCCCCTTCCATGGCCAGCGGGAAGTTGGTGTCGCGGCCGAGATAGAGCACGTCCTTGTAGCGCGACAGCTCGCGCGCGATGCGCTCGATCTGCTCGTCGAGCTTCAGCACCTGGGTGGCGAAGCGCGGCGCTTCGGAAAGCTCGCGCACCAGCCGCTTTTCCTCGTCGCGCGAGATCGTGCCGCGCGCCACGCCGGCGCGGACCGCAAGTGCTGCCAGGACGGAGAGCTGACACGTGAACGCCTTGGTCGAGGCGACGCCGATCTCCGGCCCGGCAAGCGTCGGCAGCACGACGTCGGATTCGCGCGCCATGGTCGATTCGCGCACATTGACCACCGCGCCGATCTTCATGCCGGCCTGGCGGCAATAGCGCAGCGAGGCCAGCGTGTCGGCGGTCTCGCCCGACTGCGAGATGAAGAAGGCCGCGTCGCTGGCCGACAGCGGCATCTCGCGATAGCGGAATTCGGAGGCGACATCGATGTCCACGGGGAGCCGCGCATAGCGCTCGAACCAGTATTTCGAGATCAGCCCGGCGAGATAGGCGGTGCCGCAGGCCGACAGCGCCAGCCGGCCGATCCTGGCGAAGTCGAACGGCAGGTCGAGCGGCTTCGACACGCCCGAGACGAAATCCACGTAATGCGCCAGCGTGTGCGAGATCACCTCCGGCTGCTCGTGGATTTCCTTTTCCATGAAATGCCGGCGGTTGCCCTTGTCGACCATGAAGCTGGTCGACAGCGATTGCTGGCGCTTGCGGTCGACCTTGTTGCCGTCGATGTCGTAGATGGTCACGCCGTCGCGCCGCACGACCGCCCAGTCGCCGTCCTCAAGATAGGTGATCGAGTTGGTGAAGGGCGCCAGCGCGATCGCGTCCGAACCCAAGAACATCTCGCCCTCGCCATGGCCGACGGCCAAAGGCGGACCGTTGCGGGCGCCGACGATCAGGTCCTCGTCGCCCTTGAACATGATTGCCAGCGCGAAGGCGCCGGACAGCCGCTTCAGCGCCGCATGCGCGGCCTCCACCGGCTTCAGCCCCCTGGCGAGCTCGCGCGCCACCAGATGCGCGACGACCTCGGTGTCGGTCTGCGAGGAAAAGCTGTAGCCGTCGCGGGTGAGCTCGTCGCGCAGCTCGGCGAAATTCTCGATGATGCCGTTGTGGACGACGGCGACGCCGTTGGAAAAATGCGGATGCGCGTTGGTCTCGTTGGGCACGCCATGCGTTGCCCAGCGCGTGTGACCGATGCCGATCGTGCCGTCGAGCGGCTCTTCCTTCAGCCGGCGTTCAAGGTTGATGAGCTTGCC
>NZ_JAVIIV010000065.1:0-1366 GCF_033977215.1 Mesorhizobium humile
TAGAATGATGGGTGGACGGCCCCTTGCGGCATCGAATGTGCCAAACTGGGCTGTGATTAACTCCAGCGGAAGGAGACCGTCCGTCATGCAAGCTATCAGATTTGGTATCGATTTGGCCAAGAATGTGTTTCAGGTGCACGGCGTGGATGCGACCGGGCGCGTGGTGGTGCAGCGCCAGCTGCGCCGCGCGCAGGTGGAGAAGTTCTTCGCCGCGCAGCCGCCGGCGCTGATCGGCATGGAGGCCTGCGGCTCGGCTCATCATTGGGCCCGCACGCTCAGCGCGCTCGGCCATGACGTCAAGCTGATGCCGCCGGCCTATGTGAAGCCCTATGTCCCGCGCAACAAGAACGATGCCCGCGACGCGCACGGCTGTTGCGAGGCGGTAAGCCGGCCCGACATGCGCTTCGTGCCGATCAAGACGGTCGAACAGCAATGGGCCAGAGCGCTGCACCGCACGCGTGACCTTCTGGTGCGCCAGCGCACGCAGTTGGCCAACGCCATGCGTGGCCTGCTCTATGAGATGGGCCAGACAAGCGCCCAGGGGGCTGCGGGCCTGGAAGCGCTGCTGCAGCGCATCGAGACCTCGGATGAGGCCATCCCCGCGGCGCTGCTGATCTGCCTGGCGCCGCTGGCCGGACAATGGCGGGCGCTGGATGGCGAGATCGGCAAGCTGGACAAGCAGATCCTGGCTCAGGTCAGGCAGCAGCAAGCGGCCTTGCGGCTGACGACGATCCCGAGCGTCGGCCCGATCATCGCACATGCAACCATCGCGGCCATTGGCGACGGCCGCCAGTTCGCCTCGGGCAGGGACTTCGCGGCGTGGCTCGGCCTGACCCGCAAGAGTCATGACACCGGCGGCAAGCACAAGTTGACGGGCCATATCAGTCGCGCCGGCGACAGAGACCTGCGAAGGCTGCTTATTCTCGGCGCCAGCTCCTGGCTGCGCCAGGTCAGGGCCAAACCCGACAAGGGCTCGCCCTGGATACGTGGCCTGCTGGCCAGGCGGCCGGTCAAGGTCGCCGTCGTGGCGCAGGCCGCCAAGACCGCTCGCATCATCTGGGCAATGCTGAGCTCGGGACAACAATACAGGGCGCCGGCTGCGGCATAACCCGCAAAGCGAGGCCCTTAACAGCGTAAGGAGCAAATAGCAGCACGGCAAAATGGTCAGGACCTGGGTCGAGACACTCCGCCTTCGTCATCGCGATTAAAAAGCGCGCTAGAATGATTGGAACTCGATCCGCGTAACCCCTGAGGGCCAGCGGTCATCAAATCGACCGCATCAAAGGCCGAATACATGACCGCTCCAGACTTAAGCCGTCGCCGCTATTTTGCCTCTTGCCCAAGAGGGGCCGTCCATACATGACGA
>NZ_JAVIIV010000066.1:0-1245 GCF_033977215.1 Mesorhizobium humile
CTCGACGCTCGAAACCTCTCGCTGCTGGTGAACGGCTTCAGCAAGTGGCCTGACCAGCCAGGGTGTGGCGACGGCACTTTCGCAGTTGCTGGTGAGGTTCTTCGCCGCGCCCACACGCAAGGGTTTTCCAAATTCAATCCGCAGAGCTTGACCAACCTGGTCAATGGCTTCAGCAAATGGCCGAACCAGGCGGAGTGTCGGGAGGCCACCAGCGCTATCGGCACCGAGGTGACGTACCTCGCAGGCCGAGCCAATCGGCTTTCCGATTTTGTACCGCAGGACCTGGCGAACCTGGTGAACGGTTTCAGCAAGTGGCCGGAACAGGAAAGCACGCGCGAAGCAACGATCGCCATCGGCTCTGAGATCAGTCGCGAGGCCAACCGACTCGGTCGCTTTCCTGAGCAGGAGCTGGCCACTTTGGTGAACGGTTTCAGCAAGTGGCCGCAAGAGCCAGGCATACGTCAGGCTGCGGTCGCCATCGCAGGGGACATTGCGTCCGGCGTCGGCAAGCCCGGCGGATTTACTCATCAGCACCTGGCGATACTGGTGAATGGTTTCAGCAAGTGGCCCGAAGAACTCAATATGCGCCAGGCAGCAGTCACCGTCGGTGGGGAGGTCGTTGCGCGCGCCAGGGAGCTGGGTGGGTTCACGGATCAACACCTGGCCAATCTGGTGAATGGTTTCAGCAAGTGGCCGGAACAGGAGAAGACGCGCGAAGCGGCCGTCGCCATCGCCTCTGAGGTCAGCTGCGACGCCAACCGATTGCGCGGTTTTCCTGGTCAGGAGCTGGCCTATCTGATCAATGGCTTCAGCAAGTGGCCGCAAGAGCCAGGCATGCGCCAGGTGGCGGTCGCCATCGCCGGGGAGATCGCCTCCCGCGCCGACAAAATCAAGGGGTTTACCCATCAGCAGCTGGCCATACTGGTGAACGGTTTCAGCAAATGGCCCGAACAGGAGAAGACGCGCGAAGCCACGGCCGCAGTTGCCCGCGAGATTCTCCGCCGCACCAGTCACCTCCGTGGATTTACTGACCAACATGTGGCGAACCTGGTGAACGGATTCAGCAAGTGGCCCGAGGAGCCTGAAGTGCGCCAAGCTGCAGTGGGCCTCGCCGAGGAGATCGTGTCCCGCGCCGGCCAACTCGCCGGATTTGCCGATCAACACCTGGTGACCTTGGTGAACGGTTTCAGCAAGTGGCCGCAAGAGGAGCGCAATCGGCAGGCCACGGTCGCCATTGGCGAGGAG
>NZ_JAVIIV010000067.1:0-1235 GCF_033977215.1 Mesorhizobium humile
ACCAGGAGCGGAATGATCCGGTCGGTCTTGGCGACGGCGGGACGGCCGGAGCCGGCATAGGGGATGCCCAGCGCATCCCAGGTCTCGACCAGCGCGTCCTGCAATTCGGCGATCAGCGCGTCCGAATGGAACGGCGTCGGCGTGATGCGCAGCCGCTCGGTGCCGCGCGGCACCGTCGGGTAGTTGATCGGCTGGATGTAGATGCCGTGCACGCCAAGCAGGCGGTCGCTCGCCATCTTGCAAAGCTCGGGATCGCCGACCAGCACCGGCACGATGTGGGTGGCCGATTCCATCACCGGCAGGCCGGCGGCGGCAAGCACCTGCTTGGTCCTGGCTGCCTGGCGCTGCTGTGCGTCGCGCTCGGCCTGCGAGCGCTTCAGGTGACGGATCGAGGCGGTGGTGGCGGCGGCGATCGCCGGCGGCAGCGCGGTCGTGAAGATGAAGCCCGGCGCATAGGAGCGAACCGCGTCGATCACCGCGCTCGTGCCGGTGATGTAGCCGCCCAGCGTGCCGAACGCCTTGGCCAGCGTGCCCTGGATGACGTCGATGCGGTCGGCCAGGCCCTCGCGTTCGGTGATGCCGCCGCCGCGCGGCCCGTACATGCCCACCGCATGGACCTCGTCGATATAGGTCATGGCGTTGTAGCGTTCGGCGAGCTCGACGATCTGCCTGATCGGCGCGATGTCGCCGTCCATCGAATAGACGCTCTCGAAGACGATCAGCTTGGCGCGCTCGCGGCCGGCCGCCTGCAAGAGGCTTTCCAGATGCGCGACGTCGTTGTGGCGGAAGATCTTCTTTTCCGCGCCCGAGCGGCGCACGCCTTCGATCATCGAGGCATGGTTGAGCTCGTCCGAGATGATCAGGCAGTTGGGCAAAAGCCTGGCGATGGTCGAGATCGAGGCCTCGTTGGAGACGAAGCCGGAGGTGAAGACCAGCGCCGCTTCCTTGTCGTGCAGGTCGGCGAGCTCATGCTCCAGCTCGACCAGCGGGTTGGAGGTGCCGGAGATGTTGCGGGTGCCGCCGGCGCCCGAACCCATCTTGCCGGCCGCGGTCTGGAAGGCGGCAATCACATCCTCGTTCTGCCCCATGCCGAGATAGTCGTTGGAGCACCATACGGTGATTTCCTGGGCGCGGCCGTTGGAACGCCAGATGGCGCGCGGGAACTTGCCAACGATGCGCTCGAGGTCGGCGAAAACGCGGTAGCGACGCTCGGCGTGGAGCTGGTCGATCGCATC
>NZ_JAVIIV010000068.1:0-1190 GCF_033977215.1 Mesorhizobium humile
CGCCGCTCGTCCATGTCCGTCATGTTCCACCTCCGATCCAGGCCAGAGCGCGCATGCCGACCGGCTGGCTGGCCGATTCGCAAGCGGAGGCATGTCATCGTCGCTCCCTCGGTCAGGGCCCCGCATAAGGAGTGCTGATGTCGCCCAGTTCCGCTCCAGCCAGCTCTATCAGCAGCCACCCCAGTCAGCGCCTCAGTCGGGTTTGCAGTGCCAGCCGATCGACAACGAGGTTGTCGAGGTGCAGCACGCCTGACCGTCCTCTTTGCGCCAGGCCCCTAACCAATGCCCGCGTCCCGTCCAGCACAAAGACACCGCAATCATAGCCGTTGCTCTGCTGGGTCATGCGGGCTAGCTCCAGACGAGCGCCCAGCCGTTGTGCGAGCAGTGCTGCAGGCCCGTCGTTGTATCCCACGGCGGAATCGTAATGATAGGCAGCCGGCCTTGCCCGTTCGCGACGATCAACGAGCAGCAGCGACCAATGGCTGCCGCGGCGATTGGGATCCGAAGCACTGGCATCGCTCACTGGCAGGAACAGGAAGTCGGCTGTGTCATTACCATCGTGATCATGGACAATGTGCTGGAAGGCGCGCGTGGCCACGCTCTGGGAGCCCAAGCGCAGATGATAGTGGGCTATGAGCGGATCCACGAGCCGCGTCCGGGAGGCGAGATCCGGATTGTCCCGCTGCAGATCCTGAATCAGAAGCATGTAATCCGCCGCGATATGCTCGTCGCTCAGCCAATCCCTGGCGCCGAGCTCTAGCCCACCGTGGCCGTGGAACGAGGCTGTCTGATTCAACGCCGCTATCTGAGCATCCGCCGATGTGCTCGGAAACGCCGGTGCATAGTGAGCATCGTCACGCAACTCGTGCGGGGTGGAGGGCAAATCAACCAGAGGGTCAAGACCGCGGTAGATGTCTGATGACGGAGACCTCGCAGACGAGGGGAGGGAGGGCAAATCAACCAGAGGGTTAAGACCGCGGTAGATGTCTGACGACGGAGACCTCGCAGACGAGGGCGTGGAGGGCAAATCAACCAGAGGGTCAAGACCGCGGTAGATGTCTGAGGACGGAGACCTCGCAGACGAGGGCGTGGAGGACTGCATCTGCGTGGTGAGCCAATCCCAAGCCCCCTCGAACGGAGTATGCGGAGCTGAGGAAAACTCTTGAAACGAGCTGGCCTGCTGGGCGCCT
>NZ_JAVIIV010000069.1:0-774 GCF_033977215.1 Mesorhizobium humile
TGAGCGACGACCATGTTGGCTCGCCTGTCGTTGCTCCACACACTTTAGGCGATGCGTTGTTGCCTGGATCGGAGACGAAACATGACCAACATCGGCCGGACGGGAAGATCGCGCATCGGAGGCACTCCAGCCGGTGGCGCCCCGGACGGCAGGCCCCGCGCCGCATCAGGTCACGCCGCGGCAGAAGGTGGAAACGCGTTCAACTCGATTGTCGAGCGGACGCACCGCGAGCCGCAGGCTAGCGAAGCTTCCTCCAGCCGCGTCGCAGGCCGCGGTGATGATACCCCGCAGGAACGGTCCGCGCGCGTCCCCGTTGGTCAACCACGACTTTTCGCTTCCGCATTGCGCGGAACGGGCATGGCGCGGCGCCGTTTTCCTTTGGCGCCAGAAGGTGAAGCAAGCCAGGAAGAAAGCGCTTTGCGTTCTGACGATGAGCCGGGAGGCGGTGATCATGCAAGCGAAAGTTCTTACGCTCCGGTCCTGTCGCATCGACAAACCACGTCCGATAGGAACGCAGGGCCAGGAGAGCGACGTGCCGACGATGGCGTAGAAACCAACATCCGTCTTGGAAGCGAGCAGCGGTCTCATGGGCAAGGACGGCAAGCGATTGCTTCGCGTTCCGATGCCGGATCGCGGCGCAGAGATGGCGTCACCGAAAGCTCACACACCTCCGCCCCGTCGCATGGTCGAAACCCATCCGGCGTGGAGGCCAGGCCGCCACGCAGCGACGATGGGAGCGCGCGCGGTAGCCGCCGCATAGGTTCTCAACGGCCT